>JACOTG010000182.1 GCA_016178505.1 Planctomycetota bacterium
CGACAAGCTCACGGCCGAGCAGGAAAAGTACCTGAGCTCGTGGGAAATGGGCACGTGATCGCCGAGCCCTTCCCACTCCGATCTCGCGGGCTTCCCCGTCGGCTCGGCGACGTTGCTGCCGGCACGTACGGAACGAGTCGTTGCGCGTCGGGTCGCATCTCGGATAGACTCGACGGGGCGCCCGGCGTGGCGCGGCAAGAGCGAGAGAAGAAAAGAAAGGAAGTGCCTGCAGTGAAGGCAAGATCGAACTCCGGCTTCACGCTCATCGAGATCCTGGTGGTCGTCGCGATCATCGCCGTGCTGCTCGGGATCCTCCTCCCGAAGATCGTCGGCGTCACGGACCAGGCGAACGTCACCGCGTGCAAGGTGAACCTTTCACACCAATTCCAGGAGATCACGCTCTACCAGGAGAGGTTTCATCACTATCCGACCCAGTCGGGATTCAAGTTCTTGGGCGAGCTCTGGAAAACCGAGATGATCGAGCACGACGAGAAGGAAGTCGCGTTGTTCATGTGCCCCGGGGACAAGGATCTCGCGCAGCGCACGTACGACGAGGCAATCGGCAAGAAGGCCGTCTTCGAAGCCTTCAATCACTACGACACGTTGACTTCCGAGTACACGAGCTACGCTTGCCGAAACCAGAAGGACTACAAGTTCGATTTCACCAAGCCGGCGTCCCAACTCATCGTCTGCGACGACGACGAGGATTCGATGAACCACCGGTTCAAGATCAACTGCTTGTATCTGAACGGCGCCGTGGACGACGTGGACATCACGGAGTTCCCGGAGAAGATCTTCAAGGTGGGGCCGGAGTCGGCGCTCGAGAAATTTCGCGTCATGTCGGACAACTAGTCCGCGCACGGTCGTCGCTGACTCCGTTTCTTGACGACGACGAGGGGTACTGATATGTTCGCGCCCCTTGTTTTCGATTCGCCGTTCGTTGGACGTCGATCGTTGGACGTGGGCCCGAAGCACGATCAAAGACGGAGGACACCATGAGTAGGGGACAGGGGATCCTGTTGAGTGCCGTCGTCGCCTTCGGGCTGGCGGGATCGACTGCATCGGCGCAGGACTCCGATACCGGCAAGGCGCCGTGGAAGCTCGACTTCAGCTCCCAACGCTTCGGCCTGATGCACGTCACCGAAGCCAACGGTCAAGCGCCGCTTCGCTGGTACCTCTTGTTCTCGGTGAAGAACTCCACGAGCGAAGAGCTCCCGTTCAACCTCGCCTTTCGCCTCGACACGGACCGGAAGAAGAGCTTCATCGAGGGCTGCTATCCGAAGGCCGAAGCCGAACTGGAGCGCGCGCTCGGCAAGCCGCTGGCATCGATTGCCGAACGACCGAAGACGATCAAGCCGGGCGAGACGGTCGAGGGCGTTGCGATCTGGGGTGACGTCGACCGGTTGTCCGCGCGCTACGAGGTCGTCGTCGCCGGCTTGCGCGACGTCGTCTCCGTGGAATACGGCAAGTCGTACTTGGACAAGAAGGTCCTCGTGCTGAGCTACTCCCAGCCGAGCGACGAGTTCGCGAAGATCCGGGTCCCCGTTCGTCCTCTTCGCGAGGAGTGGCGGACCGAAGGCGAGAAGAAAGAGTTCTGACCGGCTCTCCGGCAGACGAACGAGGCACACGGCTCATGAAAACGGCGATGGTGAAGACGGGCCAAGCGAATCCTCGCTGGCTCTTGGTCGACGCAACCGACCAGGTGCTGGGACGCCTGGCGGCGAAAGTGGCGATGGTATTGATGGGCAAGCACCGCCCGACGTACACGCCGCACGTCGACACGGGTGATTTCGTGGTGGTCGTGAATGCGGCGAAGATTCGCGTGACCGGCCGAAAGCGCGAACAGGAAAATCACCAGTGGTACACCGGCTATCCCGGTGGACAACGAGAACGATCGCTCGGAGAGATGCTCGACACCCGGCCCGACGAGGTCATTCAATTGGCCGTGCGTCGCATGCTGCCGAAGAGCAAGCTCGGGCGGTCGATGTTCACGAAGCTGAAGGTTTACGCCGGCACGGAGCACCCGCATGGTGCACAGAGGCCGGAAGTCTTTGACGTCGCGGCGAAATCGAGTGCGAGGAGGTGAGCGTGGTGGGCGCGGCTGAGCAGGTCACTTGGGGCACGGGAAGGCGAAAGACCGCGGTAGCGCGGGTTCGCATCAAGCGCGGCAAGGGAGCGATCGTCATCAATCGACGCGAGCTCAACGATTACTTCCCGACCGTGCGCGAGCAGGAAGCGGTGCTCGCGCCGTTGCGCGCCACGAACTCGGCAGGGCAGTGGGACGTGATCTCTCGCGTCACGGGAGGCGGTCCCACCGGGCAAGCCGGCGCCGTGAGCCTCGGAATCGCTCGCGCCTTGAAGCTCGTCGATCCAAACACCGAAGACCGGCTGCGCGCCGAAGGTCTCTTGACGCGCGACAGTCGAATGAAGGAGCGCAAGAAGTACGGTCGCAAGGCCGCACGCCGTAGCTTCCAGTTCAGCAAGCGATAGTCCTTCGCATTCACTCCGCGCATCAAAAAGAAAGGCGCCGCACATCGCGGCGCCTCTCTTCGTTCAATCACCGACGTCAGCGGTCAGATCACGCCAATTCCCTAGGGCAGATTTTTAGGGTTTGCTTCACGAACTTACCATTTTCACACGATACGCTCGGGCTTCTGACCCCTGACATGGTCGTTGAACTCGATTTCGCTCGCTCTTTGCCTCCTCGTTCCGGTCCAGACGGAAGACAGTGCGCTGATGTCGACTCGACGCTGAAGGCCATGGCACCGTTCCTCCGTCCACCCTGCACCGCCAGCCGGTGCAACGCCCGCGGAACAACAACATTCATGCCAATGGGGTGCAGGCGTCGAAACACCCGCATTCCGCGGGAAAGCATCACGACGGCCAGCTCCCTGGCATCAATGGACAGGTAAGTCACCTTTACAGTGACGGATTCGAGGCGACACAATGGCCCGAGACGCCGCGCGTTGCGCCGCTCTGTAAACCGCGTCGCCATTTACAGGAGTCGATTCCTTTGACAGCCCGCGGAGCCGCAGAAGCACTGAAGCTGCGCGTCCTCATCGCGCGAGCGGAAGGCGACGCGGCAGCGCTCGCGGAGATCCTCCGTCGCCGCGGGTACCGACCGGAGACGTTCGCGGCCATTCGCACTCGCGGACCAAGACGACGTCGAGGGCTCGAGCGCGCCGCATCGCGGGCGGCGCAATTCACCGACGTCGTGTTCGCGAGCCGTGCCAGCGTCCATGCTTTCGTGGCGGCCCTCGCACGAAGCGGACAAAAGGTACAGGACCTTGGCCACGCGCGGATCATCGCCGTAGGACCGGCGACGGCACGGGCGGCGCGCGCCGCCGGATTTCGGAAGGCGCTGCGTCCGAACGACGCATCCGGCCGTGGCGTCCTGGCGATGTTCGCATCGCAGCGCGATCTTGGAGATCGACGCGTGCTCTTGCCTGCGGCGGCGAACGGAAGGCGGGAGATCGCCGATGGTCTACGGTCGTTGGGCGCGAGAGTCACGCGGGTCGAGGCGTATCGCACCGTGCTCGCGTCACGCATGCCCGAAGGAATCCGCCGCGCACTCGACGCGGGGGAATTCGGCGCGGCCGTATTCGCGAGCCCGAGCGGGGTGTCGGCGTTCGTGAAGTGCGCCGGGCCGAGGCGGATGCGCCGTCTTGTCGCCACGCTCGCCACCGTCGCCATCGGTGCAACGACGGCGGCAGCGCTCTCGAATGCCGGGTTCGAGCGCGTCTTCCGGTCGCGCCTGACGAACCCAGCGGCCCTCGGAGCAACCGTCGCTCGTGCCGTCGCACGAGCCCGTTCGCGGCGCGTCGCGCGCGATCTTCGTTCAATTGACAAGCCTGGAGACGACAGTTAGGTTAGCGCGCGTGTGCCCCGGAGAGCCTCGGTCTCCGGCAACGACATCGCATCCAACCAGCGCGGAGCCAATCATGTCTGGACACTCACATTGGGCGACCATCAAACACGCGAAGGCCGCCAGCGACGCCAAGAAGGGCAAGGTCTTCTCGAAGATCGCGAAGATGCTCACGTCGGCTTCGCGCCACGGCGGCGCCGATCCCGACATGAACTTGAAACTGAAGTACGCGATGGACAAGGCGCGCGCCGCAAACATGTCGAAGGATTCGATCGAGCGCGCGATCAAGAAGGGAACCGGCGACCTCGAAGGCGAGACTCTCACCGAGGTGACGTACGAAGGCTACGGGCCGGGCGGCGTCGCCATCCTCGTCGACGCGGTGACCGACAATCGCGCACGGACCGTCTCGGAGATCCGGAACATCTTCGACCGATGCGGCGGCAAGATGGCCGAATCGGGCTCCGTCGGTTGGATGTTCGAGAAGCGCGCATTCTTCACGGTCGAACGCTCGGCCATGGACGAGGAAGCGCTCATGTCGGCGGCGCTCGATGCCGGCGCGGACGACGTGCGGACCGGCGACCTCGTCTTCGAGGTGCTCGGAAGCCCGTCCGATTTCGAGAAGATCAAGAAAGCGCTCGTCGACAAGAAAGTCGTCACGAAGTCGGCAGAGATCACGAACGTCCCGAAGACGGTCGTTCCCGTCTCGGGCCCCGCCGTGAAGAAGGTATTCAACCTCCTCGAAGAGCTGGACGAGCACGACGACGTCAGCGCGACGTACGCGAACTTCGACGTCTCCGAGCAGGAGATGAAGGCTCTCGCGGCTGAGGCGGCGAAATAGCGATCGGCGTCACGACGCCGACGAGACTGTGGCCCCCGAGATCTGGAATCGGTGATCGGCGTGAAGTCGCCCGTGCGACGCTCGCGTCCGAGCCGCACGCTCACTGGCGCTACAACGCGGCGTCCTTCGCGGCCTTCCCTTGGATCGCCGCTTGAGCCGCGGCGAGGCGCGCGATCGGAACGCGGAACGGGGAGCACGAGACGTAGTTGAGCCCGGCCTCGTGACAGAAGGCGACCGACGACGGGTCGCCGCCATGCTCGCCGCAAATTCCAACTTTCAACGTCGGACGGGCGCTCCTGCCCTCGGTCACCGCGAGCTTCACGAGCCGGCCGACTCCGTCGCGATCGAGGGTTTGGAACGGATCGTCGGCGAGGATCTTGTGCTCGAGATAGGCCGGAAGGAACGTGCCGGAGTCGTCGCGGCTGAACCCGAACGTCATCTGCGTGAGGTCGTTCGTCCCGAACGAGAAGAACTCCGCTGACTTCGCGATCTCCGCGGCGAGCAGCGCCGCGCGCGGGACTTCGATCATCGTGCCGACGAGATACGCGACGTTGACGCCGGCGCGAGCCATCACGTCCTTGCCGATCTGCCGGATGCGCGTCTCGAAGAAATCGAACTCGGCAACCGAGCCGACGAGCGGGATCATGATCTCGGGGATGACGCTCTTCTTTTCGCGCGTGACGGCGCACGCGGCCTCGAAGATCGCCGTCGTCTGCATGTCGTAGACTTCGGGATACGTGACGCCGAGGCGGCAGCCGCGGTGGCCCATCATCGGATTGAACTCGTGGAGCGCGTTCACCTTCTTCCGGATGACGTCGATGGTCGTGTTGAAGATCCGCGCCATCTCGGCTTGGGCTTCGGGTTCCTGCGGCAGGAACTCGTGGAGCGGCGGATCGAGCAGCCGGATCGTCACCGGCAGCCCCTGCATCTCGCGGAAGATCCCCACGAAGTCCTCGCGTTGGATCGGGAGGAGCTTCGCGAGCGCCCGCTTTCGCTCCTCGACTCCGTTCGCGAGGATCATCTCACGCACGGCCAAGATGCGATCGCCTTCGAAGAACATGTGCTCGGTGCGGCACAGCCCGATGCCCTCGGCGCCGAAGCGGTGCGCCATGCGCGCATCGGCAGGAACGTCCGCGTTGGCGCGGACGCGCAGCGTTCGGAACTTGTCGGCGAACGAGAGGAGTTTCTCGAACTCGGCGCCGAGCTCGGCGTCGACGGTCGGCACGCGGCCGAGCACGACCTCGCCGCTCGTACCGTCGACCGAGATCCAATCGCCGTCCTTCACCACCACGCCGCCGCGCGCCGTGAACTGCTTCTTGTCGAGGTCGAGCGTGATGTCCGAACAGCCGACGACGCAGCACTTGCCCATTCCGCGTGCGACGACCGCAGCGTGAGACGTCTTGCCGCCGCGCGCGGTGAGGATCGCCTTCGCGGCGTGCATGCCGCCGATGTCCTCGGGCGACGTCTCGGTGCGCACGAGGATCACGGCCTCGCCCGCGCCGCCTTTTGCTTCTGCCTCGTCGGCCGTGAAGACGACGCGTCCGACCGCGGCGCCCGGCGAGCCCGGAATGCCCTTCGCGATCACTTCCTTCTTCGCCTTGGGATCGAACGTTGGATGGAGGAGTTGATCGAGATCCGCGGGATCGACGCGCAACGTCGCCGTCTTCTCGTCGATCATCTTCTCGGCCACCATGTCGCAAGCGATCTTCACCGCCGCGCGCGCCGTGCGCTTGCCGGTTCGCGTTTGGAGGATGAAGAGCTTGCCTTCCTGCACGGTGAACTCGCAGTCCTGCACGTCGTGAAAGTGGCGCTCGAGGCGATTCTTGATGTCCACGAGCTGCTTGTAGACGACCGGCATCGCCTTCTCGAGATCGCGAATGGGTTGCGGAGTACGCGTGCCGGCGACGACGTCCTCGCCCTGTGCGTTCAGCAGGAACTCGCCGTAGAAGACGTTCTCACCCGTGGCGGGGTCGCGGGTAAAGCAGACGCCCGTTCCGGACGAATCGCCGAGGTTGCCGAAGACCATCGCTTGCACGGTCACGGCGGTGCCGAGGAGCCCGGTGATCTTGTAGATCTGGCGGTACTTCACCGCGCGCTCGTTCATCCACGAACCAAACACCGCATCGATCGCGTGGCGGAGCTGAACGCGCGGATCCTCGGGGAACGGCTGACCCGTCGCCTCGCGGTAGACGCGCAAGTACTGGTTCGTGACCTCTTCGAGCTGCGCCGCGCCGAGGTCCGTGTCGCGGGCCGCGCCCGACTTCTTCTTCACCGCGTCGAGCTCGGCCTCGAACCGATGGCGATCGACGTTCATCACGACGTCTCCGAACATCTGGATGAAGCGGCGGTACGCGTCCCACGCGAAGCGCGCGTTGCCCGTTCGCTTGGTCAGGCGATCGAGCACGGCGCGATTCATGCCAAGGTTCAAGACCGTGTCCATCATCCCGGGCATCGAGAGCGCGGCCCCGCTCCGCACGGAGACCAGAAGCGGAGGATCGCCGCCGAGCGTCGCGCCCATCGCGTCTTCGAGGCGGCGCACGTTCGCGTCGATCTCCGCTTCGAGCCCGTCTGGGTAGCGACGGTCGTGATCGTAGAAATACTTGCACGTCTCCGTCGAGATCACGAAGCCGGGGGGCACGTTGACTCCGAGCTTCGTCATCTCGCAAAGGCCGGATCCCTTGCCTCCGAGGAGCGGCTTCATCGAAGCGTCGCCTTCGGCCTGACCATTTCCAAAATAGTGAACGTACTTCGCCATGTGAGTTTCCTTGCTCGCGACGATCAGGGCTTCGGCTTGTCGCCGGCTGCCTTGGCGTCGCCCGATGGGAACGGCGTTTTCGAGATGTCGAGGATCTCGTAGAAGCGCCATTGGTTTCGAACGATGACCTCGGAAATCGGACGGCTCGACGGCCAGCCCTCCGCGACAGGCTGGAACGACAACGAAAGCCCGGCCCCGCTCGGATCGCGATGCACGAGCTGCTCGATGGGAACGGGACAGTCTCCTTCGAATCTCGTTTCCGCCGAGGGATCTTCGCCGCTCGCCGGCGCGTGAGTGGTGATGCGGAACTCGGGTTCGTTGATCAACAGGAACTCGCCTCGTTGGTCGGCGGACGTCAGCTCGAGCTTGGCGAGGTTCGGATTGTCCGGGTGGTAGAGCACGCGCTTCAACTCGGACGAAAGGAACGCGCGAACCTCTGACTTGTGCGCCGACATGAACTGGCCGCGCCCGGCGCGATACTTGAACCAGCTCAGGCCCTGCTCGTCCTTGAGCTTGCGGCTCAAGCACCGGAACTCGACTTCAGAGTTCGCCACTTCGACCGCCTTCTTGAACGAATCGTACGCGCGCTCGGGTGTGCACAAGTCGGCCTCGAGCGGCGGCGGCGGCGGACAGAAGAGCGCGCAGCAAGACGGACATGCCGCCGCAAGCACGAGCAGGAGAAGATGGGTGGCGGCCGTCCCTCGATGCCGCCCGATCGAGACGCGATTCATGACGCGCGGCACCATAGCAGAACGCCCGAACGAGTCAATCGACCCGGCCGCGCGCCTTGACGCGATTCGCCGCATGGCCTAGAGTCCAGTTTTCGTCGCGGTGGCGGCGAATTCCTCGAGACGGGGACGGCGGCGCACTCGGCCGAGTCTCCGAGGAGCACGATGGCGAGCGGACGGCCACTACTCGGCCAGATCCTCAAAGAGATGGGCGCAGTCTCCGAGGAGCAGGTCCAGGAAGCGCTGACCTACCAGTACCAGAAGGGCGCCAAGATCGGCCAAGCCCTCGTGGCGCTCGGTCACACCGACTCGGCCCAAGTTTCCCGCGCGCTCGCGAAGCAGGCGTCGCTGCCGTTCGTCAACCTCGACAAGGGCGTGATTCCACCAGACGTGATCGCGTCCGTTCCCGTGGAGGTCGCGCGCGAGCACGCCGTGGTCCCGGTGAAGCGCACCGGGAACAAGCTCATCGTCGCGTTCGCCGATCCGCTCTTCGCGTTCCAGCTCGACCACTTGCGGTTCGTGCTCGGTCTCGAGGTGTCGGGCGCGATCGCGGAGGACGAGTCGCTCCGCCGAGCGCTCAAGAAGTACTACGACGTCGAGCCCGCGGCGCCGGCCTCGAGCCCGGCATCGGCGACGACCGTCACGCCGCGCACCGGCGCCGTTGCGGAAGCCGAGGACGAGGACGCGCCGATCATCCGCCTCGTCACGC
>JACOTG010000183.1 GCA_016178505.1 Planctomycetota bacterium
AGCGTGTCGGATCCGTCGGCCTCCTCTTGACGCATCGGCTCGAAGGTCCCTTCCGAATCGTAGCGACCGCGCACGTCCTGGCCCACGACCGCGTAGCCGCGGCGCGCGAAGAAGGTCCCGTACTGCAGCGCCGAGATCTCGCGCCCATAGCACGTGCGCACGAGCACCGTCGGAACCTTGCCCTCTTTCTCGGGCCGATACACGTCCGTCGCGAGCTTCACCTTGTCGCGCATCGGGACCATCACCTTCGTCTCGATCGCGACCGTGTGCTCGGCCTTCGAGAGGAGCTTCAGCCACTCGCCCGAATCGACGATCGTGCGGCCGCTCGAGGGAGGCGGCTTCAAGTCCTCATAGCCTTCGAGGCGGATGTCGACTTTTTGACCGGGAATCGTCAAGTAGACCGGCGTTCCCTTCGGCGTCGTCACGAGCGTCCCGTCGGCCACGCCGGCCATAGACAACTCGAACGTGAAAATCGAGAACGGCGCGCCGTCGTGGAGGCGCTGCGACGCCGAGAACTCACGAACCTTGCACGCGAACGTCTTCGCCGTCGTCAGCTCGAGGAGGTCGATCGAGTCGCCGGCCTTGAGCGTGCCGCCCGCGACCCGCGGCGCGAGCGCCTGACCGATGTCGATGAAGTACGCCCAGATGATGTCTTGGTAGGGAACCGGCGCCGGCTTGCCTTTCAGGTCGAGGGTCGACGGAGGATTGCTTTCGACGCGGCTCTCGAAGCGTTCGGGCGTGAGCGTCGCCTCGAGCGACGTGTCGTGTCCCTTGATGTTGGCCTTGCCGGAGATCGTCGTCGAACCGGCGGCGCGCTTCTCGGTGATTTCGAAGCTGCCCTTCTGCACGCCGAAGACGTCGTAAGTGCCCTTCGAGTGCCACCCGTCTGCGCTCAGTTCGAACGATTCGCGGCCCACGTCCTTCTCGAGGACGCGCATGACGAACGTGCCTTTCGTGGGCTCGGGGTCGGTCGCGGGTAAGTCACCGGCCATCGCCGGAAGGGTCGAGAACGTGATGCACGCGGCCAGAAACGTCGATTCGTGCTGAGTCATGGGCGGCCTCCTGAGTTTCGTCACCGCGGCCCGTATACGGCGTCACGGTCAAAATGATTATTCAACTTGTAATGAATAATCGTGGTCGTTGTCAATCGGTCGCCTCACCGATAAGGTGTGCGCCATCGAACTGTCGAGAAACGAGAGGTGCGGCCGGATGGCGAAGGCATCGCGCGGGCGGAAGGGGCGAGGCGCGCCTGCGCTTCACGAGAACGTGGCGCAGCTTCGTGCGCTCGCGCATCCGTTGCGGCTGCGCCTCATCGAACTCTTCGGTGAAGCGCCGCGCACGACGATGCAGGTCGCCGCGCTACTCGGCCAGCCGCCGACGCGCCTCTACCACCACGTGAACGCGCTCGAACGCGCGGGGCTGCTGCGACTGAAAGAGACGCGCCCCAACCGCGGCACGATCGAGAAGTGGTACGAGACCGACCTCGATCACATCCGCCGCTCGGCGCGATCGCTGATGAAGCGAGGCCGCCCCACGCCCGAGTCGATCACCGGCGTCGTGCAGCTCGTTCTCGATCAGGCGCGCCGCGAGGTGACGGCGGCGTTGGCCGAGCCCCCCGGCAACCGCTCGGTCGTCGCCGTCCGAGTCGTCACGATCGCGAAGCGCGCTCAAATCAAGAAGGTCCGCGCCCGCCTCCTCGCCCTCACTCGCCAAGTCCAACGCGACTGCGGCGGCGAGCCGGCCTCGATGCCGCGCTCGGGTGTCATCGCGTCGCGCTCCAGCTCGGCGCATCACAAGGCCGTGAGCGCGACCCCCGCAAACCAAGAACGCTGGGCCATCACGATCACCTTCGCGCCCGTCTGGCCGCGCGCGAGCAAGTGACGCGACGATTCACTCTGCAGCGTCGAGCCGGCCCCAATGCCGCGCTCGGGACTCGTCGCGTCGCGCTCCAGCTCGGCACATCAGAAGGCCGTGAGCCCGACCCGCGCAAACCAAGAGCGCTGGGCCACGACGAGCCCGGGCCGTCGCATGATCGCGGGTGAGGTCGACGCGCCTCCGCGAGCCATTTCTTGCGGGTCGCCCGCGAAGTCCCTTACAATCAGCACGATTCTCGCCCGGGGTTCGTCCTGGGCTTTCGCATGGGGAATCGCGGAGGGGGCTTCATGGTTGGCGATCGCGACGGCGACGGCGTCGATCCGCTCCACTCGGGCTCGCCGGAGGCTTTCGACGAGCTGATCCAATCGATCGGCCCGGCGTCGCTCTTGGTCGTGATCGAGTCTCGCATGGGGCGCTTGCTCAAGGAGCGGACAACTCCTGAAGACATCTTCCAGGATGCGCTCCTGATCGCGTGGCGCGACCGTCGTCGATGCGAGTGGCGGGGACGACGAGCGTTCCGGACGTGGTTCCTCACGATCGTCGACCATCGGATTCGCGACGCCGTCTCTTACGAGGAGGCGCAGAAGCGCGGCGGCGGTGAGTCGGCGCTGTCGCTGTCTGCGCAGATGTCGGGAGCTTCGGACGATTCCAACGCCTCTTCGCTGCCGCTTCCCATTGCGTCGACGACCCCGAGCCGGGTCGCTCACTACAAGGAGAAAGCGGCCGCGATGAGGGAGGCCCTCGAAGCCTTGCCGGATGACGTGCGCGACGTCGTCCGCTTGCGCCTCTTCGAACAGTGCACGATCGGGGACATCGCCGTGCAGCTCGGCATCGGTTCGTCGGCGGCCGAGCATCGCTTCTACAAAGGTGCCGCGCTCTACCAGCGCCTCATCCTGTCGGCGATGACGAGCCGCGGGATCCCGCGAAATTCGGCGAGGAAAGATCCCCCCAACGTCGCTCCGGACTAAGAGCCTGTCTCACTAGGCGACGTGGTCGCGTTGCTGGCGCCGGCGGGTCAGATGCAAGGCGCGACGACGATGCGATACAGTGGAAAGTATCTCTGAGGAGGAGCAACGCAGCAGACCCAGCCTTCGGCCGGGTACCCCGCCCGCCGCCGCCAGCAATCCCCAGCCCGCGGCCTGAAAGGCCGCGGGTACTGGGGAACGGGCCGATA
>JACOTG010000184.1 GCA_016178505.1 Planctomycetota bacterium
CGTTTTCGAATCACGTCGATCGAGACGTCTTCGAAGCCCGTTTGCTCGAAGAGCGCCGCGTACAGCCGCTCGACGGGCACGAGCGTGTCGTAGAACTTCGAGTTGCCGACGACGTAGTGGCAGCGCGCGCCCGGTCGAAGCACGCGACGCAGGCTCGCGAGATGCACGCGCACATCCTCGAAGTAGCGCCGCACGTAGCGACCGAGAATCGGTTGGCGCGCCGCTATCTTGTCGGCGATGCGATCCAGCTCCGGCAGGCCGCCCTCGCTCGACGGTTGCCACGAACCGAGGTTGCTCGTCGCGCATCCCCACGTGCCGCCGATCGCGCGCCAGTCGAGCTCGCCCGCCTCGCGACCGCTCTCGAGGAATCCGAGCCAGTACATGTAGGGGCGAAGCTCGCGGACGTAGCTCATGCGGTTCGGATACGGCGGGCTCGTGATCACGAGCGAGTACGTGCTCGGCAAGAGCACCGCGTCGAGCGCGCGCGAGTCCCCGACGACGACCCGCGCATCGGCTCGCGGCAGGTCGGCGGCGAGGCTGTCCGCAACGGCGTCGGCCGCGGCGACGAACTGAGAGGCCACGGACGACTCGAGCGCGGCGCGCTGTCGAAACGACATCGACTGATGGCGGAAGCTCACGTTGGCCGTGTCGATCGCCGTGCGACAGAATGCGACCTTCGCAAGATCCGCGACGTCATCGTCCGCGTTCGCGAGCATGGCCCGAATCGCCGCGAGATCGCGAAGGGTCGACGCGTCCCACCATTTCTCGATGTCGTGAATCGGCGGAATCCACGCCCTTCGTGCGCGTCGGGCCGCGACGATCGCTCGCGCGTGCGTGCGCAATCGAGCCGCCGTGTCGTCGACGAATCGGCGGAGCTTCACGTTCCCGAGCCACGCGAGGAACGGGTTGATCTCGACCGCGTCGCAGGGGATCCCGAGCGCCGCGCACGCGAGCGGGGTCGTCCCGCTGCCCGAGAACGGATCGAGCGCGCGAGTGCCGCGAGCCGAGTCTTCGAGGATCTCCTCAACGACGTGCAGCGAGTACGCGGGCGTGAGGCGCAGCCAACCGTGTCGCCCGCCCTTCACGTTGCCGCGAAAGGTGAGATGGTCGCGGCGTCCGAGATCTAGCCTCATGGGCGCGCGAGGATATCCGACGAAAGATCTCCGAAGGGGCTGGAATTTCGGTGCGGAGACGTCGTCGCACTACGCCATCGAATCGGCCAGCGAGTGGACGAACGCAGAATGGGAGGACTTGTCATGAAGGCCGCAACTCGAATTCTCCCGTGGAGTGGCGTACTGCTCGGCGTGTCGCTCTTCGTCGTCTGGCTCGCACGCCCGCATTTGGACGGCAGGTCGTTGTCGATGCCGACGCGTGCGGCGACGACTCGCAGCGCTGTCACCGATGTCGACGGATCCGTGACGGCTCCGCTCGAGAGTCGGCGTTCCATTGCCACGCCAATCGACGAGCCGGGATTCTTCAAGCGAATCGTTGCGACGCTGATCGGTCGAGTCGACGTCTTCGGCGTCGTCGTCGATCCGGCCGGCGCCGCGGTGCCGTCGGCGATCGTTCGCGCGAAGCCCGACCCGACCGCGGCGGCGCTCGACTTCGAAGGCGCAGTCGAAGTTCGCGCCGACCAGACGGGTCGATTCCGCCTTCGACTTCCCGCGGGCACCGAGCGCGTCGCGCTCCTTGCTCGCGCGGACGACGTCGCACGAGGCATCGTGACTCTTCGCCAGCTGGGTCCGCCGAGTTGGGGGCGCCTCGACGTGGGCACGGTCATCCTCGGACGCCGACCCGGGATCACGGGACGCATCGTGGACGCGGAGGGACGCGCGGTGGCCGGTGCCCGCATCGTGCCGAGCGGCATCCGCAGTTTCGATGAGGCGCCGGCGGTCGAAAGCCGTTCGTTGCCCGACGGGACGTTCGAGCTTCCGTGCGTTGGCGAGGGCGCGCCGACGCCGCTCATCGTCTCGCACCCCGACTACGGGCTCGCGATCGGAGCCGTCGCGCGATGCGGCGGCGAGCCGGCGACGATCGTCCTCCTTCCGTCACCGCTCGTTCACGGTCACGTTCGCGACGAGAGCGGATCTCCCGTTGCCGGCGCGCGCGTCGAGGCCCTGGGCGTCGCGCTCTTCGAAATCCCGCGTGGATGGGTCGACGACATGAGGTCTGCCGCCACCAACGCCGACGGCGAGTATCGTCTGCGCTTGGTTCCGATGGACGATCTGACCTTGATGGTGACGGCTTTCGGCTGTTCGCGCGCGCTTCGAGAGTTCTCGCTTCGTGACGGGAGCGACGAGGAAGTCGACCTCGCGCTCCGCCACGTCGGAACGGTTTCCGGAGTGGTCATCGACGCGGTAACGGGTGAGCCGATCGAAGGCGCAATCGTCTCGGGCGCGGCGAGCGAGCCGACGCCGACGAATCGAGCCGGGCGCTTCGTTGCGACCCTGCCAGATCGCGAGAGCGATTGGTTCCGCGACGCCACCGAGGTCCGACTCGACGCGTCGAAGCCGGGCTACGTCCGGAACGCGACGACTCTCTCCTTCGACGACGTGAGCCACGAGGCGCGAATCAAGCTGCGGCCCGCCGCAAGGGTCCGCGGTCTCGTGCTCGATCCCGAAGGGCATCCGCTCGATGATGCCATCATCACCGCAGCCGAGACGGAGGATTGGCATCACGCGAACACCGGAGTGGACGGCACGTTCGTCTTCGACACGCTTCGGCCAGGTCGTTACACGGGCTTGTGGGTCTCTCACCCGACCTACCCTCGCTTGATGCTTCCCGGATTCGAGGTTCGCGAAGGCGAGACGCGCGAGGTCACGTGCATCGTCGGCCGGGGACGCGCGGTCTGCGGTCGGGTCGTCGCGCGAGCGACAGGCGCACCGATCGCCAACGCGAACGTGGCGGCGTGGCGATGGGACAAGAAATGGTTCAGCGACGTCGGCGTCTACACGAACGCCCGCGGCGAGTTCTCGATCCGCGGCCTCTTCGACGCGCCGACGTGGCTGGTCGTCAACGCGGACGGATTCGCGCCAGGCGCCATCCCGGTCGAGCTTCCCGCACCGCCGAGGATTCGCGCCGACGTCGAACTCACGCTCGGTCCCGAACTCGTGGTCGAAGGGGACGCCTTGGACGATACGGGCGCGCCTCTCACGGGGACTTGGGTTCACGTTTCTCTCGATCTGCCCGCGCCGTTCGATCAGTTCTTTGCGAGACGCGGGGCCAAGGCGGACGCGTGCGGTCACTTCCGAATTGGCGAGCTGTCCGACGCGCCGATTCGACTCGGCGCGCGATTCTTCGACATGCGGACGGACGATTACCGCGTCGCCGCCGACCGGCGCCTCGAACCGCCGTTCGATTCCGCTCGACTCGTGCTCGTCGCTACGCCATGGCCGCTTCCGCGCCGGTGATCGCGGCGAGCTGGCCGCACCCGGCCGCGATGTCCCAACCGCCCGAGTAGCGCGTCTCCATCGGAACGCTCAACCGCTTGAGCTTCGCCTGGAACGCCTTCACCTCGGCACGCGTCGGCGCGCGGAACTCGTTGCCGATCGGGTTGAACGGAATGATGTTCACGAGGAACTTGAAGCCGCGAGACTTCACGATGCGCTCGAGGGCCTCGACGTCCTCGTCGCCCATGTTCACGCCCGGGATCGCCACGTACTCGAGGATCATCCAGCGCTTCTCGCGCATCTTGTCGTGGTAGTACGCGATCGCGTCGAGGAGCTCGTCCATCGGATACACGTCGTGCTGCGGCATCAGTGCGAGACGCTTCGCCGCGTCCGCGGAGTGCAAGCTGAAGAGCAGACGGAACTGCCAGCCTTCGTCGGCGAAGCGGCGGATCGCGTGCGGCACTCCACTCGTCGAAATCGAGATGTGCTTGCGCCCGATCGCCTGGCCGTAGGACGCGTTCATGAGGCGTGCCGCACGGACAACGTTGTCGTAGTTGAGGAACGGTTCGCCCATGCCCATGAAGACGACGTCGGTGATCTTCACGCACGAATGGCTGCGCACCTGGTAGAGCTGCGCGACGATTTCGGCGGCGTCGAGGTTGCGCTTGTAGCCGATCGTCGCCGTCGCGCAGAAGCGGCAGCCGAGCGGGCAGCCGACCTGCGATGAGACGCAGAGCGTGTTGTGTTCGCGGTTCGGGATGAGCACGGTCTCGATGCGCCCGCCGTCGCCGGTCTCGAACAGGTACTTGCGCGTCCCGTCGACCTCGGACCGGCGGCACTCGGTCATCCTCAGTTGCTGCAGCTCGAAGCGATCGCGAAGCGCGGCCAGCCGATCGGGCGCGATGCGATTGAGCTCGGACCACTCGGTCTGTCGATCGCGATGGACTCGCGTCGCGACCATCTTCGAGAGGTTCGGGGCCCAGTCGTTCACGTCGCCGAGGCGATCGCGAATCTCCTGCGGAAAGAGCCCCTTCAGGTCCGGCTTCGGGTTCATGCGTGCTCCGTCGCTTCGTCGAAAGGGGCGCGATTATAGCCGAGTTGGGCGAAAGGACCTCAAGCCGTGCGCCGCATCGTTCCGATACGCATTCGGTTCCCAAGGAGGACTCGACATGCGGCGACACATTCTCGGATTCGGCGTTGCGGCAGTTCTCGTCTGCGGATGTTCGGGTGGTGGTGGCGGCGGCTCGACTCGAAGCACCCCGCTCACCCTCGGCTCCGGTCGAGCCATCGCGAACCCGTCGGTTTCGGACGACGAGATCATCATCGGGTTTTCCAAGCCCGTGAACGCGACCGAGGCGCACTCCATTGCTGCGTATGCGCTCGAGTGTCCGATCGGCGCGTCGCTGTCGCTCGCCGGTTCCTCCATCACGATCGACGTGTCCGGACGCGTTCACGTTCGCCTCTCGCAGACCGGGACGTCGGCCATCAATCTTCCGGTCGGCACGAGCTTTCGCCTCGTCGTCAGCGGTCTCCACGCCGCGGACGGGACGCCGCTCACGGGCGGAGGGGTTGCGGCCGGCGTCGTCGAAGGGACGAATGCCCCGCCGGCGCTCGCCGTCGTCTCGCCGGGACAGGGACCCGCGGGCGGCGGCACGACGATCACGCTCGTCGGAAGCGGATTCACTTCTGTCGCGACGACGCAAGTCTTCGTCGGCGGTCAGCTCGCGTCGGGGCTGAGTGCGCCGGACGGTCTCACGTTTATCGCGACGACGCCTGCCGGAACGCCCGGCGATGCGGACGTGCGCGTGCACAATCCCAACGGCGATTCCTCCATCCCGGCGGCGTTCCACTACGGCCCCGCGATCACGGGAGTCGCTCCCAACGAAGGAGCCGTCGGCGGCGGAACCGTCGTCACGATCTCCGGAAATGGCTTCACGACGAACGCCGACACGGAGGTGCGATTCGGCGGCGTTCTCGCGACCCCGTTCAACGTCGTCGACGCTCGAACGATCACTGCCGTCTCGCCGCCCGGCGCCGTCGGCCCCGTCGACATCACCGTTTCGAATCCAAGCGGTCTCGCCGCGCTCGCCGACGGCTTCGTGTATCGCATCGCGCCGGCGATCTCGTCGGTCGAGCCCCCGTATGGTCCAACGTCCGGCGGCACGCTCGTCACCGTTCGCGGCGCGGGATTCCTCGACGCCTCGCGGATGACGCTTCGCTTCGGCGGCGCCGCGGCGACGTCACTCGTCGTGCTCGACCCGACCATGTTGCAGGCCATCACTCCGCGCGGCATTCAGGGCGCGGTCGACGTATCGCTCGCCACGCCGCTCGGCACGCCGATTCTTCCGGGCGGCTGGATCTACGGGCTCGCGTTCCCGCTGTTCGACGCGGCGCTGGACCAATTCGTCACGCTCGGGCCTTCGGATATCCAAGTAGCGGACCTCGATCAGGACGGGCTGCTCGACGTCATCACGTGCAACGAGCTGAACGGCCCCGCCACGATCGCCTTCTATCGGGGGCGAGGCAACGGCGACTTCGCGCCGCCGGAAAGCATCACGGTCCGAACCGGCAACACGAGTCCATCGTCGATCGCGCTCGGAGATCTCGACGAGGACGGCTACCTCGACGTCATCGTGACCGAGGCCGGGTCCTCGTCCGCGACGACGTTTCTTTGGGACGGCGCCGGCTTCTCGCAAACCACCACCGTGACGACGGGCCTCGGTCCGCAGTCCGCCCGTCTTGCGAGGCTCGACGCCGATGCGCACCTCGATTTCCTCTGCGTGAATGCTCGAACAGGAAACCTCACGTTCCGGCGAGGCGACGGCCTCGGTGGCTTCGGCCCCCGCACGACCATCGATGTTCCAGCGGGAACTGCCGCCAGCCCCGTGGCCGTCGCCATCGCCGACTTAGACGGAGATTCGAATCTCGATTTCGCAACGGCGAACAACGCGACGAACACGGTTTCGGTCGCATTCAACGACGGGACCGGCGTCTTCACGTTCGGCCCCGACCTCGCGGTCGGAAATTCGCCGTCGGCAATCCTCGCGACCGACCTCACGGGAGACGGGCACGTCGACATCGCGGTTTGCAATCAAGCCGACGGGACCGTTTCGGTTCTGCTCGGCGTGGGCGGCGGCGCGTTCGCCGCGGCTCAGACGTTCTCCTGCTGGACGGGCAGCGGGTCCGCGCGTCCCGCGGCGATCGCCGGCGCCGACGTCGACGGCGACGGACGCATGGACCTCGTCGTCGCGAACTCCGGCACCGACTCGGCGGTCGTGCTGCTCGGTGACGGCGCCGGCAACTTCGGTGCGCCGCTGGTGCACCCGGTCGGGCAGAAGCCGGTCGCCATCGTCGCGGCGAACCTCGCCGGTCCCGACGCGCGACCGGATATCGTGACCGTCAACGAGGATTCGAGCACGTTCTCGCTGCTCTTGAATCATGGGGGCACGCCGACGAGCGCGCCGCGGACGAGTGCCGGCACGGACCCCATCGATTCCGTGACGGCCGACTTCGATCGCGACGGCGACGCCGACCTCGCGGTGCTCGACGCGGGGTCGGGACTCGTGCGGCTCTTCCTCGGGCAAGGCACGGGTACGTTTGCGATCGGCGCGACGCTCACGGTAGGCAGCGGCGCCACGGCGATCGCGATGGGCGACCTCGATCAGGACGGAATCGTGGACCTTGCGGTCACGCGCGGTGCCGCCGATCAAGTCGTGGCGTTCATCGGCGACGGGTTCGGCGGATTCTCGCCGGGTCGCTCGTCGTCGGTCGGATTCCAGCCGGCCTCGATCGCGATCGGGCGGTTCGACGGCGACGCGTTCCCGGACGTCGCGCTCGGCAACCTCGGAGATGGAACCGTGTCGATCGTACGCAACGACGGGACGGGACGATTTGCCGGCGAGCTGCGCATCGACCCGGGCATCACGCCGGAATCGATCGTCGCGGGGGACTTCGACGAGGACTCTCGGCTCGACGTTGCGGCCGTCGGCGCGACGCCGTCGAACGCCGGCGCGCTCGTCATCGGGCGCGGCGACGGCTTCGGCGGGTTCTTCGACGCGCCGTTCTTCGGCGTGGCCGAGCACTTGCGCAGCGTCACCGTCGGCGATCTCGATGGCGACGGTCACCTCGACGTGGTGGCGTCCGGCGTCGACGAGAACGGAACGCTCGATCCGTTCGCCGACGTGTTCCTCGGCGAGGGCACTGCGAATTTCGTCATCTCGGGCCTCCGCGTCGGCAACGACCCGCGCTCGGCGCGGCTCGCGGACGTCGACGCCGACGGCCGGCTCGATCTCGTGCTGGCGAATCGCGGCTCGGCCGGCGTTTCGGTGCTCCTCGGAGACGGCACGGGCGGGTTCACGCGAGGGATGTTCAACTTCGCCACCGGTTTCCGCCCGGTTTCGATCTCGATCGCGGACTTCGATCGCTCGGGGTCGCCCGACCTCGCGGTCGTGAACCGCGGCGGCCGATCGTTCTCCTTCGTACGCAGCCGGAGTTAGCCCGAGACGCGTTCGCCGAGCGCCCGGAGGATCTTCTTCACCGTGGCGACGGTGGGGTTGCCGTGCCCGTTCTCGATCCTCGAGAGAGTCTCGACGCGCAGCCCGGCCTTGGCGGCAACCTTCGCCTGCGAGACGCCCGCCGTCCGACGTTTGCGCGCCAGGCTGCGACCGATCGACGCGTTGGCGAATTCGACGGCGTCGACGCCGTCCCGCGCCGCGAGCTTCGTCAGGCGATCGTATTCGCTCGCCGGCACGAGCACGAACTCCCGCCTCCCGATTCGCAGCTTCACGATTTCGATGTTCATGCCGACGACCTCACCCTCAGCAAGAAACCGTCGCGATGTCCGACTCTTTCATGGCCAAGGCACTCGAACGTGCGATGAAATGCACGCGATGGTCATCTGTGCGCGTAGTGTAGGAACGGAATCAAGGTAGTGCGGCCATGACTTAGAAGTCAACTACCATCGCGGTCGCCACGTCCATCCGACAAGCGATCGGGATGGTTGGTGGACGCCACTGAGATCTTCCGGCGAGTCGCGAATACCGCGCGGATGTCAGCCATTCCTTGCCGCTGAACGCGCGGGCTCCTCATCGCTGGGTTATCCTTCCTCGCCGGTGACGGCAACGTCAGGAAGGAAGAGCGATGCGCGACTTCATCTACGATCACTTCACCGCGTTCTTGTGTGCCGCGGTTCTCGTCTCCCGGCTCGGGGATGTCCTCAGTACCTACTTCGCGACACCGAACTTGAAGCTCGAGGCGAATCCCATCGTGCGAAAGCTGGGTTGGCGCTTCGCCGTTCTCACGTTGCTCGCGGCGCTCGTGCCGCTCTGGAGCACGGAGGCTGGAATCGGGATCTTGGTGGCGTCGCTCTTCGTCTGGTCGTCGAACTGCGCGAAGATTTGGCTCATGCGCGCGCTCGGAGAGGACGAGTACCGGGCCATGCTCGTTCGGGCGGCAAGGCGGAGTAAGCTCTCTCATGCGCTTCTCGGCGTCTATGCCGCCGCGTTCTTCATCGCGTTCGCCGGCGCGGTCCTCTGTTTTTTCTATCCGGATCCGGAGATCGATTCGGGGTTCTGGTTTGGATTCTCGATCGTCGCTTACGCGGTCGTCGTCGCGTTGTACGGCACGCTGTGGTTCCGAAGGATTTTCCGAAGCGCGCGGGCGATGGATACTGAAGCCGGAGCCGCGCTCACGACGTAGCGCGTCCGTTTGGTTGTCCGGATCCGGAGAGCGCACGATGCTCGGCAGTGGTGAGGTCGCGCCAGTGGCCTTCGGGGAGGCGACCGAGCGTGACGGGGCCGATCGCTTCGCGGTGGAGCGCGACCACTCGGCGGCCGAACGCTTCGAGCATGCGGCGCACTTGGCGGTTGCGGCCTTCGACGATCTCGATCGCGAGACATCGCGCGTCGAGGCGTCGCACGCGCGCGGGGAGCGTTCGCTGGCCCGCGATAATCACCCCCTTCGCGAGTCGTTCGACGTCGGCGGGCGTGACGGGTGCATCGACGTCCACTCGATAGCGCTTCCATACCTTCGATCTCGGGTTCGTGAGGCGATCGCCGAGTTGCACGTCGTTCGTCAAGAGAAGCATCCCCGACGTGTCGAGGTCGAGGCGGCCGACGGGGAAGAGGTAACCAAGATCACTTGGAATGAGGTCGTACACCGTCCGGCGCGAGCGCTCGTCGCGTCGCGTCGTGACGATCCCCGCGGGCTTGTGGAGCACGATCGTTCGCGGCGCCGCTCGGCGGACGATCGCGCCGTCGACTTCGATCCGGGCGCGATCGGGATCGACCCAGACGTCGGGATCGGACGCCGTTCGGCCGTTCACGCGGACGCGACCGGAGCGCACGAGGCTCGCGGCCTCGGCTCGCGACGACACCCCCAGCTTCGAGAGGGCTCGTGCGAGAGATACCGTTCGCGGCGGACGGATCACGTCGAAGTCACGCCGCGGATCGACGGGCGCTTGCGATCATCGGGATCAATTCAGCCCGGCGTTGAGCGATCGCAGCTTGCGCACGATCTCGCTCACGTCCGCGGCATCCTCGGCCTTCGGATGGAAGCGCAGATACCACTCGAGATCGCCGAGCGCGCGGGGTTGGTTCTGCAGGTGAAGGAAGATCATGCCGCGATCGCGCACTTGCTCGACGCAGCCCGGGTCGATCGCGAGGATGGCCTCGACGACCCACAGCGCGCTGGTGAAGTCGCGAGAGCGTAGATAGACGCCCTTCAAGTTGCCGAGCATGCGCGCGAGGATCTGCTTCTTCGGGCACGGTTCGAGAAACGATGCCTTGAACTCGGCGTTCGATCCGAGGATCTCACGCACCTTGTTCGCACAAGCCTCGCGGCTGAGGATGCGCCCGGCGTTGAACGGATCACGAAACAAGACGCGCCCGTTCGTCGAGTGGCGGACGATGAAGTGGCCCGGCAGCCCGACGCCCAGGACGTCGAGACCGACGCGGCGCGCGACCTCCATGTAGACGCACGAGAGCGTGATCGGAATGCCAGCCTTTCGGTCGAGGACTTCGTTGAGGAACGAGTTGCGCGGGTCGTAGAAGTTCTGGCACTCGCCGTGAAATCCTTCCTTGAGGAAGAGCGTCCGGTGCAGCGCGGAAATGCGGCTGTCGTCCGATGCGTCGCCCGCCGCCTCCTCGCGAACGGCGGCAGCCAGCGCGTCGAGCTTCGCGACGTAGGCGTCCACGTCGAGCTTTGGATATTCGTGGCGCGCGAAGGTGAGTGCGGAGCGCACGACGTCGACTTGCGCATCGTCGCGACAGACCATCTCCGCGAAACTCGTCGCAGGATCGTTCGCACTCGAACTCATGTGCGTTTGAATAGAAATGAACGCGCCCTCATCGAGGCCACTGCAAGAGCGCTCGCGTCCTCCTGGATTTCGATCTCTCGGGCAAGCGCCGACAACTGCCGACCCTTATACATCGCGCGATTGCCGCGGACAAGCCGAGTTGACAAGCTCGTCGTGGCATCGGTAGCTTGTGGACCCATTCAACCGGGCGCACGTCCGAGGAGTCGCATGAAGATCTTCGATCCCCACGTCCACATGATCTCTCGCACGACCGACGACTACGAGAAGATGGCGCTCGCCGGCATCGAGGTGATCGTGGAGCCGGCGTTCTGGCTCGGCGAGCCGCGCAAGCACGCGGGCTCGTTCTTCGATTACTTCGACCACATCTCGCATTTCGAAGTGGAGCGCGCCGCGCAATACGGCATCAAGCACTACGCGACGATCGCCGTGAACCCGCGCGAGGCGAACGACCGCAAGCTTTCCGAGGAGGTTCTCGCCGCGATGCCGAGGTGGCTCTCGAACAAGTGGGTCGTCGCCGTCGGCGAGATCGGATTCGATCGCATCACCCCGGAAGAGGAAGAAGCATTCCGCCGCCAAGTCGAGATGGCGTTCGAGCACAAACTGCCCGTGCTCATCCACACGCCGCATCGCGACAAGCCGCGCGGCACGCAGCGGACGATCGATGTGCTCAAAGAAATGAAGGTCGACATGTCGAAGATCCTCATCGACCACAACACCGAAGAAACGATCGAGATGTCGCGGAAGAGCGGCGCGTGGAGCGGGCACACGGTGTACCCGGTGACGAAGTTGTCGCCGGAACGCATGGCGAACATCCTCGGGAAGCATGGCATCGACAAGATGCTCGTGAACAGTGCCGCCGACTGGGGGCCGTCGGATCCGCTCAGCGTTCCGCGCGTCGTCGTCGAGCTTCGCAAGCGCGCATTTCCAGAGTCAGCCATTCAGCGGCTCGTGTGGCAGAACCCGTTCGAATTCTTCGCGCAGTCGGGACGGTTGTAACCATGCACATGCGCATCGAGGTTCGCGACGCGAAAACTCCCGGCGAGTGTGCCATCGCATTCTGTCGCAATGCGGGAACGCTGGAGTTTCGATTCAGCGGCGACGGCTTCCCGAAAGAGCGGGTGATCCATTCGTGTCCGTCGTGCCGCTCGACGATCCTACTCCGAGCATTTCAGGAGCCGGTGACGGCGAATCGGTGAGGAGAGCATGCCCGGCGAGAAAGAGTTGGAGGCCCGCGAGGTGTTTCGTCGTGCCTATCGCTGCCAAACGGAAGGCCGGTTGAAGGAAGCCGAAGACCTCTACCTCAAGTCGATCGCGATCCATCCGACCGCCGAGGCGTACACGTTCCTCGGCTGGACGTACTCGTTCATGCGTCGCCTCGACGACGCGATTGCGCAGTGCAAGAAGGCGATCGAGACGGACCCGGAGTTTGGCAACCCGTATAACGACATCGGCGCATACCTGATCGAGCAGGGGCGGCCCGATGAAGCGATTCCTTGGTTGAAGAAGGCGCTCCTCGCTCGTCGCTACGAGTGCTACTTCTACGCGCACTACAATCTCGGCCGCGTCTACGAGTGGCGGGGTCAGACCCGCGACGCGATGCATCAGTACGCCGCGGCGCTCGAGAAGAACGAGAATTACGATCTCGCTCGAAAGGCGCTTCGCAAACTGCAGAACTCGCTGAATTAGATTTTTCGTCGCGAGTTGTAGGGCGAATCGTCGCCGGCGGTCGAGCGCCGAGGATTCCGATCGAGGGTTCGAATTCGGAGGAGAAGGGAAAATGCGAAACGGGTTTTGGCTCGTCGTTCCTCTGTTGGTGGGCGCCATCGGATGCACATCGGCCCGGTACCAAGAGTCCGGCGCTCCTCCGAAGTCGGGGCACGTCGATCTCCAGAAGGCCGAGAAGAAGCCGGGTCCGATCTCGGACCTCAGCTATCCGGAGTCGTTCGACCGCGGCATCGCGCGATTCGTTTCGATGGGCATGAACACGGTCGAGGGGATGGGGCGCGACATGGACCACGACGGGCTCGTCTGCGGTGTGCTTCCGTCGGTTGCCAACCTTCTCACCGAGGGGATCGTCGGCGATCTCTTCATCGACGGTCTCGGCGGCGCGTTCCTCTATCTGTCCGGCAGCGACGAGGTGGCGCGACAGGCGCGGCTCAAGGCGGCTCATCAGGCCCTGCGCGCGCACCTGAGCTTCGTCCCCGGGCCCGAGGGAAGCGCGAACATCGTCGAGACCGAAAAGGGCTATGACCTCGCCGAGCAGAAGTTCGTCGGGCAGATCTATCCGGTGAACTTCGACCAGTCGCTGGGCTCACTGGTCGGCATGCCGTTCGGCATCGTTCGCCAGATCGGGCGCAACTTCGACGACAACGGCTTCGTCGTCGGCATCGTCGAGCTGATTCCCAACACGTTCGTCTCGATCGTCGGCGAGATCGGCGGCGGGCTCGGCAAGTTCGGTACGCTGATCGTCGGCCAAGGCGAGGCCGCCGAGTCGATCGACCGCTGGCAGCGCAACCTCGAGTCGAACAACAAGCTGATCACGGGACACTGAGATGTCGAAGGACGAACGGAAGAAGCTGATCGCGCAGTACGCGGCGGGATTCGACGAGGTGCGATCGGCGCTCGAGGGGTTCCCACCGTCGA
Source organism: Planctomycetota bacterium (assembly GCA_016178505.1). Lineage (GTDB taxonomy): Bacteria > Planctomycetota > JACOTG01 > JACOTG01 > JACOTG01 > JACOTG01. Next base: position 13,348 of record JACOTG010000184.1, read on the forward strand.
AGCTCGGCGCTCATCCGATCCCGGGGAAGTGGAGTGCGCAAGACATCGTGCACCACCTTGCCGACAGCGAGATGACGAGTGCGATTCGTCTGCGGCGCCTGCTCGTCGAGGACAAGCCGGTGATTCACGGTTACGACCAGGACGCGTTCGCCGCGAAGCTCCACTACGGGGAACGCGAGATCGGGCCGTCGCTCGATGCGCTTCGAGCCGCGCGCGCGACGACGGTGCAGCTCCTCGAGCGGATGACCGAAGCGGACTGGTCGCGCGAGGGCACCCACAGCGAGTCCGGGCGCTATACCGCGGAGGACTGGCTTCGCATCTACGCGGCCCACGCGCACAACCACGCTGCGCAAATCCGTCGCCTCCGCGACCACCTAGCCGACTGATCTGACGCATACGGAGCCTGGAACATTTTTCCCAGTTACGGAATCGGTTCGGCGGCCGTGGCGCGTTCAAGACGAATTCCCCGATCGGGAGGATCGACGGGGGACGCGCCAATGCGGAGCGACAACGACCGTCTCCCGAACGCCCGCGGCCGGCGCGTACGGAGCTGGACGCTAAGTGAAAAAAATGATCCAGGCTCCGTATGCGTCAGTTGTCGACCCAGGCGGAGCCGTCGGCGTAGCGCTCGTGTTTCCAAATGGGGACCGTGGTTTTCAATGTGTCGATTGCGAAGCGGCAGGCTTCGAAGGCGTCGGCGCGATGCGCGCTCGTCACGATTACGAGGACGCTGGCTTCGCCGATTTCGAGCGCGCCCACTCGATGGATGATCGCGAGACCGAGGAGCGGCCAGCTCTTCGCTGCCTCGTCGGCAATCTTCTTCATTTCGGTGAGCGCCATCTCGCGGTACGCCTCGTAGCGGATCGCGACGACCGACTTTCCGCGCGCGTGGTCGCGAACGACTCCGAGGAACGATGCGATCGCGCCGGCCGCGGGATCGGCGAGCTTGGCCGTCCACGCCGCGGCGTCGATCGGCGCGTCCACGATCTCGAGAATCGTTTTCGCGCTCACGCGAGGCCTCCCGCGACGGGCGGAATGAACGCGACCTCGTCGCCGTCTCGGAGCATCGTCGCCGGCGGCTGGTACGTCTGGTTGATCGCGTAGAGCGTCGTCCGCCGCGGGAGCTTTTCGTACGCGGTGCCGGCGAAGAGTCGATCGAAGACTTGGGCTGCGGTCGTTCCGTCGGCGAGATCCAACTCGACCTCGCCGCGACCGAGCGCTTCCCGATACATCGCGAACAAGCGAACCCGAATCTTCATGCTTTCTCTCGCGCCCGAAACAGCGGGCCTCGGACGTCTCGCCGGCTCCGATCAGCTCAGTATCTGGGCACCGAAGGATCGACTTCCCACGACCAGCGCTGGATGCCGCCGTTCAAGTTGCGCACGTTCGCGAAGCCAGCCTCGCGCAAGAAGCCGGCGGCTTCCGCGCTGCGCATTCCGCGGTGGCAGTAGACCACGATCTCAGCCTGGCGCAGCGGCATGAGCTCGCGCATGCGCATCGGAAGCTCCCCGAGCGGCACGAGAATCGACCCTTCGATGCGGCAGATCTCCCACTCCTCGGGCTCGCGAACGTCGATGAAGACCGCGCCGGCTTTCTTTCGGTCGGCAGCGGCCTTCGGCGACAGCTCCTCGATCGCCGTGCGCGCCGCATCGCCGGACGCGCACGCCTCGACGTAGTCCTCCTCGATCGGAATCGTGGGAGACTCGCCGCACGCGGGGCACGCCGGGTTCTTCGGGATCGTCACCTCGCGAAAGCGCATGCGAAGCGCATCGTAGAGGAGCATGCGCCCCGTGAGAAGATCGCCGGCACCGGTGACGAGCTTGATCGCCTCGGTCGCTTGCAGCGCGCCGACGACGCCCGGCAGGACCCCGAGTACGCCCGCCTCGCCGCAGTCGGGCACGAGGCCGCGCTCGGGCGACTCGGTGAACAGGCAGCGGTAACACGGATCCGCCGGCGGTCGAAAGACCGCGACCTGTCCCTCGAACTTGAAGACGCTGCCGAACACGTTCGGTTTGCCGAGCATCACGCAGACGTCGTTCACGAGATAGCGCGTCGGGAAGTTGTCGGATCCGTCGACGACGACGTCGTAGCTCGAAAGGATCGGCACCGAGTTCGTCGGGCCGAGTCGCACGGGATGCTCGACGACGTCGAGGCTCCCGTCGATGGCTCGAAGGCGCGCGGCAGCGACGCTGACTTTCGATTTGCCTTCGTCCGCGGCGGTGAAGAGAACTTGCCGGTGGAGGTTCGAGACGTCGACGACGTCCGCGTCGATGAGGCCGAGCGTGCCGACGCCGGACGCCGCGAGGTACAGCGCCGCGGGCGAGCCGAGCCCGCCGAGCCCGACGATCGCGATCCGCGCGGCGGCGAGCTTCTCCTGGCCGTCGACGCCGATCTCTGCAAGCTTGAGATGCCGTGCGAATCGGCGAATTTGATCATGCGACAGCGTCATGAAACGACGAGCCTCCGCGGCGACAGATGTCCGAGAGTCGTCGGCCCGATTCCGAGGATCGCGCGCGCGACGTCGCGTCCCGCGGTCGCCCCCGCGTCGAGGTCGGACGCCGAGAATCCTACCGCGGCGACGACGCGAGGGTTACCGGGCATCGGGCCGACGAGCGGCAACCCGTCGCAGGTCGCGGCGACGATCGCGGGCCACGTGCGCTCGACACGGGCCGTCGCGAGATCCGGACACGCCTCCGCGAACGCGCGTCGCAGCGCGCCTTCGCCGCGCGCGTCGAGGGGCGCGCGATCGATCGAGTCGAGTTCGAGCGGCGTCCACCGAATCGCACCGAAGACGAAGCGCCCGCCGGGACCCGGCCCGAAGAAGAGGCGCCCGTCGTCGCGCGAGCCCGCGCGCACCTCGCGATGCATCGGCTCGGTGGCGAGCATCGCCGCCGGAAACGCGGCGACGCTCTCGCGGAACCCATCGTGAACGAACGCTGCCCAGGCGTTCACGGCGACGATCACGATCTCCGCGGCGACGTCGCCCGCCGTCGTGACCACGCGCATCGGGCCCTCGGGTGTCGACTCGATTCGCCGCACGGTGGTTTCTTCGTGGATCTCGCAGCCGGCGGCCTCGGCGCGTGCGGCGATCCCCTCGACCGTTGCCATGGGATCGCGAGCGCCGATCGACGCGTCGCCTGTCGCGCCCGTCGCGAGGCGATCGCGCTCGAGGAGCAACGCCCGCGTGTTCCGAGCGGCGAGTTCATCGAGCGCGCTGACTCCCGTGATGCCGCCGCCGATGACGCAGACGTCGACGCGCGTCGGCAGCGGAAGGCGACGATGTGACGGCGATGGCAGCCGACCGTCGAACCAGGGTGGTCGCGAGTGAGTCATCGTCGAGTTCCCGGAGCAGCGCAGCGGAACGCCTCGAAGGAAGCGTTCCGCCGCAGGTGATCGAACGGTTTGTTAGACGTTGAAGGAGCTGCCGCAGCCGCACGAACCCTTCGCGTTGGGATTCTCGATCTTGAACCCGGCGCCGTGCAGGCCGTCGACGTAGTCGACCTTTGCGCCGTCCAGATAGGAAAGGCTGTTGGGATCGACGACGAGCTCGAAACCGTCGTACGTCACGACCTGATCATCCGCGCTCTTGTCGTCGAACGTGAAGCCGTACGAGAAGCCCGAACAGCCGCCCGCTTCGACGAAGACGCGCAAAGCCTTGCCTTCCGCCTTCTCGCTCTTGATCAGCTCGTTGACCTTCTCGACCGCTAGATCCGTCAGCGTGAGCATCGTCGTGTCACTCCTTGTCAGGTTCGCTGAATACCACACTTCGGCTGTACGACGTCGCAGAACGAAAGCTGAAGTAGTGCACGGGAATTATACGGATTCGCGAATCGCAGTCAAAAGGCGGCTGTAGTTTGCGTCACGTGCCATGCGGGGGCGGCGCCATGAAAACGACGACCACGAGGCGCGTCCTGCCGACGTTTTCGAGCGCATGTGGCTCGCCAGCGGGTGCGATGGCGACGTCACCCGCCGTGAGTTCGACGCTGTTGGGCCCCAGCGTGAACCGGGCCGTGCCCTCGGAGACGACGTAGACCTTGTCCGAGCCCGCGTGCGTGTGCATCGCGTGTTTCTGGCCCGGCTCGAAACAGTTGAGCCCCACGAGAATGGAATGGGACTGAAACAGTCCCACTTTTTCCATCTTCGCGGAATCGAACCGCGCGACCTCTCGCGGCACGAACGTTCGCTTGTCCTCCATGTCGCGTCGCAGGATATCACGCGGCGATTGAACGGTTGCGCGTCACCGCATGCGTTGGTATGAAGGCCGCCCATGAGCGAATCCGGCACGCTTCGAGAAGCGCCGCCCGCCTCGACGTCACTCCCGCCGAAGAAGCTCCTTTCGACCGAACGACGCGACTCGTGGTGGGGACTTCCTCTTGCGACGTTTCTCGGTCTCTCGACCTTCGGCATCTACTCGACGTGGGCCGCGCTTCAGGGCGATCACTATGAGTGGGGCTCGTATCTCTCGCCGTTCTATGCGCCGAACTTGAAAGAGTGGTTCGGTTGGGATTGGTGGAAGTGGTCGCCGGCGATCTTGATCCTGTGGGCGCCGCTCGGTTTTCGCGCGACCTGCTACTACTACCGGAAGGCGTACTACCGATCGTTCTTCGCGACGCCGCCGGCGTGCGCGGTGAGCGGCGCGCCTCGCGCGTACGTCGGCGAAGCGAAGTGGCCGCTGCGCATCCAGAACATCCATCGCTATTTCATGTACGTCGCACTCGTGTTCATCGTGATCCTGTGGATCGACGCGCTGAAGGCGTTCACGACGTCGGGGCCGAAGGACTATCACGTCGGCCTCGGAAACCTCATCCTCGTCGCGAACTCGTACTTGCTCTCCGGATACACGCTCGGCTGCCACTCGCTTCGCCATCTGGTCGGCGGTCGGCACGATTCGTTCGAGGGTTGCGGGATGTCCTACAAGTGTTGGCGCGGCGTCACGAAGCTCAACGAGCGGCACCAAATGTGGGCGTGGCTGAGCCTCTTCATGGTCGGCTTCTCCGACCTTTACATCCGGCTCTTGTCGATGGGCGTCATCAAGGACATCAAGTTCTTCTGACCTACTAGCAGGCGGCGAATGGCCGACTACGAGCTTCACGAATACGACGTGATCGTCATCGGCGCAGGCGGAGCGGGCCTGCGCGCGGCGATCGAATCATCGGCACTCGGCGCCAAGACCGCGATCGTGTGCAAGTCGCTCCTCGGCAAAGCGCACACGGTGATGGCCGAAGGTGGCGTCGCGGCCGCGCTCGCCAACGTCGACCCCCAGGACAATTGGCAAACGCACTTCGTCGACACGATGAAGGGCGGCAAGATGCTCAACAACTGGCGCATGGCGCAGCTCCACGCGCAGCAGGCGCCGGATCGCGTTCGCGAGCTGGAGCAGTGGGGCGCTCTCTTCGATCGCACTCCCGATGGCCGCATCCTCCAGCGAGCGTTCGGCGGACACAAATGGAAGCGGCTCGCGCACGTGGGCGACCGCACCGGGCTCGAGATGATTCGCACGCTCCAGGATCGCGGCGTGCACCAAGGCATCGACGTCTACATGGAGTGCACGATCACGCACCTCCTGAAAGACGGTGACCGCATCGCGGGCGGCTTCGGCTATTGGCGTGACACCGGGAAGTTCATCGTGTTTCGCGCGAAAGCCATCGTGCTCGCGACCGGCGGCATCGGCAAGTCCTACAAGATCACGTCGAACTCCTGGGAGTACACGGGCGACGGTGATGCGATGGCGTTTCGTGCGGGCGCGGATCTCATCGACATGGAGTTCGTGCAATTCCATCCGACGGGAATGGTGTGGCCGCCGGGCGTCGCGGGGCTTCTCGTGACCGAAGGCGTGCGCGGCGAGGGCGGACTCCTTCGAAACTCGAAGGGCGAGCGCTTCATGTGGAAGTATCTGCCCGAAGCAGCGCGCAAAGACTTTGCCGCCGACGAGAAGGAATCGACCGAGTGGGTGAACGCGACACTTGAAGGTCGGAAGAGCGACGCGCGCCGTCCGCCCGAATTGTCGACGCGCGACAACGTCGCACGCGCCATCTACACCGAGGTCAAGGAGGGACGCGGCACACCGCACGGCGGCGCCTTCCTCGACATCAGCTATCAAGATCCGGAGCGCGTCAAGAAGAAGCTCCCGAGCATGTACCACCAGTTCAAGGATCTCGCGGACGTCGACATCACCGCGGGTCCGATGGAGGTGGGGCCGACCACGCACTACATGATGGGAGGAGTTCGCGTCGACGCCGATTCGCAAATGAGCACCGTGCCCGGTCTATTTGCGGCGGGCGAGGTCGCGGGCGGAATGCACGGCGCGAACCGCCTCGGCGGGAACTCGCTGTCGGATCTGCTCGTGTTCGGCCGGCTCGCGGGCGTAGGTGCGGTCGAGTACGCGAAGGCGATGAAATCTTCGCCGCACGTCGATGACGGCCAGATCGACACGGCAAAGAAAGCACTGCTTGCACCGTTCGAGGCCAAGACCGGCGAGAGCCCCTATGCGATCCAGCGCGACCTGCAGGAGATGATGGGCAACCTCGTCGGCATCTTCCGAACCGAGAGCGAGCTGAAAGCGGCGATCGGTCGATTTCCCGAGTTCAAGGCGCGCGCGGCGAAAGCCAAGATCGAAGGATCGCGCACGTACAACCCAGGCTGGCATCTCGCGTGGGACCTCAACAACCTCCTCTGCATCTCCGAGGCGATTGCGCGAGCGGCATTCGAACGAAAAGAGAGTCGAGGCGCCCACAGCCGTCTCGACTTCGAAAAGACCGAGCCGGCATGCGCCAAGTTCAACGTCGCGGTGCGCCAGAAGGACGGCGCGATGACCGTCGTGCAGACGCCCCTTCCCGAGATGCCGGCCGACCTGAAAGCGCTGTTCGAGGAAAAGAAATGAGCGCGACCACGGAGGCAACTCGCGAGATGACGTTCCGCGTCTATCGCGGGGACCCGAGCGGCGGAATGCACAAGGACTACCGCGTTCCGATCTCGCCGGGAATGGTCGTCCTCGACGCAATGCACTACGTGCAAGGCTACCAGGCCCCGGATCTCGCCGTTCGCTGGAACTGCAAGGCCGCGAAGTGCGGATCGTGCAGCGCCGAAGTGAACGGCAAGCCGAGCCTCATGTGCAAGACGCGGTGCGACGCGCTCCCTTGGGATCAGCCGGTCGTCGTGAGCCCGATTCGCAGCTTTCCGCTGATCCGAGATCTCGTCACGGACGTCAAGTGGAACTACGAGGTCAACAAGAAGATCCCGGCGTTCAAGCCGAAGGCCGGCACCGACTGGCGATACTCGCAGGAAGAAGCCGATCGCGCGCAGGAGTTTCGAAAGTGCATCGAGTGCTTCCTCTGCCAGAACGTTTGCCACGTGCTCCGAGACCACGACCGCAAGGCTCAATTCGGTGGGCCGCGCTTCATGGTGCGCGTCGCCGGCCTCGAAATGCACCCGCTCGACGACGCGGATCGCGTGCCGCTCCTGCGCGGCGAACTGGGCATCGGGTACTGCAACATCACGAAGTGCTGCACCGAGGTCTGCCCCGAGGACATTCACATCACCGACAACGCGATCATTCCGCTGAAGGAGCGCGTCGTCACGCGCTACTACGATCCGGTCGCGCGCCTTCTCCGCGCCATCGGAGTCATCAAGGGCTGACCACCGATCACGGCCTCACCTTCAGGATCACCGCGTTCGTCACGCTGAAGTGCTCCGGGACGATCGACGCGTCGTCCTCGATGATCCCCTGGAACGACACGTTGAGTGCTCCGTGGAAGCCGGCCGGGCGGCGGAACACCTCTCCGGGAGCCGGCATCGACGGGAACGTCGGCGCGCCGAGGAGTGCCGTGTGTCCGATGTTGTTGAAGATCGCGCGCGGCTGCGGCGTCGACCCCGCGAACGGCGTCGGGAAGATCATGTACCCGAGGTGGCGAGGAAGCAGCGTGAGCGTTGCCGGGGTCGGAAGGCCGAGCCACGCGTACAGCACGTACCGTGCATCGGTGCGGCTCGATGGGACGTTCATGTAAAGGGTGATCGCGGTGTCGATCGGGATGGTGAGGACGCGATCGACGTCTCCGGTGTTGCCATTCACGAGAAGTACGTCCTCGAGCGGACCGCCGCGCCGATTCACCGAACCGAACCGCGCCGAGATGAACGGCGAAACGAACTCGAAGGCGCCCGGAAGCGTCGCCGAGCCGAACGACGACGTCACCTGCACGTCCACCGTTCCCATCCCGGGCGGCGTTCGAACGGAGATGTGATCGGGCGCGACCTCGGTGATCGCCGCGAGGCCACCGCCGAAGAATGCGCGCATGTCCGAATCGTCGGTGAATCCCGAGCCGCCGATCTGGATCCAGTCGCCGCCCCCCTCACCGCCGCGGGTCGGACCGACCGACGACAGGCGCGGCGGCGGTCCCGCCGTCCACGTGTCCCCGAGCGCGAGCGTGCCGGCGTCGGTCCCACCGAACATCAGCGGCATGTTGAGCACCGAATCGAATGCCGCGGCGTGGTCGTTGCGAGCGCTCGGAGCGTTCGCCGGCGTCGACTCCGTCCAATTGTTGCCGTCCCACGACCACGTGTCGCCTTGGAGGATCGTCTGGATCACGGGGCCGGCCTGGTATCGGAAGCCGCCGAAGAGGAGCAGGCTGCCGATGTTCGAATCGAAGACCATGACGTGCCCGGAGTGGAACGGCGGAGTCGTTGCCGGCGACTGTAGCGCCCAATTCGAACCGTCCCACGTCCACGTATCGCTGAAGTTGGTGCACGTCGAGCGCGTGCAGCCGGCGTTTCCGCCGAAGAGCACGGTCACGCCGTTCGACTCGTCGAACGCCATCGCGTGTTGCGTTCGTGCATTCGGGGGCGAACCCGGGAACCGTTGAATCCAATTCGTTCCGTCCCACTCCCACGTGTCCGAGAGGTACCCGCTCGCGTCCCGGCCGCCGAAGAGGACCGTCTTCCCGCGCACGGAGTCGAACGCCATCGCGTGTCCATGGCGGGGTGAGGGGCTCGAGCCGGGGCTCGACGGGAACCAGAACGTGCCGTCCCATTCCCATGTGTCCCCGAGGTCGCCGCTGTCGTCGCCGCCGCCGAACAGGACGACGCGACCGCGGGCCGAGTCGAAGGCCATCGCGAACGATTGCCGCGCAGACGGTGCCGTCGCGGTGAAGAGGTTCGTCCACCCCGAGCCGTCCCATTCCCACGTCTCCGGGAGAAGCGTTCCGCCGCCGTCGCGTCCGCCGAACAACACCACGCGGCCGCGGATGGAATCGCCGGCGAGCGCGTGACCGTAACGCCCGGTCGGGCTGTTGCCCGGGCCGAGCAAGCGCCAGCCCGTCTGCGCGAAGCCGATGTTCGGACAAAGCGTGAGCGAAACGAGGAATCCAAGTGAGCCGAATCGCGCGTGCATGGGGAGCACTCCTTCTCTTCCGAGGGACGCCGACATTCCGGGACGAGAAAGATAGTCCGCGCCCCCCCAACCGAACTCACGCACTCCGCCGGCTATTGGGGTCAGACCCCGGACGACGGGACGTGTGACCGACCCCGTCTACCGGCTATCGGTGCCAGGCACGCGCTGCCGGAATGGCTTCGTCACATGCCCCGGCACTCTTGGAGCATCGTCGTCGCCGTCGTTCTGTGCCTGGCACGATTAGCCGGCGGGTTATTTGTCTTCGTCGCGAATGCCCATGCCGGAACGGTTGGGGTAGGGCGGCTTCTTCGGTGCGACGAACGGGTGCGTGCGAAGCTCGTCCAGGATCTCGGCGATCGCCGCATCGAGTTGCGGGTCCGAACCGTCGAGCATTTTCGCGGGGTCGGCGATGACCTCGATGTCGGGGTCGATGCCGTGGCCTTCGACGCCCCACGTGCCGTTCGTCCGGTAGTAACCGAACGTCGGCGCGGTGATGCGTCCGCCGTCGATGAAGTCGGGGTTTCCGGAGATGCCGACGAACCCGCCCCACGTTCGCGTCCCGATCACTTTGCCGAGTTTGTTCTGTCGGAAGTAGAGCGGGAACGCGTCGCCGCCGGAGCCGGAGTGCTGGTTGATCAGCATGCACTTCGGTCCTTGATGGCTGTCGGGCGGCCATTGCCAATCGAGCCCGTCGCGCCGCGCGAAGTAGTTGAGAACCGGGCGATTCAAGAGCTCGATGAACCGCGACGGGATCTGCCCGCCGCCGTTCCAACGCTCGTCGATGATCAGCGCGTCTTTTCCCGTTTGGCCGTAAAACTGGCGCGCGAGATCGTTCTGGCCGTTGAATCCCGTGTCGGGAACGTAGATGTAGCCCGCTCGTCCGCCCGTCTGCGCGTCGACGAGCTTGCGGTTGGCTTCGATCCACGCGCGATAGCGCAGCGTCGATTCGCTTGCAAGCGGCTCGACGACGACGTCGCGCGCTTCCGCGTCGAGCGTCGACTTCCGGCTCACGGTGAGCGACGTCGCGCGTCCCGCCGTTTCCTGAAACGCGGCCCACGGATCCTTCGAGACGTCGACCGGCACGCCGTTCACCGCGAGCACGAAGTCGCCCTCGTTCACGTCGACTCCCGGCTGGCGAAGCGGGCTGCGTGCGTCCGCGTCCCAGTCCGCGCCGTCGTAGATCTTCGCGATTCGGTAGGCGCCGTCCGTCAGCGTGAAGTCCACGCCGAGCATGCCGACCGCGACCTTCGCCCCCTCCTCGACGTCGCCGACGCTCCAGACGTACGCGTGCCCCACGTTGAGTTCGGCGATCATCTCGCCGATGACGAACGAGACGTCCTCGCGTGAGGCGCAGTCCTCGAGCATCGCCGCGTATTGCTTGCGCACCGAGCCCCAATCGACGCCGTGCATGCCGGGGTCGTAGAAGAAGTCGCGCTCGATGCGCCAGGCGTCGGTGAAGATCTGCCGCCACTCCTCGCGCGGATCGATCGTGACCGCCATGTCGGCCGTCACGATGTTCTCGGCGGTCGAACCCGCAGCGGCGTCCTGCATCGATGCCGTCTTGTCGCGAACGACCAGCACCTTCTTTCCGTCAGCGCTGATCTCGAAATTCGCTGCGTTCGCGGCAACCGTCTTCTCCTCATTCTTCTCGTCGCCGAGATCGAAGAGCTGGACCACCGGCGAATCGGAGGATCCGCGCACGGGAACTCGTGCGTAGATCAGCTGGCCTTTGTCGTTCACGGCGAGCTTGGCGAAGCGGCCGTTCTTCACGGGAAGGAGGATCGCTCGGTGCTCGAAGCCGTCGAGGTCGATGCGGACTTCGGCGGGCTTGTCGCTCTTTTTTTCGGCCGTCTTGTCGTCCTTTTTCTCGCCGAACGTCTCCTCGTCGATCTTCGGCGCCCACGGCGACTTCACATCGGCGCGGAGCGGAGCGCCGAGAATGACTTGCGTGCCGGCGTAGACGAACGACTTGTCCAGCTCGCCGTAGGTCGGCGTGAACGATCGCTTGCTCACGAAAAAGAGCCAGTCGCCCGTGCGGTCGAAGACCGGCGACGAGTCGTCGAACATGCCGCTCGTGACTTCGTGCGTCTCGCCCGACTTCGTGTCGTAGAGCCAGATCGTCGAGTTGACGTTGCGCGCGCTGCCGCGGTCGTAGGCGATCCATCGACTGTCGCTCGACCACGCGACGCCGGGGCTCGATTCTCTGTAGGTGAAGCGCGGGTCGACGTCGAACGTCTTCGTTTCGCCGCCATCGATCGTGTGGATCCAGTACGCGCCAGTCTTGTCGCGGAATGCGATGCGCTTCGAATCGGGCGACCACGAAGGGCCAAAGCGGAAACACGTGGAACCCGACGTGAGCTTCCGTGCCTCGCCGTCGCCATCGGACGGCGTGATCCACAGCTCGTACTCTCCGGTCGCATCGGAGACGTACGCAATCCAGTGGCCGTCGGGACTCCACGTTGCGTCGCGCTCCGCGACCCCGCTCGTGTGGGTGAGGTTTCGTGGTGCGCCCTTCTTCGCCGGCGCGGTCCAGACGTCGCCGCGCGCTTCGCAGACCGCGCGTTTGCCGGTCGGCGAAAGGCTCCAGCGCGCGACGAACCGGCTCGCGTCGACGGAGTGCAGTCGCAGCGTTGGGCGGTCCCCCGGAATGGCGACGTCGACCGCGTGCGATTTCTCGCTTGCAAGGTCGAGGAGCCACAGGCTCGCACCGCACTGGAAGACGATTTCGCCGCGCCCGCTCGACCCGGGGCCCATCGACGGCCACTTCACGTCGTAATCGCGGAACGTCGTCACTTGGCGGCGAGCGCTGCGCTTCGTGTCGCACATCCAGACGTTGAGTCGGTGTTCGGGTCCTTGGTCGGACAGGTAGTAGACGTCATCGCCGTGCCACATCGGCAACGTGTCCGTTCCTTCCCAATCGGTGAGGCGCTTCGAGGTGTGATCCACGAGATCGAAAAGCCAGACGTCGGTCGCGAGACCGCCGCAGTATCGCTTCCACGTTTCGTCGTCTGCGGAGTGAGGCGTGAACGCAACGCGCCGGCCGTCCGCGCTGATGGCACCGTTCGCGCCGATCGGGAAGGGAAGCGGCACGGGCAGCCCGCCCTTCGGAGACACGGTGAAGAGTCGCGACTGTGCTCGGATTCCCGCGAACGCGTTCGTGTAGAAGAGGAGCTGGCCGTCCGGCGTCCAGTCACAAAGCACTTCGTCATCGGGATGGTGCGTAACGCGGGTCGGCACGCCACCCGCGACGGGGATGAGGTAAAGATCGCGATTGCCGTCGTAGTTGCCGACGAACGCGATCGTGGCGCCGTCCGGGCTGAATCGCGGCAGCAGCTCCTGCCCGCGGGGGCTCGAGAGCGGCGCCGCGACGCCGCCGTCGCGCGGCACGAGCCACAAGTCGTTCGCGTACTCGAACACGATCTCGGTCGCGCTGACGTCCGGATACCGGAGCATCCCCGCGTGCGGCCTCACGTCCGCCGCCGGCACCGCCCCCCGCGGCATCAAGCAAGACGACGGCACGAACCACACGACGCCAGCGAGAATCAATCGATTCATGAATCCCTCGTCCAAAAGGGTCAGACCCCAGACGACGGCGTTCCGGCTAACGGTGCCAGGCACGCGCTGCCGCCGCCCGTTCGAGCGGTCCTCATACGACGAATGACAACGCATGTTGTTTCGTCTTCGACACGTTATGCGATCATTCGCGCGTGTCCACTTCTTTGGAGATCGTTCGGGCGGCGTGCGCGGGGGAGGGCCTCGAATTGCTCGGCGTCGCGCGGGCCCATGCGTTGCCCGATCGTGCACGACGCGGGTTCGAGTCGTGGCTGGAGCGCGGCATGCACGGCGAGATGGCGTACGTCTCGCGCGGTGCGGCCGCGCGGTTCGAGCCCACGCGAGTCGTCGCCGGAGCCCAGTCGATCATCGTCGTCGGCGAGCGCTACGACTCGGGCGATCGACATCCCGTGCCCGACGACCCCACGCGCGGCAAGCTCAGCCGCTACGCATGGGGCGACGACTACCACCGCGTTCTCGGGCGAAAGCTCGAGCGCACGCTCGAAAGGCTGCGCGCCTCGTGGCCGGGCGCGGGCGGACGATGGTACGTCGACACGGGCCCCGTGCTCGAGCGCGCGTGGGCGGAGGCGAGCGGCGTCGGCTTCATCGGCAAGAACGGCAACGTGATCTCGACGCGACTCGGCTCGTGGCTCTTCCTCGGCGTGATCCTCCTCGCCGTCGACGTGACGCCGACGCCATCCGCCGTGCCGCGCTGCGGGACGTGCACGCGCTGCATCCCGGCGTGCCCCACGGGCGCGATCGTCGCGGACGGAGTCGTCGATTCGCGGCTGTGCATCTCGTACCTCACGATCGAGCTTCGCGGCGCGATCCCGCGCGAGCTGCGCCCGAAGATCGGATCGTGGGTCTTCGGCTGCGACGTCTGCCAGGACGTGTGCCCGTGGAACGCGCGGCTCGAGCGCACGCGGGCGGAACCGCGGCCCGACGTCGATCCCGCGTATCGCCCGCGCGGCGGCGAGACGGCGCCACGCCTCGCGGAGCTGGCAAAGCTCGACGAGGCGGCGTTTCGAGCGCGCTTCCGCGGCACGCCCGTTCTGCGCACGAAACGTCGCGGCCTCCTGCGCAACGTCGCGGTCGCGCTCGGCAACTCGCGCTCGCCGTCGGCGATGGCGCCGCTTCGACATCTTCTCGCCGACCCGGAGCCGATCGTCCGGGCGCACGCGGCCTGGGGCCTCGGCGAGATCGGCGGCGACGCCGCGCGCCGCGCGCTCGCGGAGCGTCGTGACATCGAGACCGACGCCACGGTTCTCGAGGAGATCGACCTTGCGCTCGTGCAAGCCCGCGGGCAAGATCGTGACCGTTTCGTCGGGAGATGAACGATGGGGATTCGTGCTCGTTGTTTCGTCACGTGGACCCTTCCCGCTCTTGTCGCGTCGACGTCGTCAGCGCCTGCGCAAACAACGGCGCGTGTCAGTGTCAACTCTGCGAGCGAAGCCGCGAACGGCTTCAGCGAACTTCCAATCATGACCCCCGATGGACGATTCGTGGCTTTCTTGAGCCTCTCAACGAATCTCGTGGCCGGCGATACCAACCAACTCATGGATCTGTTTCTTCGCGACCGAATGGCTGGATCGACGGTTCGTGTGAATGTCGATTCCAGTGGTCAACAGTCGGTGCACGCGATCAATGAAGAACCGCCCACAATTTCCGATGACGGACGTTTCGTCGCGTTTTCATCGACGGCGAACGACTTGGTCCCCGGCGACACGAACAATCGTTCCGACGTGTTCCTTCGCGACGTCATCGCCGCCAGGACGACGCGGGTGAGCGTCGATTCCTCGGGCGGTGAGACCGGTGATGACAACCTCGGAAGCTGCTCACCGGCGATTTCCGGCGACGGCCGGTTCGTGGTTTTCGCCAGCAACTCCAGCCAACTAGTCCCCGACGACACGAATTCGAGCTTCGACGTGTTTCGACACGACAGCCTCACCGGTGTCACGATTCGGGTGAGCGTAGACGCGACTGGCAACGAGGGACACGGCGATAGCGGATACTGCGCGCAACCGCCCGATGGTTCCAATCGACTGGGCATATCCGAGAACGGACGGTTCGTCGCGTTTCAAAGCTTCGCCCAAGAGTTCGCGGGCCTCATCGTGAAGGACGTCGAGTACGGCTCCACGGAACTGGTTAATCAGCGTGCGTTTCGTCCGTCGATCTCGAGTGACGGGCGCTTCGTCGCGTTCGAATCGAATTCCGATTCGATCGTGCCCGCCGATACGAACGGTGTCCGCGACGTCTTCGTCCGCGATCGTGAAACTGGATACATCGAGCGCGTCAGCGTCAGCTCGAGCGGTGGGCAGTCCAACGATTTCAGTGGCTCACCCTCAGTGTCCGGGACGGGGCGGTTCGTCTCGTATACGAGCAACGCCACCAATCTCGTCGAAGGCGACATGAACGGTTCACTTGACGTATTCGTCCACGACCGTCTCACTCACACGACGACGCTTGTCGGTCTGACTTCGACCGGCGTGCCGATCAGTTTGGGTTCGTCGGCGTCGACCGTCTCGGACGACGGTCAGGACATCGCATTCGCGAGCTATGGCAGAGACGTCGTCCCGGACCCGGCGGCGGGATATCCGGCGATTTTCGCTCGGCATCGACCCCTCGTTTCGATCTCATCCGTGCAACCTTCCGTCGGCTCCGAAGCAGGAGGAGATGTCGTTCACGTGTTCGCGACCGGAATGACGACTGCAACGGACACGCACGTCGAGATCGGATCCGTTGCGGTGAACATCGTCCGCGTCGCGCCAGACTCCGTGACGGTTCGAGCGCCCGCCGGCATGGGTCGAGCCGACGTCTCCATTTCGAATTCGGTCGGGATCTCCACGCGCCGGTCGGCCTATGCGTACGTGGCTCCTCTGCTGGCCGCCCGTTACGGAAACGTCAATCAAGACGCGGGGGATCGCGAGGACGTCTTGCTCTTGAACGCAACGGCGGGCGATCCTGTTGAACGTCGAATCGTCCTTCGACGTGACGCAGGTATGACCGCGGTCCTCCTGTCTCCGTCGAGTCGCATGAGATCCCGCTTTGCGATTTACGTGTGGCCTGGAATTCCAAACGAAACGACGCGCCGAGCGCAGCCTCGAGGTGTCGGGCTCACCGTTTTCCCAACGCCGCTCGACGTCGGCGCAGAGCCTCAGCCGGTGCGCATCCTGAATAATCTCGACACGCGACTCGGTCCATCGGCGACGACGGCTTCTCTGACACCGGCGATTCTCGGCAACCGTCCGGCAGGGATCGCGAGAATTGGAACCGTGACGCTCCAGGGCTTCATCGAAGACGACGCGTCCGCAATTCCACGTCACGTGAGCGTCACGAACGCAGTCGTGCTTCACGTGGTGCCGTAGGTTTTTGCGTTCGCCGACTTGCCGCACGGCCTTCACGCGGTTGGACGCCATGCGAATCGACGTCGCCCTCGCTTCGCTATCGCTCTATTCGAGATATTGCGTTCGCCCGGGTTCACTCCTGCCTTCATCGTTTGGGGACTCGAGCACGTCGACTCGCGCCCTCGTCGCGGATCGAACGAAAGGCACGTGATGCGTGGAGCCCGGCTTGTAGTCGCTGTGGCGATGGCCGCATCGCCAGCGGCAGCGCAAGTTCAATTCGATGCGCCGCGGTTCTTCGAGACGGGGCGGAAGCCGATCGCTGTCGTCGCCACCGACGTCGACGAGGACGGTCACCTCGATCTCGTGACTGCGGACTTCGGTAGCTCACGTCTGTCGATCTTTCGCAGCGACGGCAACGGAAACGTGTCGCTCTTCGGATTCGTCGGCGGGCTCCCGCGACCCGACGGCCTCGTCGCTTTCGACGTGAATGGCGATGGGCACGTCGATCTCGCGACCACGAGCACGAGCACCGTATTCTGCGTGCTCGGCGACGGGACGGGTGCGTTCACTCCTGGCGCCTCCGCAACCCTCGTCGGAGATGCCGTGTCTCTTCTCGGCGGCGACGTGGCCTGCTCGCCCCGTCGAGCCGCGCGCACGCGCGGTTTGCGCTGTACGCCTGGCCTGGCATTCCAACGCCGAGCACGCTTCGCGCACAGCCCGCGGGCGTCGGCACGATGACGTTCCCGACGCCGCTCGATGCCGGCGCGCGGCCGCAGCCGTTCGCCATCGGCAACAACCTCGCCCCGGGACTCGGCATCGCCACCTTCGAGACGATGCCCGCGCCGACCCGCGTCGGTCGCCTGCCGCGTGGTGTGCGCCGCCCGCTCGTCGTCACGTTGCAGGGCTTCGTCGAGGACTCCGCGTCGCAGAGCCCGCAGCACGTGAGCGTCACGAACGCCGTCGTGCTAACGGTGGCCCCGTAGTCGAACGTCCGCCGGCCGACGCGACGCGCGTCGAATTTCGCTGACCCGGCTTCACCGAAGATGTTGTATAGTGCTCGGCCATCGGTGACCCGGATGGGCGCCGACAGGATCACTGGAGAGTGGACAGCCGTTCTCGCTTTCGAGTGGTGATGGTTTTCTCGTTCTTTTCCGACGAGGCGGCGGCAGTCTGGAGCGTCGCCGCCTGCGGTCGAGTTGTACCGGACCTGCGGCTGGGCGCGTCGTCTGGCCACGTTCTCGGTTCGGTGCGTCGTTCTCTATCTTGCGAGGAGTCGTTGTTTTGAAGATCTATGCAGGCAATCTGTCGTACGACACGACTGACGAATCCCTCCGCCAGGCCTTCTCGGCTTTCGGCGAGGTCACGTCGGCAAACGTCATCAAGGACAAGTTCAGCGGGCAGTCCAAGGGCTTCGGCTTCGTCGAGATGCCGAGTGCATCCGAGGCGCAGTCCGCCATCGATGGCCTCAACGGCCGAGACCTCCAAGGTCGCAAAGTTGCGGTGAACGAAGCCCGTCCGCGGGCCGAGGGCACGGGCGGCGGCGGCGGCGGCGGATACGGCGGCGGTGGTGGTCGCGCAGGCGGCCGCCGCGGCTTCTAGATAGCCGCCGCTCCACAGCACAAAACAAAAGGGAGGCGATCCCACTCCAGGGGGTCGCCTCTTTTTTTTCGTGGCGTGAGCGCGATCAGGGAACGTCGAACTCGACTTTCGCGGTCGTGGACGGAGTCACGGTCACGCGCTTCTCGATCGGTTCGATCCCAGGAACGGTGAGTCGCACGACGTAGTCGTCGGGGGGAATCGCCATTCCCCAGTTGTCGAACGTCACGTGCTTCCACTCCCATGCGAGCGCACCCTCGCGCGTGCGGATCTCGAGCGTCGTTTCCGCCGCCAACTTCGCTTGCGATTCGGTCTTCGTCGGGTTCCCGCGACCGCGTCCGAAGAGGCGCTCGCCGCGCAGCTCGAGCTGGATGGTGCCGGCGGCGACGAACGGCAGCTCGAGGTCGAGATCGCTGACGCCTTCGGGGATCGAGAGGCGGCGATCGATGGGTGACGCGAACGTGACCGTGCGTCCGCCTTCGCCGCCCGAGTAAATCGTGCCCGCGTACTCCCAGCCCGGTTTCAATCCGGGCGTCGCGAACGATCCATCGCTCGCAACCGGCGCATACTCGCTTCCGCCGCCGTGGACTCCAAGAAAGACGATCTTCGCGTCGTTCAAGCACGCGCCGTCGGGCAGCCGCGCCACGCCGTGAAGCGTCACGCCGCGCTCGAGACGTAAGTCGAGCGGCGGGCTTGCGCCGCCTTGTCCGACGACGACGTCGCGTTGCACGAGAGGCGCGTAGCCGGGTGCCCGTGCGTACACGTTCCAGGTTCCGAACGGCACCGACTCGAGGCTGAAACGCCCGGGTGAGCCCGAGAGCGTCGTCGTGCGGTTCGTACGATCGTTGTAGAGAGCGACCTCGAAGCGAAGAATCGGCGTGCCGCTTTGCCCGTCGTGAATCGAGCCTTCGACGCGAGCCGTCGGCTCCGACTCCGGATCGCGAGGGATCTCGAGGGTGAGACCGGTCGCATCGCTCGGGACGTTCGAGATGAAGGCGTGCGGATGCATCACGGTCCAGTAGTGCGCGGCGATGATGTGATACGGGCCCGGCGGAAGCCCGTGCGCTTCGAAGCGGCCGTCCGCGTCCGCGGTGATCTGTGCATAGCAGGCGAGTGGCGGCAGCGGAGTCGTTCGCGGTGATGACGAGGTGGAGGGGAGTAGGCTATCGATCGGAATGTCGCCGCGGTCGACGATGACCGTCGCGCCGTCAACGGCCGCGCCATCTCGGTAGAAGACGCGCCCCGACACGCGATGCTCGGGCTCGAGCATCACACGTACCTCCGGCGGGTCGGTCGCCGAGGGCGCGAATTCCGGCGAGATCGCGATCGCGTGACCGACGGCCTCGACGAAGACACGCGCCGATTGAATCGATTCGAACACCATGAGCGCCGTGCCGTCCTCGTCCGTTCGTCCGGTCGGGTTTCCGAACCCATCTCTGCGAAGGAGCGCACCCCAGATGGGCTGCCCGTGCTCGTCCGCTACGTGGAAGACGGCGGCCGGAACCGTCGAGATTACGACATCCGGAGCGTTCGCTACGCGATCCGCGAGGACGTTCACTTCGACGGGCGCCGAGCTTCGGTTGTACGGCTGTTGCAAAACGGAGGCTCCAATCGCCACGACGCTTGCTGTAGTCCGCCATGCTGGAACGTCGGCAAGCTCGTATGCCCCCGATGCGTCCGTTAACGTTCTTCGTGCATGTGGAGTCAGCAGCACAGGGACAAAACCAACGTCGGGAATCGGCGGAAATCGTCGGATGTCTATCCTTGCGCCGGAGACTGGGGTCCCGAACGTGTCGACGACCCGTCCGCGAACGGTGGCCGTGCGACAGCACCGGAGCTCGACGTCGATCGTCGCGTCGTTGTCAGGGAGATCGAGGTCTTTTTTCGAAACGGCGTACCCATCCGCGAGCGTGCACAGACCGCCGAGATGGCGGGCCGTCATCGTGAGCGAGTGATCGCCCGCGGGATTCACGCCCCACGCGGGCATGTGGGCGAATGCGAATGATCCGTCGGTCGCGGTCGTCGCCTCGCCGAGCACGCGCGGCGAGATCGGATTGCGAAGCCATGCGCCCGATCGAGTCGTGTGGGAGTACTCGTCGTCGTTCGACCACGCGATGACTCGGGCATTGGCCAGCGGCTCGCCGGTCTCTGCGTCGACGACGCGGCCGCGCAGGGTCGCGCCGCGAAGCAAGTACAGCGAACGCTCAGCGCCGTCTCGCCACGCGATGAACGACGGGCCGGCGAGGCACAGCGACGCCCACCCGTCCGCGGTCGCGAGGAGCGATTGGTCATACGGGCCGGTCGGGCTCTTCCACGTTGCCGACGGCAAGCCCTCGATGTGAAACGCTCCGTTCTTGCCGCTGACGGCCGAGCGCTCGAGCGCCGCGCCGAGGAAGAGTCCGCGCCACGCGACGCGCGCTCCCGCGACCGGCTCGCCGTCGAGGTTCTTCGCGACGCCGTCGATCGACGATGCGGGATCGAGCGTGATCGTTCGATCGTCCGCCGGGCGCACCGACTCGACGCCCGCCGGCGCGAAGCCTGTCGCATCGACGACGAGCGTGTGGAACGGCGCGTGCCCGCCGAGCGCGATCGTGAATCGCCCGCGATCGTCGGTGGTCGCGACGCGAAGGGGACCGGAGTCGGCGCGAGCTTGCGCGAGGTCGACGGCCTCTTCGACGTCGTCGGGAAAGCTGAAGACGCGCGCGCCCGCGATGTCGCGTTCGTCCCGGTCGACGACGTGCCCGTTGACGCCGTCGTTCGTGGCGACCGAAGCCACCGATGCGCGTTCGCGATCGGACGGTTCGCTCGCGGTTGAGGCCGTCGTCGCCGCGCGCCGCCTTGCTCCGGAGTTCGCCGCGACGTTGACCGGTGTCGCGCGATCTGACTGATCTCGCGTCACCCACCACGCGACGCCGAGCAGCACGACGACCGTCGCGGCGACGGCGGCAACATTCACTTTCGAGAACGCCGTGATCGGCGCGACGGGTGGGATGTCCTTCGGAAGCGCGATCGGAATCAGCGCGAGCGACCACGCGCGGCGATCGCCGTCGTGCGCATCGTCGAGCCTCCGCCGAAGCTGGTCGAGCGCGCGCATGAGGCGCACGCGCACGGTCGCCGCCGGGACGCCGGTGCGGCGCGCGATCTCTTCGGACGTCAGCTCCTCGAAGAAGTGGAGGAGGACCGTCGAGCGGTACGGCTCGCCGAGCGTCACGACCTCTTCGACCACGCGGCGCTGGAGCGACACGCGCTCGACGAGCTCGGCGGCGGAAGGCACGGCCTCGGGTCGAGCGGCCGCGCGCTCGCGCCGCGGGCGGTGCGCTTCTTCGCGACCCGCGCGACGGGCCGCGTGTGCGACGACCGTCCGCAGCCACGACCGCAGCGCGCCCGCATGCCTCGGCGGATGCTGAATCGCCGCGAGCCACGTCTCCTGCACGACGTCGTCCGCGCGCGCTTCGTCGGCAACGAGCTGCCGCGCGAGCCCGCGCACCCACGCGGCATTCGCGAGCAACGTTTCCGGATCGATCGGTCCCCGACGGTCACTCATCGAAGAAGGAAGAGCCACGCCCCGCCGAATCCGTTTCACCGGCTATCGGTGCCAGGCACGCGCCGCCGAGCGAAGCCCCTCCGGCTATCGGTGCCAGGCACGAGCTGCCAAGCGGAGCCCTTCAATGTTCGCGTTGCGACGATGGCACCTCCCGATCAGCGAGCGAACACAGTACGAATGATCATTCCGTCGTCCGGGGTCTGACCCCATTAGCCGGCGGGGTCATTTGTCGGCTTCGGGGATGCCCATGCCGGCGCGGTTGGGGTAGGCCGGGCGTGGGGGCGCGACGTAGGGGTGGTCCTTGATCTCCTGGAGCATGAGCGCGATTGCGGCGTCGAGCTGCGGGTCGCCGCCGTCCTGCATCTTCGAGGGGTCGTCGACGACCTCGATGTCGGGCGCGACGCCGTTGCCTTCGATGCCCCACGTGCCGTTCGTCTTGTAAAAGCCGAACGTCGGGACCGTGACTCCGCCGCCGTCGATCAGACCGGGGTTGCCGGAGATGCCGACGAGCCCGCCCCACGTCCGCATGCCGATGAGCTTGCCGAGCCCGGCCTGCCGGAAGTACGCGGGGAAGGCGTCGCCGCCCGAACCGGCCGATCCGTTGATGAGCATGCACTTCGGGCCTTGGTGCGAGTCGGGCGGCCAGCGCCAATCCTCGCCGTCGCGTCGCGCCCAGTAGTTCGTCACCGGGCGGCGCAAGAGCTCGATGAACCGCGTGGGAATCTGACCGCCGGCGTTCCACCGCTCGTCGATGATCAACGCGGCCTTGCCGATCTGACCGTAGAACTGGCGCACGAGCTCGTTCTGCCCATCGATGCCCGTGTTCGGAACGTGGATGTAGCCGACTTTGCCGCCGGTGCGCGCGTCGACCGCGGCGCGGTTCTTCGCGACCCACGCGCGGTAGCGCAAGCTCGTCTCGTCGCCCGCCGGCTCCACGAGAACCTCGCGCGCCGTGTCGTCGCGCGTCGGCTTCGCGCTCACGGTGAGCTTCACGACCTTGCCCGCGAGCCCTTGAAACGCGGCCCACGGATCCTTCTTCACGTCGACGTCGACGCCGTTCACCGCAAGCAAGTAGTCCCCCTCTTTCACGCCGAGCCCCGGTTGAGCGAGCGGCCCGTGCGCGTCGGCGTCATAGCCGGCGCCGCCGAGGATGTGCGCGATGCGGTACGCGCCATCGCGAAGCTCGAAGTCGGCGCCGAGCATGCCCACTGTTACCGTCGGCTCGACTTCGCCCGGGCCCGGCCGCACGTAGGCGTGCCCGACGTTCAGCTCGGAAATCATCTCGCCGATCACGAAGTCGACGTCCTCGCGCGACGCGCAGTCGGCGAGCATCGCGGCGTATCGCTCCCGCATACCCGGCCAGTCGACGCCGTGCATGTTCGGATCGTAGAAGAAGTCGCGCTGCAGCCGCCACGCATCGTCGAAGACCTGCTTCCATTCCTCGCGCGGGTCGATCGTCACGGTCATGCCCGAGGTGACGACGCTCTTTCCGGTCGCCCCAGCGGACGCGTCTTGAATCGTCGCGCCCTCGCCGCGGACGACGAGGATCTTCTTGCCGTCCGCGCTGACGTCGAAGTTCGAGGCGCCGCTCGCGACCGTCTTCTCCTCCTTCTTCTCGTCGCTCGGATCGAAGATCTGGATCGACGGCGGATCCTGGGAGCCGCGCACCGGCTGCCGCGCGTAGAGGAGCGCGCCCTTGTCGTTGACGGCGAGCTTTCCGAACACGCCGCTCTTGACGGGGAGAATGAGTGCGCGCGCTTCGAACTCGTCGAGGTCCACGGTGACTTTCTCGCGCGGCTTCTCGGCCGGCTTCGCGTCGGAGGACTTACCTGCGCCTTTCTCGGTTCGCGTCGCCGTGAACGTCAGCGTGAGGCCGAGCTTCGCGGCGGTTGCCGAGCCCGACGCGGACTCGCCGTCGACCTTTGCCGTCAGCGTCCATTCGCCGCCGGAGTCGTCGCGCAAGTCGCACGAGAGCGTCTTCGCCGCGGGGTCCCACTTGCCGCCCGTGATCGTTGCGGTCCCGGTGATCGACGACGTGCTGCCGGTCACGGAGTGATCCGCCGTGACCGCGAGCGTCATCGTGAAATCGATGCCGCCCGAAGGGAACAGAGGCCCGCTCACCTTGCCCTTCCACGTGCCGGAGATTCCGTCGTCGGCCGGGGCGGTCGCGTCGTCGGGCTTCTTCTCGTCTTTCTTGTCGTCCTTTTTTTCGTCCTTCTTCTTGTCGTCGCCCCAGGTCTCCTCGTCGCTCTGCGGCGCCCACGGCGACTTCTGGTCGGCGCGCAGCGGCACCGCGAGAAGCACCTGCGTTCCCTCGTAGACGAACGACGTGTCGAGTTCGCCGTAGGTCGGATTGAACGAACGGCTCGACGCGAAGTAGAGCCAATCGCCCTTGCGGTCGAAGACCGGCGACGAGTCGGTGAAAAAGCCGCTCGTCACCTCGTGCGTCTCGCCCTTCGCGACGTCGTAGAGCCAGACCGATCGCGTGACCCGGCCCGCGACGTCGCGTGCGTACGCGAGCCAGCCGGAATCGTGCGACCAGCTCGGCGTGATCGGGTTCGCGCGCGCGTCGACGTCGATCTCCTTCGTTTCGCCGCCGTCGATCGTGTGGAGGAAGAGCGCGCCCGTCTTGTCCGAGAAAGCGATCTTCTTCGAGTCGGGCGACCATGTCGGCGAGTAGCGGAAGACGCGGCCGTCCTTCGTCAGTCGCTTGGTCTCGCCCTTGCCGTCGGACTGCGTCACGTAGAGTTCGTACTCGCGCGTCGCGTCGGAGAAGTAAGCGATCCATTTGCCGTCCGGGCTCCACTTCGGATCTCGCTCGGCGGTGCCCGGCGTGCGGGTGAGGTTGCGCGGCACGCCCTTGTCGGCGGGCGCGGTCCACAGGTCGCCGCGCGCTTCGATCACCGCGCGCTTGCCGGTCGGCGAGATCGCCCACGCGGTGAGGTTCTTGCTCGCGTCGAACGAACGCGCACGCACCGTCGGACGATCGCCGGGAACCGTGACCTCGACCGCGTGGGACTTCCGCGTCGGCAAGTCGAGGAGCCACAGGCTCGAACCGTTTTGGAAGACGATCTCGCCGCCGTTGTCCGGACCGGGTCCGATCGACGGCCACTTCACGTCGTAGTCCTTGAACGTCGTGACTTGCTCGCGCCGCTGCGACTTCGTGTCGAACGACCAGATGTTGAGGCGATGCTCGGGCCCTGCGTCGGACAGGTAGTACACGACGTCGCCTTGCCACATCGGCAACGTGTCCGTGCCTTCCCAATCGGTGATCTTCTTTGCCGTCTTGCCCTCGAGATCGAAGAGCCAGATGTCGGTCGCCATGCCGCCTCGGTAGCGCTTCCACGTGCGTTGGTCCGCGGTGAGCAGCGTGTACGCGAGCCAGCGGCCGCTGCGATCGATGGCGCCGCTCGCGCCGTACGGAACGGGAAGCGGCTGCGGGAGGCCGCCCTCGGGCGACACCGTGAACAGCTGCCACTGTCGGGCGAGCCCGGCGAGCCCGGTCATGTAGAAGACGAGTCGGCCGTCCGGCGCCCAATCGCACAACGTCTCGGCGGACGGATGGTGCGTGATGCGCGTTGCCGTGCCACCCTCGACGGGGATCACGTAGAGGTCGCGGTTGCCGTCGTAGTTGCCCACGAACGCGATCTTCGAGCCGTCTGGGCTGAACTTCGGAAACGTCTCTTGGCCCGGCGGGCTCGACAACGGCGCGGCGACGCCGCCCGATCGCGGCACCAGCCAGAGGTCGTTCGCGTAGCCGAAGACGATCTGCGAGCGGCTCACGTCGGGATAGCGCAACATTCCGGCGTGCGGCTTCACGTCGGTTTCGGCCAGGGCGACGGAAGAGAGGAGGGAGACGGACGCAAGCAGGACGGCAGGGACGATCTTCATGTCAGCAGCTCTCCTGAAACGCGTTTCGAATTTGGGGCGATTCTATACGCGCGAACCAGGAAAACGGCGGCACTCCCGTTCGTCGTGGGACAAACTCTCGTGGTCGAGCACCGGTGGGCCGCGGGGCCGGATCGCGTTCGACGGCACGCCAGACAGCAGGTCGACCTCGCAACGGGTGGCTGAGCGGACGTCCTTCGCTACGGCGAGAGCTGCAGGCCGTCTATGTCCGCAAGCGACGGAATGCCGAGCGCGGCGCCTCGCCGATAAATGCTGAACGTTCCTGCGGTGTCGGCGCCGATCGCCGTCGGGCGAAAGCGCAGGATGTCCTCGTCGGTGCCGGATGCTGCCGCAACGGCGAACCCGCCGATCGTCGAGAGAAACACATCACCGTTCGGCGCCACGAACGCCGCGTCGACGTCCTCGCTCGCGTTCGTTGCGAGTCCGACGTCGCCGCCGTCGAACCAAAGCGAAAACGTGCCGGCGGTGTCGGCGCCGAAGCTCGTCGCGTCGAAGACGATGAGATCCTCGTCCTCGAATCGCGCGATGCCGTTCACGGATCCCGTTCCTCGAACGGAAAGGAGGAGCCGCCCGTCGGGCGCGAACGCGATCGCGTCGACGTCTTCTTGCTCGTTGGTGAGCCCGACGTCGCTGCCGTCGAACCAGAACGTGAAGGTCCCCGCCGTCGTCGAGCCGAGAGACGTCGGATGGAAGCGCACGATGTCGGAGTCGTCGACGAGCGTCGTGCCGGCAGGCCCGCCGGCGAGGCCCGGAATGGTCACCGACGAATCGAACGACATCAGGATGTCGCCGTCCGCGAGCACGGAAAACGCATCGACGTCCACCGCGGAGAGCCCGACGTCGCTTCCATCGAAGACGGGGATCCACGTCGCGCCGTCCCAGCGCACGATGTCCTCGTCGGCGACGGCGCCGAGTCCGGGCAGCACCGTCGTCGCGTCGAACGAGACGTAGATGCCGGACCCGAGGGCGGGCGGCTCGATCGTCACCCGAGCCGTGTCCTGGGACTCTGCGATGCCGTCGCTCACTGCAAGCGTGACGACGAACGTCCCCGGCGTCGCGAACGCATGACTCACCACGTCTTCCGTGGCCGTCGTGCCGTCGCCGAAGTCCCACGCGAACGAGAGCGCGTCGAGGTCCGGATCGCTCGACGATCGTCCGTCGAACGTGAGCTCGACGCCGAGCGCGCCCGTTCGATCCGGTCCGGCGTGCGCGAGGGGCAGGCGATTGCCGCCCGGCCCGGAGACGGCTGCGATCGCGGCGCGGAAGCTCACGCGCCCGGCGCCGTCCCACGTCGCGCCGCCGTCGGGCGAATCGCCGGGGTCGTCCGGAAGATCGACGGCGGTCGAGATGATCAGCGCCGCGACGTCGTCGTTCGTGAGCGACGCGCCGACGTCCTTCGCTCGCGCGATCACGAGTGCGGCGAGCCCAGCCACGAGCGGTGAAGAGAACGACGTCCCCGAACCGATCGACCACGCCGCCGCGCCGGCGCTGCCGCTCGCGACCGATCGCACGCTCGCGCCGACGAGCTTCGACCCGGGTGCGACGACGTCGACCGCCGCCGGCCCGAACTGCGAGAACGATGCGCGCCCGTCGATGTCGCCCGATCCGCCCGCGTACGCCGATCCGCTGTCGGATGCCCCGACCGAGATCACGTGTGCGTTCGCAGCCGGGTACTGCGGCGTCGACGTGTTGCCGTTGCCCGCGGACGCGACCACGACGACGTTCGCGGCCCAGGCGTAGTTCACAGCCGCTTGAATCGACGACGAGAACGAGCCACCGAGCGACAGGTTGATGACGGCGACGCCGTTGTCCGCGGCGTAGACGATCGCTTCGGCGATGTCGGACCAGGTCGCGCCGCCGTCGTCGGTAAACACCTTGCACGCCATCAGCGACGAACTCCACGTCGCACCGGCCAATCCGATTCCGTCGTTGGCGCTTGCCGCGACGAGACTGGAAACGAACGTGCCGTGAAAGACGTTCGAGTCCGCGCCTCCGTACCCGTCGTCGTCGACGCCGTTGCCGAGGTCGGGGTTCGGATCGGAGTCGCGCTTTCGGAAGTCCCAGCCGTGGACGTCGTCGACGTAGCCGTTGCCGTCGTCGTCGATGCCGTTGCCGGCGATCTCGCCGGAGTTAATCCACAGATTGACAGCGAGGTCGGGATGATCGAGGTCGATCCCCGTGTCGACGATGGCGACGACGACGTCGGCGCGGCCGGTCGTGAGATCCCACGCCGCTTCGGCGTCGAGGTTCCGATCCGCGCCGATTCCGTCGAACGCCCATTTCTCGAGGTCGGTCGCTGTGCCGTTGTATCCGGCGTAGTAGGGGTCGGTCGGCGCGACGTCGAGCTGCCACGCGTCGTTCCGTTCGGCGAACTCGACGCGCCGATCCTGACGCAGCTCCCGCAAGACGGCGTCGCGCATCTCCGGAGAGGCGACGCGGCACACGGTCACGCCGATCTTTGGGATGCAGCGGACGCAGGTAAGACCGTGCTCGGCGAGGACTCGGGACTCATCCTCGCGGATCTTCACGAGGAGATCGTTCGTCGATGCGTCGACCCGCGAAACGGCGGTCTCCGCGGCAAGCGCAGGGAATGCCAGGAACAGGAGGAGGGGGAAGATTCGCAGCAACGGCATGAAACAACTCGCAGTTTGAAGCCGGGCGAGTCTACCCCATCTTTTCGACGCGTGCGGCGCCGCCAGGGGCAAGATTCAGCCGATCCACGTGAAGTGATAAGCCGCGATATCCCGGACCGGCACGCTCGACGGTTCGTCGAGCGTGACTCCTTCTATTTCCCGTGTCGCACGGCGGCGCCGTCCCAGGCCTTCAGGCACTCGTGGATCTCGCGGTGGATCGGGGTTTGGATGCCGACCTCCGCGCCGAGTCGAACCACTGCGCCGGAGAGTGCGTCGATCTCGATGCGGCGGCCGGCGACGAGATCGACGAGAAGAGACGGCTTCGCCTCGTGCGGAAACGACGCGGCGATCCCGAGGTTCTTCTCGAGCAACCCGGACGGTAGGGCGACGCCGCGCGCGTGCGCCACGGCGATCGTTTCTCGCATCGCGTCGGTGACGAGCGCGCGCAGCGGTGCGCTGGCGATCACCTCGCCGAGCGGCAGCCGCTCGACGCCGCACACCCCCGCAATCGCCGAGATCAGGACGAGCTTCGACCAAAGCGCGACGTCGATGTCGTCGGCGAGCTCGCACGGAATGGTGGCTTCTGAGAGCACCGAGTGAATGCGCCGTGCCTCCGCGCCGGGCCGTCGACCGCTCTCGCCGAAAACGATGCGGCACGGCCCACCCGACTGCTCGATGCGCCCCGGAGCCGTGCGGGTCGCCTGCACGTACGCGCACCCCGCGAGCACCGCGTCGGAACCGATGCCGCGCACGGCGCCGAGCATCGCTGCGCTCTCGACGCCGTTCTGGAGCGTGAGCACGCGACCGCCGGGGGCGAGGAGCGTTGGAACGGCGAGGGCCGCTGCGTCGGTGTCGTACGTCTTCACGGCGAAGAGGACGAGGGCGCAGCGTCCGATTTCGTCTGGGCTCTCGTACGCCCGCGAGGCGACGTCGAATTCGCCTGCCGTTCCCTTCACGTGAACGCCGTGCTCGCGGATCGCTCGAAGGTTGTCGCCGCGCGCCAGGAAGGAAACGTCGTGACCCGCCCGCGCCAGGAGCGCGCCGAAGAATCCGCCGACGCCGCCCGCGCCGACCACGGCAACTCGAAGTCCTTCGCTGCTCTCCATGCGTCGCGACAGAGTATCCGATCGCCCGTTGGGGGAGTAGTGGCCGATCTCGGGTCGAGTTCCGGCGGTCGCGGGCCGATATACAGAGAAAGCGCTCGTTGCGGAGAGTTCGATGTACCTCTCACGACGGTTTTTTTCGCTGTTGCCGCTCCTCGCTGCCATTGCCGCCGTCACCGCGTGCCCAGCGCGCGGACAAACGGTCGAGCGCGTGAGCCTCGGGATCGATGGTCGCGAGAGCGACGGTGCGAGCGGCTTCGACGCGCTGTCGATCTCGCTCGACGGGCGGTTCGTCGCCTTTCGCAGCAACGCCACCAATCTGATTCCCGACGACACGAACGCCGTCTACGACGTCTTCGTTCGCGATCGCGCGACCGGCGAGATCGTTCGCGCGAGCGTCGATTCGGCGGGGCGCCAGGCCAACGGAAACAGCGGTGCGTACGGCGTGTCCATGTCGGCGGACGGCCGCACCGTCGCATTCGTGAGCAGCGCATCCAACCTCGTCACCGACGACGTCAACGGCATGGTCGACGTGTTCGTGCACGACGTTGTTACGGGCGAGACCTCGAGGATGAGCGGGAGCGCAACCGGCGAGCCGGCAAATGGCACCTCGGAAAGCGTGGCCGTATCCGCGAGCGGTCGCTGGGTCGTGTTCAACTCGTCCGCGACGAACCTCGTTGCCTCCGATGCGAACGGGCAAGGACTCGACGTGTTCGTTCGGGACCGGCTGACGAACGAAACGTCGCTCGTCAGCGTGTCGTCGACGGGCGAGCAGGGGAACGGCGATAGCCGCACGGCCACGATCTCTGCGGATGGCCGCTGGGTCGTGTTCGTGAGTGCCGCGTCGAACCTCGTGTCCGACGACCGCAACGGCGTCTGGGACGTCTTCGTCCGCGATCGAGCGGCGGGCACGACGTCGCGCGTCAGTGAGGGATCCGACGGCGTCGAAGGAAACGGGCACAGCTACTACGCGATGGCATCGGCCGACGCGCGCTACGTCGTGTTCGTGAGCTACGCGTCGAACCTCGTTCCCTCCGACACGAACGGGTGCGCCGACGTGTTCGAGAACGATCGCGAGACCGGAGAAACCGTTCGTGTGAGCGTCGACTCCTACGGCACGCAAGCGGACGGCAGCAGCAGCTATCCGTCGATTTCCGCCGATGGCCGGGTTACGGCGTACCGGAGCGACGCGACGGATCTCGTCGGCGACGACACCAACGAACGAACGGACGTGTTCGTCCACGATCGCGAGAACGGCACGACGACGAGGCTGAGCACGAGCGCCGACGGCCAAGAAGGGAATGGGAACAGCGGCTTGCAATCGCGCGTGTCGATCTCACCCGATGGGCACCACATCGCGTTCGGCAGCGACGCGACGAACCTGGTGGCGAACGACACGAACGGTTGGAGCGACGTTTTCGTGTCCGATCATTTCACCGTGCGTCTCACCGCGATCGTGCCGAGTGTGGGCTCCGAGGACGGCGGCGACATCGTGCACGTCTACGGAACCGACTTCACGACGGCGAGCGACACGTCGCTTTGGTTCGGAAACGCCGCGGCGACGATTCTCGACGTGTCGGCAACGAGGATCGATGCGCGAACTCCGGCAGGCGACGGACGAGCCGACGTGGTTCTGTCGAACTTCAACGGGACGTTCATGCTCGACGGCGGCTACGACTACGTCGATCCATCGCTGGCCGCGCGATACGGGAACGTGAACGTGGCGCGTGGCGACCGCGAGAACGTTCTCTTGGTGAACGCACTAGCGGGTGACGACGTCCTACGCGACGTTCTCGTCTCGACGGGGCAACCCCTGAGCGTCGTGGTGGCGAACCCGTCGAACCGGATGAGTGCACGATTCGTGCTCTACGCGTGGAGCGGCGAAGGGGATCCGACAACGGTTGCAATCCTTCCGCGCGGGCTCGGGACGATGGCGCTGCCGCCGCCGTTCGTGCCGAGCGTGAACCCGCCACGCATCACGTGGAACAACCTCGGCAGGCCTCGAATCCTCGGGGCCGCGACTCGGGTATCGCGACCGGCGCCGTCGATCGTCTTCAGTCGCGCGACCGGCGTGCGCCACGCTGCGACGCTGACGCTTCAGGGCCTCATCGAAGACGATGCCGCTGGATCTGCCGAAGGGCTCAGCGTCACGAACGCCATCGTCCTCAGGGTCCACTGACCGTCCTCGCGAACGCTTCGACATCCGCGCGTGACGGAAGCGACGATTGCGCGCCCGCTCGCGTGACTGCGAGGGAGCCAGTGGCAACGGCAAAGCGGAGCGACGCACTGGCGTCGGATCCGCTCAGGGTCGCGACCGCGAGGGCCGCAACGAACGCGTCGCCGGCGGCGGTCGTGTCGACGACGTCGACTCGCGGAGCGGGCGCGTGAGATTCGCCGTGCGAGTCGACGAGCACGGCGCCGCGCTCGCCGAGCGTCACGCACGCCCGCTTCGCCCCGCGATCTCGAAGGCGACGCGCGGCCGCGAAGGCCGAGGCGACGTCGCCGACCGCCACGCCCGCGAGCGCGGACGCTTCGCCCTC
The DNA here is from genome assembly GCA_016178505.1 of Planctomycetota bacterium. GTDB lineage: Bacteria > Planctomycetota > JACOTG01 > JACOTG01 > JACOTG01 > JACOTG01. Next base: position 44,951 of record JACOTG010000184.1, read on the forward strand.
GTTGACCACGACCGTGTCGAGCCGCGCGAAGAGCGCGTCGGGCAGCGCCTCGGGTGCCGGCGCCGCGTTCAGCCAAACGGCGACGCCGGCGCGGGCGGCGACGTCCGCGGCGACCGCGACCGTGGCCAGCGGGATCTCGAGCTGGAGGAGCAGCACCCTCGACGAAGCCAACATCTTCTCGGCGGAAAGCACGTCGTCCGCGGCGACGGCGCCGTTGGCACCGGGCGCGATGACGATCGAGTTCTCGCCCGAGTCCATGACGAAGACCATCGCCGTTCCGGTGGCGCGATGGGCGTCCATCCGCACGTGCTCGACGTCGACGCCGAGCGCGCGTAGCCCCTTCACGAGTCGCGCCGCAAAGACGTCGGTGCCGACGCGGCCGATCATCGCGGTTCGGGCGCCGAGCTTCGCCGCCGCCGCCGCTTGGTTCGCCCCCTTGCCGCCCGGGACCATCTTGAGTTCGCCGCCGGCGATCGTCTCGCCGGCACGAGGCAGACGTGGAACGCGCACGACGAGGTCGAGGTTGAGGCTGCCGACGACGACGATATCCGGCGTCGCGACCTCGGAGGAGTTCAGATGACCGCCACCAGCGGCTCGACGAACGCGCGAACGGCCGCCATTGTCGCGGGCTCCGTGCACTCGACGATTCCCGGGCCGGCATAACCCGAGCGAATGATGGCGGTCACGAGGCGCTTGTAGTCGAGGACGCCGCTGCCGGCCGGCAGATACTCGATCGTTCCGTCGGGCCGCTGACGATAGTCCTTGAAGTGGATGAGGCCGCTGCGACGCGCGAGCTTCTTCAGCACGTCGTCGATGATCGCATCACGTTTGTCGAACAGCGCAGGCGCGACCAGGTTCGGCGGATCCAGGACGAGCTTCACGCGGTCACCGCCCATTTCCCCGAGGAATCGCTCACACGCTTCGACGCTCGAGAGAACGTGTGCGAAGTGCGGCTCGACGAGCAGTTCGGATCCCCCGCCTGCGCAGATCTGCTCGAGCGCGCGCACGTGGCCGACCGCGGCTTGCCAAGCGTCGGCCTCGCCGTTTCGTGGATCGGGGTCGTGCAGGGTCGCGCCGAACGTGCCGCTGCGAACGACGAGCTTGCTCACGCGGAGCCGCCGCAAAGCGCGGGCGAGCTGAAGCTCCTTGCCGACGGTGAATCCCGTCGACGAGTCGCTTGGCCGAAGCGGGTTCGCATATCCGGCCGCCGAGACGATCTCGAGGCCCGCGGTCGCACAGGCGGTCTGAATGGCCGCGACCGTGTGGTCGTTGATCTCGAGGCCGGTCGGCGAGAATTGAATGGCCGTGAAGCCGGCCTCGCGAGCGGCCGCGGTCAGGCGCTGAACGTCGTCGGGAACGCGAAAGTCGAGGTGAACTCCAAGCTGCAATCGGCCGTCCGATCTGTGTCACACGTTGAAGGTTCCATCACGGTGGGCGCCGCCCCGCCCGGCGGCGGTGAGGACTCGGCACCGAACCCGTGCCTCTCCGTCGAGAGAGCGCGCCATCATAGCGATGCGCGGCGACGACGGGAAGTCGGCGGAGTCGTTGTCCGGTGACTCGGTCGTCCGCGATCCCGGGAAGTCGGTGACGCCGGGCATGCTTGACGATGGAGCGAACGACGGTTAGCTTCGCCCGGCGTAACTGGAGAAGGGTTCGAAATCATTCACCGCCTTCTTGGGAGGATCACCATGCCGGGCATGAACTACGTCGCACCTACGTCCGCACCGCGCAATTCGAATTTCATTCCGAGCGTGACGGCTACAGGAACGGTCGCTGGCGCGACATACTTGCTTCGCGTGAAAGAAGACAGTGCCAGCGCGCGGCTACAGAACTTCACCGACAAACAGTTCACCGGTACAGGCGGAGACGTCACGATCTCGGACTGGGTGGGGGCGACCGTGAAGTCCAGTGCGCCGCTCGGCACGTGCCAGACTCGAATCGAGTGGTTCGAGGACGGCGAGCCGCTCGGCCCGTCGTACTGGAAGGACACGGACATCACCCTCTGAGACGCCGTGCTCAGCGTCCTTTCTTCGCCGCCTCGATGACCTCGCGGATGCCGTCCCGGAGTTCGGCGGGTGCTTTGTCTGGGTCGTCGAGGTGGGCTTGCCGGAGGAGTCGGAGAGCCTCCGTCGCAGCGTGCGGCTCGCCGGATTTACAGAGACCGATTGCGAGGTTGACGACACAGTTCGGGTCGGTGTTCTTGTCCGCGGAGACGTTCAGCGCGGCCTCCAACAATGCGTTCATCCGCCCGACCGTCGCTCCCGACGCACGATGCTCGGAGTAGAGGTAGAGGAGCGCGGAGAGCACGCTCAGGCTCCGATCACCACGATCCCACGCCTCGGCGAAAAGGCCGGCCGCTCGATCGCGATCTTCGTGCGAGGCATTGCCGCCGTCGCTGAAGCGATTGAAGACGCATGTGGCCAGCTCTTGACAGACGTCTTGGGTCGGCACGTAACGGTGCGCGAGTTCGAGGAGACGAAACGCGTCGTCGTGCATTCCGTCGTAGTGGAGCCGGCGCACGATATCGACGATGAGCGCGGCGAAATGCGCGTTGCGAGCCAGGAGTGAGTCGTCGGCGAGAGGCAACGTGTCGAGGAGTTTCTCGCTCGCCCGCTCCGCATGAAGCAACTCGCGACGACACGCCACTTCATCTTGCTTATCCGCCAGTGCCAATGCCCACTGCCGATGCGCGAGCGCCAGGCAGTACTGGATGCTGGTGTCCATCGGAAGGCTGTTACTTGCCCGTTCGAGATCGCGTACGGCGGACTCGAACTCGTCCGTGCCGAGCGCGATCACTCCTCTGACTCCGAGCGCGATCGCGTCGTCGGGGAATCGTTGGATGATGCCGCTGACCAACGCCTCGGCTTCGGGCAACGGCGTCGGATCTTCCAAGAGGGCCGACTGCACCATCAGTGCGTTCGCGAGGGCCACCTGGAATTTTGCATTCGCGGGGTCGAAGCTGCACGCCATCCGATAGTCGCGAACCGCCTTCAATGCCTCTTCGGGCGCGCCCAGCCGCCGCATGCACATCTGAGTGCGGGATTGACCTCGTTGAAACGCCACTTCCGGAGTCAGGTCGGATTCCGAGACGAGGTCGTACTCCTGCACGGCGCGAGTCCACTCGCCCTTCAGATGGAACGATAGGCCCCTGCCGATGTGCCACTCCTCGCTCTCCTGCGGAACGTGATCGCAGTAGCGTTCGATCGCTTCGAGCGCGATTCTCGGCTCGCCGAGAAGGTCGAGCACCGTCGCGTCCTCTCGATAGACGCCGATGAGATCCGGGTCGAAGCGCAGGCTCTTTTCGAATCGATCGTGCGCGCTCCGATAGTCGAGGCGTCGCTCGCAGCCGAGCCCGCACAGGAACTCGATCAACGCCTTCTCGGTATCCGGTCGTCCGGTCGGCTCGACGCCTTCGAACGGATCGGCGCCGATCTGAATCGCACCGACGATTTTCGAATCGAGCCCGCGAGCCACGGCTTCGGCGAGGTTCTTCTTCGAATCGGACTCCCGGCGCTCCGCGATGGCGGTGAGCGCGCGAAACACGTAGTTGATCGGGTTGTCGGGGTCGCTGTCGATCGCTCGGTCGAACTGCTCCCTGGCGTCGTCGATTCGACCGAGACCATAGAGCGCGACGCCGGATTGTCGTAGGCGGTCACCTCGGCGGCGTCGCGTTTCCGTGTCGCTTTGGCGGGTCCATCCGACGACGATCGCGCAGACGATCACGAGCGCAATCGCGCCGCCGATCGCCGCCAGCGGCTCGCCGCGTTCGCGAACGTGGCGCCAGGCGCGCGTCGCCGATGGAACGGACTTCGCTCGCACCGGCTGCCCGGCGACGAATCTCGCGAGATCGTCCGCGAGCTCCGCGGACGTCGCGTAACGGCGATCGGGCGCCTTTTCGAGACAGCGCAGCGCAATCCGGGCCAGCGGCTCGGGGATCGCCGAGTCGATCGCGCGCGGGTTCGGCGGCTGCGTCTCTCGAATGCGCTGAATCACGACCTCCGGCGCGCCGCTGCCGAACGGCGGGCGTCCCGTCAGGCACTCGAACAGCGTGGCTCCGAGGGAGAAGACGTCCGTCGCGAGAGCCACACCGTCATCACTCGGGGCGACCTGCTCGGGCGACATGTAGTCGGCGGTTCCGAGCATTTCGCCCGGGCTCGTCAGCGCCTTGCCGTCGTCGATGCGGGCGATGCCGAAGTCGGTCAAATGCGGATTGCCGTCGCGATCGACGAGCACGTTCGATGGCTTGATGTCCCGATGGACGATGCCGTGCTGGTGCGCGAGGTGGACGACGCTCGCAATCGGCTCGAGCGTTCGCGCGACGTCGCGGAAGAACGCGGCTTTCGCCTCGGACGCGCGCTCGGCCGGGATCGGCGCCGGTGGCTCGGCGGAGATGAGCTCTACGAATGGACGGGAGCCGCGCACGGCGGCGCGGCGAACGATTTCGGCGAGCGACGCGCCCTCCACGGGCTCCATGGCGATGTAATGCACGCCGTCGCTCGACCCGGAGTCGAGTACTCGCACGATCGCAGGATGGTCCAGCGATGCGACCGTTCGCGCTTCACGTTGAAAGCGCTCGATGCGATCGGGTCGAAACGAGAGCTCGCGCGGAAGCACTTTCAGCGCGACGGTCGCAGACGTCCGCTCGTCCTCGGCGAGATAGACGTCACCCATGCCGCCACGTCCCAAAACGGCGCGAACGCGATACGGGCCAATTCGAGCGCTGCTGTCGGTCATCTGGCCTTCCCTCGCGACGGCGACGACTCCTGGACGCCCGGTCAGAACTCCTTCGTCGGCGAGTAGCCTAACCGCGCGCGACGCGATTCGTCTATCGCCGCCATTCGGCGAGGAATCTCTCGACGTCGGTGCGCAATCCCACGGGCACGCTCGCGGGGTCGTCGAGGTGGGCACGACGAAGCGCCGCGAATGCCGCTGCTCTCGCGTCGACGACGCCCGAGCGAAGCAGGCCGCACGCGAGGTCGAGCGACTCCCCGGCAGCGAGGTCGGGCGGGCCGAGATCGCGAGTTCGACCGACCAACGTCGCGATGGTGACGCCGCCCGACTTCGCTCCCGCGGCACCGCGCACCGTGAGGAGATGGAGAAGGGCGACGGACGCGCGGGCATCGTCGTCGCCGCGACGCCGCGCGGCGATCAGATGAGCGGCCGCTGCATCGACGTCCGCGCGGTCCGAGGCCGGCGCGGTCTTCGCCCGCGCAGCGAGCAATAGGCCGAGCTGGCGTTCCACGCGCGGAGTCGGAATCCGCGCTGCGGCGGCTTCGAGGAGGACGATGGCGGCGCCACGATCCGCATCGGCCTCGGCACTCGCCGCCGCCGCGTCGGCAACGACGCAGCCGAAGGGGGCGAGGCGCTTCGCGACGTCGTCGCTGGGGCTTCCTACTGTGGCAACGAGTTGTGCGCACGCTTGCGCCGCGTCGGACGCGGCTCCGCTCCGCAGGAGAGCGCTCGCATGGGCCAAGGCCCAGCGCGGATCGGATGGCTCGAGTTCGCGTGCGCGTGCGAACTCGGAGATCGCGCGGTTGCGGTTGCGGCTCTCGGCGAGGATTCCGGAGACCGCATGCGCATCGCCGTTCGCTGGCTCGCGCAAAAGGATCGAATCGACGAGCGACGAGGCTTCGCGTTCGGCCTCGGCGTCTCCCGTCGCGCCGGCGAGCCTCGCGAGCGCGCCAGCGAGATCGAGCTGTAGGATCGGGTCGTGCGAGCTGGCGCTTCGTGCGCGGCGCAGGTCGTCGATCGCGCGTGGCAACATCGACGCATCCCCGACCGCGCAGCGGCATTCACGGAGTGCGTCGAAGCTCTCGATCGCGCATTCGGCGCGAAGCCGAAGCGCGAACGGAGTGCTCAAGGTTTCGGTCAACGCGTCGAGCGACCGAATCGCAGCGTCGAATTCCCCCCGCGACTGCGCGACGAGGGCCGTTGCGATGGCGTACTCGGGCGCAACCGGTCGCAAGGCGCCACGGTACTTCGCAGCGGCCGCCGCTGCGTCGGCGAAGCGCCCGAGCCGGGCAAGCGCCACCGCGGCCCACGCGTGGGCATCGGGCAGCGAATGCTCCCTGGAGACGCTGCGGCGAAACCAGACGACCGCGTCCTCGAAGCGACGCTCGCGCATGCATCGCCGGCCGATCAGGAACTGCAGTGCGACGGTCGCGTCGGGAGGCGTGACGGTTTCGTCGAGGAACTCTGGAATCGGCCCCTCGAGGGCGAGCATGAAACGCGCATCGAGGCCCGCACCGAGCGCAGCGCGAAGGTCGCGCTCGCCGTCGTCGCACCGATCCTGCGTGAACAACGCGACGCTGCGAAGCGCGAGGCCGAGTGCATCGCCTCGATCGCCTTCCACCGCCGCGTCGAGATCCTTCAGCGCTTCGGTGACCTCGCCTGCGTCGAGCATGTGCCGAGCATTGACGCGCTTTGCTTCCGCGTCGAACCTTGCTTCGGACGCGCGGCTTCGAACTTCGCTGATCGCGAGGGCGCCGATGGCCACTGCCGCGGCCGTCGCCGTCGAAGCGAGGAGCAGCCGCCAAGCGTTGGCGCGGGCGCGACGCCAGACGCGGAGCGACTGCGGAACCGCGCGCGCGAGGACCGGTTCACCTCGGCAGAATCGGCCGAGGTCATCGCCGAGTTCAGCCGCGGAGGCGTAGCGTTGCGCGACGGGCTTCTCCAAGCAGCGAAGCACGATTCGCGACAGAGGCTCAGGGACCTCCGGATCGATGGACCGAGGATCGGTGACGGGCGTCGTACGGATGCGACGCAGCACCTCGAACTGGAGGCCGGTACCGAACGGCGGTCGCCCGGTCACGCACTCGAAGAGCGTCGCGCCCAGGGAAAAGATGTCCGAGAACGGTCCCATCGTCGAATGGACCGGATCCGCCTGCTCGGGCGACGCGTAGTCGGCCGTCCCTACGAACTCGCCGGTGAGCGTGACCGGGACGCCGCCCTCGATGCGCGCCAGACCGAAGTCCGCGAGTCGTGGGCGACCGTCGAGGTGCAAGAGGATGTTGCTCGGCTTGACGTCGCGGTGGAGGATTCCGAGCTCGTGTGCGCGATGGAGGCCGCGCGCGATTTGCTCGATCACGCGCGCGACGTCGCGAAAGTACGCGACCTTCGCCGCCGAGCGTGCTTCCGGAGGCAGCGGATCCGGGAAGAGCGGCGGAAGGAGCTCCGCGAGCGGCCGCGCGCCGCGCATCGTTCGTCGCTGCAGGATCTCGGCGAGCGACGCGCCCTCGACGTACTCGAGCGCGATGAAGTGCACGCCGTCGACCTCGCCGCTGTCGTGCACCCGCGCGATCGCGGGATGATCGACCGAGCTGCACGCGCGCGCCTCCGCGAGGAATCGTTTGACCCGCCGCGGCCGAAACGCAAGCATCCGCGGCAGGATCTTCAAGGCGACCGCCGCTCCCGTGCGCGTGTCTTCCGCGAGGAAGACGTCTCCCATCCCGCCGCGGCCGATCATTCGCACGATGCGGTACGGCCCGATGCGCTCGGGGTCACGCGGAGGTGAGCTGCCGAAACCGACGGATGGCTCAGACATGAAGCCCCATTCACAGCAGACGAGTTGAATGCGGAAGCTGCAACGACTAGCATGATCGCCGTCTAATGGAGACGAGACAAGCAGGCAGCGCACTCGGACATCGACAAGGAGAGATTGGCACATGAGAACCACTGCATTGGCTCTGACCGCTCTACTGATATCGACGGGTTGTGCGCACCATCGTCACGACCGCTACCCCGACTGTTGCCCGAAGAACGAGACGGTTCAATCGCGAGGCCACGAGGAAAAGGCGACAACGAACTGCTGCGACGACACAGCCGCTCCATCGACCCAGCACTCGGCAACAGGCCGACAGGCCAAGCCGGCGATGAAGAAGCGCCGCGAGGAGGCGGCGGTGTATTCGAGAAAGTCGGGACACGACGCCCAGCCGAGCCAGAGAGTCATTCGGCGCTCAGGCCGGGCCGCCGACGAGGGTTATCCCGACGCAGGAGTCAGATACTCACTCAGTGCGAACAACTACACTGACCCCAAAGACGAGCTCGTTGCTTACCTCGACATCGTCCGCCTGGACACGGACAAGAATCGACGGATGGGCGACGCCGCACAACACAAAGTCAGAGTCACCTGTATTCCGTCTAACGTGAATCAGTTTCTCGCATACGATTACTTCGACCTCACCTACAGTGAAGATTCTCTGCCGATGCACATCGAGTTCAGGGCCGGCAAGCTACTGGGCAAAGACCCTGCCGACGTCGCCTTGAAGTGGATCGAGGGAGGGATGAGCGCCAGCTTGAACCTGACGGTCCAGCCGCACGCATTCCTCGTTCATTAGCGACCGCATTTTTCGAGGACGTGACATACGTCGGCCCGAAGATCGGGGTCGATGCGCTCGACGTCGGAGAGTCCATGGGAGTCCAGTAGCCGACAGGCCTCTTCGATCGTTCCGACTTCACCAGAGAAGGAAAGTCCAACGGCGAAGTTGACGATCTCGGATTGCGGCCAGGCCGCGACGTCGTCGAATTCTCGGCAATGGGCGATCAGGCGATCGATCTTCTCCGGGCTCGACGAGGGCGGACGGAATCGCGCGTAAACATAGAGCAAGCTCACGTTGACGTGCGGGGTGTCGACGCCCAACGTCAGACAGTCCTCGAACGCGACCGCAGCGGCATCGAAATCGGTGGCCACCACCCGCGGTTCCTGAGCGCGATTGAAAAACTGCTCGGCCATCGCCAATCGAACGTGGGCGGTTCGAACTTTCGTCCACACTCGGTCGAGAAACCGCACTGCGGCGTCGAGATGTTGACGTGCCGGAGTGACCTGGGTGTCTCCGCTCACGACTCCTTGGATGGGTGAGCGCGGAACTCCTGTTTCGACTGGTGAGATCGCGGGCGCATCACGGATCGTGCTTGCCACGAGGCCGGCGAGGATTCCGAATGGCTCGAGGCGAGCGCGCCATGCCGGATCGAACGATGGGAGGAGGTCGAAGAGTTCTTCCCAATGACTCTGTACAGCGAGCGTTTCCTGATCCGATCGCATGGAGTCGTGGGCTTTCATTGCCTCGTCACGAAGTTTTAGGTGCGAGCTGATCAGGAGCTGGAGGGCAGTAAGGCTGTGTGGTGCCGCCGAATGGGCGTTCCCGAACTCTTTCGTCGCGGCATCTTGGTCACCGCGGATCGAGCGAAGACGTCCGAGGAGGATCAGGGCTTGGTAATCCCGTCGATCCCCATCGATGAGTGACTGAATTTGATCTTCGGCTGCCGAAAGCAACGAATCGTCGTGCCGGGCCTGACCGAGAAGCAGGTACGCGGTTGCCCGAGCGGTACGAATGTCGCGATTGTCGGCGTCGCTCTCGAGCCCGCGTTCGCTTTCGTCGATAGCGAGGCGCAACCAGTGCGGATCGGACGGTCTCGAGAACTGGAAGCGATCGATGAAGAGAACGCTGCGAAGCTCGCGAACGTACGGGCTCACGTCGCTCGCCGGGACGCGATCGAGCACACTCATGGCTTTCTCGAAGTCGTTGGTCAATCGGAACTGAAGCGCATCACCGATGAGCGAGGGAGCGGCGCGGGACGCAACGCTGCGACCATACTCTTCGAGATCCGCGGCGGCGTTGGCCCATCGGCCGAGGCGGTCGTATACGATGGCCCGTTGGAGGAGCGGGGCGGCGAAGCTGGGATTCAATTCGATGCTCCGGTCCAGATAGAACAACGCCTCGTCGTGACGGTGTCTCATGACGAGGACTTCGGCGAGGAACAGGTCCAATAGTGCTGCCGCTTCTTTGTCTCCAAACTCCGGCTGGACATTCGGAACGGGGTCGGATTGGAGATTCTTGAACGCATCGAGCTGCTTGCTGAGCCCAAGGTGCTCGGCGAGCTCGATCTCGTTTCGAGTGTCCATGCCCTCGCCAGCCAATGCAATCGCTTTGAAGACGTGGTTCATCGGTTCGGACGACCAGGTGTTCATCGCTTGGTTCAGAAGCGCGATCGCTTTTCGGTAGTCGAGGTAAGTGATCTCCGTGATGGCGCGCTCGCGCAAAGCAGCTGCCGCCTGGCGAAGTCGCTCCCGGTGATTCATCGAAACGATGACGACGATCGTGGTGGCTAGTGCCGCCGCGACGACGAGGCCGATGGTCGCGGCCACGCGCCACCGCCGCGGCCAGAGTCGGCGACCCGCCTTCAGGACGGCCGGGACCGATCGCGCCCGAACGACATTGCCCGCGACGAAGTTCGCGAGATCGTCGGCGAGATCCGCCGCCGATGAAAAACGCCTCGCAGGTTGCTTCTCGAGACAGCGAAGCGCAATTCGCTCGAGGGGCTCCGGGACTTCGGGGTCGATGGCTCGCGGGTCGCGCGGCTGCGCCTCTCGGATCTGCGTCAAGAGTTCCGGGGTGTCTGCGCCGTCGAACGGGGGCCGTCCGGTCAGACATTCGTAGAGCGTCGCGCCGAGCGAATAGACGTCCGAAGCAGGGACGACGTCGTCGCGGCGTCCGAAGGCCTGCTCGGGCGAGGCGTACGCGGGAGTGCAGGGGTTCACGTTGCTCGACGTGAGCGGCTGGCCGCCCTCGATTCGCGCGAGCCCGAAGTCGCACAGCCGGGCGCGGCCGTCGCGATCGAACAGGATGTTGCTCGGCTTGATGTCGCGGTGAAGGATGCCGTGCTCGTGAGCCTGGGCCAGCGCCCGCGCGACGTCCGCAAGCACGACCCCGACGTCGCGAAAGTAGGCCGCTTTCGAAGTCTTGCGCGCGCCGTCCACCAGCGGCTTCGGGGCGGGATCGGCGAGCAGCTCGGCGAACGAGCGATGTCGATCGGGCCGCGCGCGGTGAATGACGTCGGAGAGCGAGCCGCCGTCAAGGACCTCCATCGCGAAGTAGTGATAGCCTTCGCTCACGCCGCTGTCGTAAACGCGAGCGATCGCGGGGTGGTCGAGCATGCCGGCGGCCTTGGCCTCGGTCACGAATCGCTCGATGCGGTGTGGCTTCAGTGCCAGGTCGCGCGGGAGGATCTTCAACGCCACGGGGATCTGCGAGCGCTCGTCCGTTGCGAGGTAGACGATGCCCATCGCGCCGCGACCGAGTGGTTTCGAAATGCGATAGGGCCCGACTCGCTCTGGCTCGGCCGAGCCGCCGGCACGCGTGACCGTCGTGGGGATGCGGTCGTCTGCGCACATGAGATTCCATTCTCCTGGCGCGAGAATCCGAGTCGCGCACTTCGCGAGCGTCGCCATTCGTCGCTTCGCCGACTCTAATCGATCCGCATGCGCGTGCGCAACGGACGAGGGCTTCACCCTCGGTCGCCGGCCCGGTATCCTGCCGCCCCCATCAAGGAGGTGCCCGGATGAGGAGTCCGATCGTTTTATTGACCGTCGCCGTCCTCGGGGGCTGCGTGACGCTTCACCCGGACCCGAGCGACGAGATCACCCTTCCCGTGCGCGACCTGATCACCCGGCAGGAGAACGCGTGGAACCGCGGCGACCTCGAAGGCTACATGCAGGGATACTGGAACTCGCCGGATCTCGTCTTCTTCTCGGGCGGCGATCGGACGGAGGGTTGGAAGCCCGTGCTCGAACGCTATCAAAAGCGATACAAATCCGAGGGGAAAGAGATGGGCCACCTGACGTTCAGCCACCTCGAGGTCGGGGTCCTCGGGTCGGACGCCGCCTACGCGCGCGGGGCGTGGCGGCTCGACTTCGCCGCTGCCGGGTCGCGCCCGTTGGAAGGGCTCTTCACGCTGGTCCTCAAGAAGAAACCAGAGGGCTGGCGAATCGTCCACGACCACTCGTCCATTGCAGATATCCATTGACCGGTCCTCGGGCCGCCCGTTATAGGTAGGGCCATTCCCGGACGAGCCGGGCGCAGTGGGGACGTCTCTGACCGGAAGACTAGGGTGCGATCGTTCGAGTCACGCTTCGACTTCATCCGCACACCAGAACCGGGATCCTCGTCGGGTCCGGTTGTTTTCAGATTCGCGACGTCTTCGTGCTTTCACAACAGAGTGAGAGGAGTGTCCCCATGAAGAAGCTCGTGGCCATCGGGTTTTGCGCAACCGCGCTCGTTGCCTTGGGAACAGCGCTCTACGCGGACAACGGCCCGAACCATCAGGTAAGGCAGGCGCGTCCCATTTCGCTGGGAACTTCGGGCGGAAACATCACCGACATCACGACGTTTTTCTGCTGCAGTGGAACGCTCGGGTCGGAGGTGAAGAACTCCGCCGGGACGAAGTTCATCCTGAGCAACAACCACGTCCTCGCGAAGGGCAACAACGGGCACGTGGGCGACGCGATCACGCAGCCGGGGATGGTCGATACGGGATGCGCTCAGATCACCGCTGACACGGTTGCCAACCTGTCGAGCTGGGTCACGATCACCAAGTCGCGAAGCGCGAACAATCGAGTCGACGGGGCCGTGGCGCAAGTCGTCGCGGGGGCCGTGACCTCGACGGACAACATCCTCGACATCGGGTGCGTGACCGGGTCGGCAAGCGTCGGCGTTGGAGCGGCCGTCCGGAAAAGCGGTCGAACGACCGGCTTCACGTCCGGATCGGTCGCGGCGGTGAACGTGACGATCCTCGTCGGTTATCCGAACTCGTGCGGAAGCAACTCGACGAAAGCGGCGCGCTTCATCGGCCAGATCCAGGTCACGCCGGGTTCGTTCCTCGGCGGCGGTGACTCGGGATCGCTGATGGTCGATTCGTCCACCCGAGCCGTCGGCCTCCTCTTCGCGGGGGGCAGCAGCGCGGCGTTCGCGAATCCGATCGGCGACGTGCTGTCGCAGATGCCGGGTGGACCGTACACGATGGTCACTTGCACTGGATTCGCCGATGCATCGCCGAACCCGAACGAGGACTGGGACCCGATGCTGATGGACGCGATGGCGATCCAGTCGAGCCTCGAGGACTACCTGCACTCGATTCGCCGTGAGATTCCAACCGTGATCGGGATCGGCATCGGCGCGTCGACGAGCGCATCGAACCCGTACGCGCTCGAGATCTACGTCGACGTCAACGACCCGCGCTTCTCGGACGACGCGAGCCGGCTGCCCGGCGAGTGGGGCCGCATGGACGTGAACGTGGTTCCGATCGATCGACCGATCGCGAACTGATCGAATCGCTGACATCGAAGGGCCTCGCCGCGCGCGGGGCCCTTCTTTTTCACCCCTTGTTCTCGCGCCCGTCGATGGAAGCGAGCGCGGCCAGCACGCCTCGCGACGCTTCCTGGATCGACGCTTCGCTTCCTCCCAGGTACAGCCGTCCGAACGCGCCGAACGACACCATCTCGAGAAGGTTGATCGACGCGGCTTTCTCGGCTTCGTTGGCGGCGAACGCCGCATAGCCGGCGGGATGGACCTCGAGGATGTACAAGGTTTCGCCCTGCAGGATCATCTGTCCGTGCCGCATGCGGTTGATCAGCATGCACTGGTGGCCGTCGAGCCCCGTGATGATCTGCGTGGAGACGACGCGCGGTTTCAGTCGGCTTTTCTCCCCCTCGGCGACACCCAGGAACTCGAGAATGGCGCGGCCCGCGGCTCTCACTTCGCCTTGATCGAACGAGTGGATCTCGAGCATGCCGTACGCGCGCTCGACGATCTGCATGCCCGGCCGGACGTCGGTCTGCTTCAACGCGACGTCGGTCACTTGGTTGATCGAGATTCCGGGGGCGACCTCGACGAAGAGCGATGCCTGGCCTTCGAGCGGAAGAAAGCCCTGCGCGACGGTCGCGACGAACGATGCCAGCTGCGGTTGCAGCACGTCGAGATACACGAACGTTCGGAGGTCGATCATGCGGGCGAGGAGTCTACGGAAACCCGACGCCTCACGCCAGCGGCGAGGGAATCCATCGCGAGACGTCGCGCAAGTGCTCGACGCGCGCGTCCGCAGCGATGCCGAGCCCGATCGTGAACACGGGCGCTCGGCGTCCCGCTTCGACGTCGAACGCGGAGTCCCCGACGAGTGCACACGCGGCGAGCGGCGTCCCGACGGCGTCGGCCGCGGCGCGAACGAGGTCGGGCTCGGGCTTCGGTCGACGCGGCGGCCCGGCTCCGACCGCGATGTCGAGGAGCGGTCGAAGGCGCGTTACCGCGAGAATCTCCTCGGCGAGGGGTTGCACGGTGTTCGTGACGCACGCGGTGCGCAGGCCGGCGCGACGCGCGTGCTCGAGAAGAGGCGGGCCTTCGGGGTTGATCGTGACGGCTTCGAGATGATCGCGAAAGTGAGTCGCGAAGAAGGCGTCGAGCTCGGCGACCGTGCGGTCCGGAAAGAACTCGTCGACGTCAGCAGCGCTGGATTGGCCGAACGAGCGCCGAAACGCCGCCTCGCCGATCGCCGCATGTCCGAACTCGCGCGCGGCCTGATTCACGAGGCGGAGCCACGCGTGAAAGCTGTCGATGAGCACGCCGTCGAGATCGAAAAGGAGCGCGCGGACGACATCGGGTTGATTCGCCATGAGGGGCGCAGAGGCTACCCGTCGCGACGCCTCACGGCAACTTCGATCGCATGTGTCTGGTATAGAGTTCACCTCATGCGACTCGCGGCGATTTTCGTCCCGCTCATCCTGACGTCGGGGTGCAGCCTCGACGGACGCCTGGCCCGCGCGTACCTGCGGCCGAGCCGGGATTGCCATTACGCGCCCATCGACTACGGCCTCGCGGCCGACGACGTGCGATTTGCTGCAGCCGACGGGACTTCGCTTCACGGTTGGCTCGTGCACGGCGACGGATCGGGCCGCACGGTGATCCTGTTCCACGACGGCGAACTCGGCGCCGGTGCCTGGCTCGACTGGGCGACGCCGCTCGCCGCCGCGGGGATGGACGTGCTCGCATTCGACTACCGCGGGTTCGGCACGAGCGGCGGCGAACCGTCGGTGGCATCGCTCACGACCGACGGGCGCGCTGCGTTCGCGTTCGTCACCGACGAGCGGCACGTTGTCCCGGGGCACGTGGCGCTCGTCGGCTTCGGCATCGGCGCCATCCCGGCGATTTCGATCGCATCGTCGGATCCCGCGGGCGCTCTCGTCGTCGTCGGCGCCTTCGCGCTCGATCAGCGAGTGCGGTTCGACGCCGGAGACTTCACCGAATGGCTCTCGGAGAAGTGGGCGTTCCCCGACGGCTGGGACGCCGGTTCGGTCGCGCGGCACGTCCAATGCCCGGTGCTCGTCGTGCACGGCGAGGCGGACGCGGCGCCCGCTCCGATCGATTTCCTGCTGCGCATTCCGCACGAGGAGAAACAGCTCCGCCAACTCGAAGCGACGGGTCCGGCGCCAGAGGCACTGTTCACGAATCGTCGCGAGACGACCGAAGCGCTCGTCCGATTCCTCTCGAGAGCATTTGCGAGCGAGGAGACGCAGCCGCTGCGGACGAGCTGGACGTACGAGCGAGGCGACGTGGTCGTCACGATCCTCGGGCCGCTCACGCACTCGCACGCGCCGGTCGAGGCGATCGTGGTCTATCCGCGCAGCGGGTTGCTCCGCGTGCGCGGATTCCTCGATCAGGGCTCGTTCGAGTTTCGGCGTCCGGCACGCGAGGGAGTCGTCACCGTGCGACCCTGCGTCTACGCGCACGCGATCCCGAGAGGCGACGAATGGGACGAAGAACGGGACGACGCGTCGCGCGCGTACCTCGAGTGGCGTGACGCCCGGACCGCGATCGTGTCGCTCCTTCGCGACGGCAACGCGACGGAGGCACACCATCGCTACGAGTCGCTGGCGCCGGATGCGCCTCCGTGCGCGGCGGCGTGGTGGGGGATCATTGCCTTCGACGTCGCGCGAGCGCTCGAGGCCCGCGGCGATTAACCGGAGGCGCTCGCGCTGTACGGTCGCTGTGTTGCAAGTGCCCCGGATCCCGCGAAACCGTTCGTGAGATTCGACGGGGACGCTCGCGCGCTCGAAGCGGGCATGCCCGCCTGTTTCGCGGACGCCGCGATTCGAGGAGGCGACCTCGCGCGAACTCTCGGGGACACCGCTCGCGCCGAAGTACTGTATCGAAGCGGAACGCCGCTGTGCTCCAACCCCAAGCAACGGGCTTCGATCGACGCGCGTCTTCGGTCCAGCCGGTAGCCAGCCGCAACGCAGCGTGCTAAAAAAGCGCCTTCCACGTCCGCGACAGGAGGGCATTGGCAATGGAAGGTCCAACACGACAGGAGGGCGCCGTGATGCCCCTCGACCGGCTCCGTGAGTGGTGCGTCGCACAGGGTCGCGGCGATCTCTTCGAATCGAAGACCGCGCGCGAGTTGGCCGTCGTCGACAAGGTCGCGCAGATCGCCTTCGCGCTCGAGGCGGCATCGCCCGCACTTCCGGCGCAGAGCAGCATCAAGACCGCGAGCTTCGACGTCGGGTTCACGATGCCGATCGAAGGCAAGAAGAAGCCCGTTCACTTCTGTCAGATCGCGTTTCAGAGCACGTTTTCGCGATGGGCGCGAAAGGCCGGGCGGATTCCACCGGAGACGGTTCGCGTCTACTTGCAACTCAGCAAGAAGCGAACGGACGCGAGCCCCATCAAGGAGATCTTCGAATTCGACGATACCGGCCGCTGGCGCGAAGAGTGGCACTTCGTCGAGGTCACGCCGGCGTTCGACCTAGAGAGCCAAGGGTTCGCCGCGGCGATCGAAGACGCCTACGACACGCTTCGCTATCAGATGTAATCGTCATAAGTTCACGTCGCGGAAGCGAAGGCTGATTTCCGCGACGACTTTGGGCGGGAGCGGCGCAAACGTCGCCGACACGTTCTCCTCGACTTGGATCGCCGTTTTCGCCCCGGGGATCACCACCGCCACGCGCGGATCGGCGAGCACGAAACGCAGAGCGGCCTGGGCGGGCCGGTCGGAGACGCCGTGCACGATCGTCCTGAAGTCCTCGACGTGCTTCGAGATCTCCGCCATGCGGTCCGGGGGGAAGAGATGCGAGCGGTGGTCGTCCGCCGCGAAAACGTGGCGCGCCGCGTACCGTCCCGCAAGCAGTCCCCACGCGAGGGGCACGCGCGCGATGATCGCGACGCCCGCGCGCTCGGCTGCGGGGAAGAGTTCCCTCGCGGCGCGCTGGCTCAGCGCGTTGTAGACGACTTGGATCGCGTCGATGTGCGCGCGAGCGAGCACCGCGAGGCCGTCTTCGGGCTTCGACAGCGAGATTCCGACGAAGCGCGTCTTGCCGGAGGTCTTCAAGCGATCGAGCACGCCGAAGATTTCGCCGCGCTCGATGTCCTCCGGAGTCGGATTGTGGAGCTGATAGAGGTCGACGTGATCGGTGCGCAGGCGCCGAAGGCTTCCGTCGAGCGCGGACTCGAGGTGCGCGAGGGAGAAGTCCTTCGCGTGGCTCCCGTCCGGTCGCCGCACGTTTCCGCCCTTGGTCGCGAAAAAGACGCCGTCCCTCTCCCTGTGAAGCTCCGCGCCGAGTAACTCCTCGCTGTGCCCGAGACCGTACACGTCGGCCGTGTCGAAGAACGTGACGCCAAGTCGAAACGCGCGACGAATGGCGCGCAGAGAGTCTTCGTCGCTGACCTCGCCCCAACCGACTTGCCGGCCGCCGATTTCTGCGGGCCCGCCGATCGCCCACGCCCCGAATCCGATCTCACCGACCGAAACGCCGGTTCCTCCGAATGCGCGTTGTTGCATGAGAGTCGGTTTACCAGGCGATCGATCGCGCGACGACACCTTCCCCGGTGCGCCGACGTCGTCGACGGGGGCATCGCTCGGTCAGAGTCGGCGCACTTGCCGCCCCGAGCCGTGCCCTTTCGAGGTCGAGAAAATGCGGCGCGGGCCGGGCGCCCATTGATTCGGCACGCCCGGTCCACACCGACTTGCGTGACGTGTGTGGCATCTACGGCACGTGAAAGGCTGTTACCGCCGCATTCGGCGCCTACAGTAGATGGACGAGTTCTGAGGCCTCGGCGAGTTGGAGAAAGTTGCGGCGACGGCATGGGAGTAGATGGTGGCACCGTCGCATCGCAATAGGAGTGTGTCGAGGACATCAGGTAAGCGCCAAACGTCCCGCCCGCTGCCACGCGACTCCGACCGACCGAGCGGAGCCGAGGTCCGATTGGGGGGATGGACCCCGACGGTTCCGCAATTGGCGTCGATCGGGCCGAACGTCATGCCGTAATCTCCTCGAAAACGGGGACGCCTCAACGTCACGTGTTCTTCATACCGCCCACATCATCAGGTTTGAGGTGAAGCCACGGCGGAACCGCTCGACACACCGGGCTTCGCAAGTAAGAGACTCGGGTCGTCGCGGATCTGGCCCACGAAAATCCGGAAGTCGTTCGCGGGGGGACGGTGGCGTCCGATCCTTTCGTTGCGAGAGCGCGGTCGCTATCGGCGCTTGGCGCGAAGGATCGACGGCGCGGTGCCGGAGTAAGGGCCCTGAGCCGTGTCGGGGCTCACGACGAATGCGGTTGCGTGAGAGCGCGCGATCACCGAGCCGTTGACGTCGATGGCATCGACCGTCCAAGCGTAGCGCGTCGCCGCGGTGAAGCGGATCGGCTCCACCGGCACCGCCGAGGCCGTCGCCGGACACGACACGTCCTGGACCTCGTCCGAATCGACGTCGCGGATTTGAACGCGATACTCCGCGGCGCCCGGAACGGGATTCCAGCGCAGCTCGTCCGGAGCACTCGTGACTTCGCCGAGGGGCGCGACCACGCCGATGGGGCGGTCGAGTCTACCGATCAGCGCCGGGCCGAACACGATCCCGCAATAGGCGATCGTCACTGCCGCGGCCATGGCGGCGAGGGCCCCTGGAGCGACCGAAAGCCATCGTGGACGTCCGTGGCGTCGCACGATGTGGGGAATGGCACGCTCGCCTTGCGCCAAGACGAACTCGAGATCGTCGGGACGCCCATCGACGGGCGCGGGCGGGGCCATGAGCTCGCGGGCCAGTTGTGCTTTGCGCGCACACGTTCGGCAGCGCCGGACGTGGCCGTCGATCGTGGCGGCGCTGGACTCGCCGGCGGAGCCGTCGACGAACGCGAAGATCTCGCGTTCCGTGTGGCAACGCGACGGGCGTTCGTCGCCGCCTTCGTCCGCCAATGGGTCTCGGTCATCGGATTGCATGGCTCACTCCAGCCCCTCGTCGACCAAGCGTCGACGGTCGTCCTCGTTCGGTGGATCGAACCCGATCGCGCCCAGCCTCGCCGTGCTCAGTCGTTCGCGCAGCTTTCGCTTGGCACTCGCAAGGAAGGCCTTGGCGCCCGATGGATTCGAGAGGCCCAACAACTCGGTGATCGCCCGCATCGAGAGCCCTTCGACGTGGTGAAGGAACAGCACGTCGGACTCGATCGGCGTGATGCGGCCGGCGAGCATCGCGTTGAAAACGATTCTCGATTCGGCATCCGCCAATGCCACCAAAGGCTGGGGAACCGGACTCGGGATTTCCGTGATCCAAGAGGGGAGGCGAGTCTCCATCGTTTCGCGCCGACTTCGGCGCGCGAGAGCCGTCGCGCACGCTTTACGTGTCAGCGAGTACACCCAGGAGGCGAAGCTGCCGTCCGCCTGAAAGCCGCCGATTCCGCGGCAGATGCGCCAAAGGACTTCTTGGACGCAGTCCGCCGCGTCCTCGCGGTCGCCGAGGATACGCAGGCACCAGCGCGCGACCGGCTCGTGATACCGCCGAAGCAAGCTGTCCAGATGGCGAACTCCCTCCGGTCTGCCGCGATTCTCTTGGCAGCGGAGTACGAGCTCGAGGTCCGGATCCTCATATCCCTTCACGACCGAAGTCTAGCGTCGGTCGTTCGACTTGAACACCGACTCGCCCGCCGATCTTTCGAACCCGGCTCGGCGATTGACAACGAGCGCGCGCTCGGGCTTTCTCTGCCTCATGTCCCGTGCACGCCCCGACTTGATCGTAGGCCGGCTCGCGCCGAGTCCCACGGGCGCCCTGCATCTCGGCAACGCGCGCACGTTCCTGCTGGCGTGGTTGTCGATCCGCGCGCGCGGCGGGCGCGTGATCCTGCGCATCGAGGACCTCGACGGGCCGCGAATCAAGTTCGATGCGGCGGGGCGCGCGATCGACGATCTTCGCTGGCTCGGCCTCGACTGGGACGAAGGACCGATCGTGCAAACGAAGCGGCTTGCGCTCTACGAAGCCGCTTTCGAGCGGCTTCGCGAGCGCGGCCTCGTCTATCCGTGCGCGTGCTCGCGGAAGGACGTCGAAACGGCGGCGTCGGCTCCCCATCCCGGCGAAGAGGGACCGCGCTATCCAGGCACGTGTCGCGGCCGATTCGCCGACGCCGCCGCCGCGCGCGCCGTCTCGGGCCGTGAACCGTCCTGGCGATTTCGCGTCGCGCCGGGCGAGGTCACGTTCGTCGACGGCTTCCACGGTCGCGTCGCCATCGACGTTTCGGAGCTCGCGGGGGATTTCGTCGTGCGCAAAGGAACGGGGACGGCGGCCTATCAGCTCGCCGTCGTCGTCGACGACTCGGACAACGGAATCACGGAGGTATTTCGCGGCGACGACCTCGTCTCCTCGACTCCGCGCCAGCTCCTCCTGTATCGTGCCCTCGACTTCGAGCCGCCGTCGTTCGTGCACGTGCCGCTCATCGTGGGCGAGGACGGGCTTCGCCTCGCGAAGCGGCACGGCGACACGACCGTCCATCGCTTTCGAGAAGCGGGTGTTCGGCCGGAGAGGATCGCGGGGTTGCTCGCCGAGTGGTCGGGCCTCGCGCCGCTTGGCGCCGAGAGGATGCCGCGCGACCTCGTCGCCGAGTTCGACCTGGCGCGCGTGCCGCGAAGTCGCGTGATCTGTCCGCCGGAATCGTCACTCGAAAAGACGTTCGGCTTGCCGCCGATGGGTTAGGAGAATCGAATGCTTCGCCGCCTCTTCCGATGGACCTCGTTCCGCCGCTCGATGGCCGTTTGCTTGCTCGTGGGATGCGCGTCGCCGCGTCGCACGCCGCCGTCCGTCGCACCGTCTTCCGGGCTCGGCGAGCCACTTCCGTCGCTCGACGTGATGACGCGAGCATTCGACGTGCGTGCCGGAGGTGAGGTCTCGCTCACGGGCCTCATCGACGCGCTTGCGTCCGCGGACGTCGTCTTCGTCGGAGAGACGCACCTCGACGACACGACGCACCGTCTCGAGCTCGCGATCTACGAGGGACTGGCCGCACGGCGCGGCGACGTCGTGCTCGCGATGGAAATGTTCGAGCGGGACGGTCAATCCGTGCTCGACGACTACCTCGGCGGTCGCCTCACGGAGGCCGATTTCATCGAACGATCGCGGCCATGGGCCAACTATCGCACGGATTATCGCCCGCTGATCGAGGCGGCGAAGCAACGTGGCCTCCCGGTTGTCGCGGCGAACGTGTCCGTCGACGTGCGGCGCAAGGTGGCGATGGGGGGCAAAGACGCTTTCCTGAAACTCTCCGACGCCGAGCGCGAGCAGGTCGCGAAGGATCTCTTTCCCGATCCCGATGCTTACTGGCAGCGCGTCGACCGCGCCGTGCATGGCCACGGCGGCGGCGGACAGCCGGCCACGGCCGACGAGCGGCTCTACTCCACGCAGTGCCTCTGGGACAACACGATGGCCGAATCGATCGCGTTTGCCATCGATCGTCGCCCCGGCGCGCAGGTCGTCCACGTGAACGGCTCGTTCCATTCCGACTATGGGGGCGGCATCCCCACGCAACTCGCCAAGCGCAAGCCGAGCGCACGCATCGCAACCGTTTCGATCGTTCCGACCGACGACCTCGAAACGATGCTGCGCGACCAGGAGAAAGGACGCGCCGACTTCGTCGTGTACGCGCTCGTTCGCGCGCGCGGTCTGTCGGACGGACTTCACGGCGTCACGACGTCGAGCGAGCTGCGCTTCGGAATCGATCTCCCGAAATCGGCCGGCTTCGATCATCGCGCGCCGCTCCTCGTCTGGCTTGCCGACGACGGCACGCGCACTCGCGATGCGCAGGCGTATTGGAAGGCCGCGCTCGGAGACGACGCAGCCGTCCTCGTCGTCGAGCCGCCGTACCGCGAGACCGCGGACGATCTTCACGTCGGCGGACGATGGGCATACGGCGACACGATCACGGAAGACGAAGGCGGCACGCAGGAAGGTCTCGAGCGAATTTCCGAGTACGTCGCGCGCCATTACCCGGTCGACGCGTCGCGGATCGTTCTCGCCGGCGAGGGATCGGGCGGTACGGCGGTGTTGTGGAGCGCGCTCTACTCGCGCCGGCTGCCGCTATCGATGGTCGCCGTCGACCCGCGAAGCATCGGTAAGCTCGCCGAGGAGCCGCTACCGGAGCTCCCTCCCGCGACTCGACGGCTCACCATCGTTCCATCGCTTGCGACGCACGAGCAGCTCGACGACTGGGTCGCAGGCGCGCGCGGCGTGGGCCTCGACGCCGCAACCGCAGTGCTCCCCGCAGGCGATCCCGCCAGGCGATGGGCGATCGAGAACGCGGTTCGTTCGGCGCTCGGCCTCGCCGTGCGCTCCTACGAGGCCTCGCGTGAAGCGGGGCCGCGCACGCTCCTCCTGCTCGACGCGGATACGACGCTCGCACGCGAGTGGGCGAGCATCCACGCACGTGATCTCGAGCGTCAAGGCGGCGTGGCGACGATTGCGGCACCCGAGGGCATCGAGGACGCTTTGCGCGCGCTCGACGAGGAGCGGGAAACGAGCCGCGTCGTCATGAAGCAGATGAGCTTCCGCTCCGACCAGCCCGAGGCCTTTCGACCGAGTGATCTCGCCGACGGAAAGGCGCTGCCGCTCGCGCCGGGCAGCTTCGGCGGAACGACCGTGCTCGTCGTGCCGGCCGGTGCGAGCGACGAGGCGCGAGCGGGCTGGAAATTGCTCGAGGAGAAGAAAGCGATTCGGTCGCGCAGCCGGTTCGCGAGCCTGCGCGTCGCATTTGCCGAGGGCGAGCCGTCGCTCGGCAAGGTGCTCGACGAGATCCGCGAGAGCGGCCGATCGAACGTGCTCGTCGTCCCGGCCGCGTACTGCGCCACCGCCGACGAGATGCGACGGATGCGTGCGGACGCGGCCTCGCACGCGCGAGCGCTCGAGATCGCGTGGCTGCCCGGCCTCGGCGCTGAGATTCGACCGCCCGAGAAGGATCCGTGACAGACTAGCGTGAGCGTGTTGCCGAGGGATTCTCGTGCGGGGCGAGGCGCGACGAGGAAGCGACCTGGAAGGTCGCTGACGAGGAGCAACGATGCCGAGAGCCCGCACATGCGGGCTCTCGGTCGATCGGCAAAGCCGATCGACGCCGTGCGAAAAGACCCGGCAGGACGCCGCGAGTGCCAAATCGCGACCGCGATTTGGCACGACTATTCTGGCACGGGTCCTAAGCCCGCGCATTGACGGACGTCCCGACGCCGCGTATCTTTTCGCCTCGCGCTCGTGGAGCGCACGAACGATCACTGGAGGCGCCTTCGCCTATGTTTGCGCACATCACACCGAGGGACGGGTCCGTCTCCGCTTGACCTCGTAGTCGGCGAGGCCTTCCCGCTCCCATCTCCATGGCGCCGCTTCTGCGGCAATTGCGCAGATTCTCTGGACCGGAGACACTCCAGTGCATTCACTGATCGATCTCGGTTGGGATTCGACTTGGCAAAGGACGTTCGATTCGATTGCGCAGGCGGCGTGGGTCCCTGCGCGCGTCTTGGGAGAAGGACGTGACGTCTGGCGCGTGGGGCTCGAGGGCGCCGAGCTCCTTGCTCGGGTCCCCGGGCGAATGCGACACGATGCGGCGACGATGCCGGCCGTCGGCGATTGGGTGGCGGTCGAGGCGCGACTCTCCGAGGGAACGGCGACGATCCACGCGGTGTTGGCGCGACGCACGCGGCTCTCGCGTCGTGCGGCCGGTCGCGCGACGGCCGAGCAAGTCATCGCGGCGAACCTCGACTCGATCTTCGTCGTGAGCGCGCTCGATCGCGAGCTGAACGCGCGACGGATCGAGCGCTGGCTGGCTCTCGTGTGGGAGAGCGGTGCGCGTCCGGTCGTCGTCCTCAACAAGGCGGACCGTCTCGGCGAAGGGCTCGCGGACCCGCGCTCGCTCGAGGCGGTCGCGCTCGGCGCGCAGGTGCACGCCGTCAGCGCGCGAACCGGCGAGGGCATCGAATCGCTCACGCCGTATCTCGAGCGTGGGCGAACCGTCGCGCTCGTGGGTTCGTCGGGCGTCGGCAAGTCGTCGTTGATCAATCGGCTCGCCGGCGACCTGCGCCTCGCCACGAACGAGGTTCGCGCCGGTGACGACCGCGGGCGGCACACGACCACCGCTCGCTCCATCGTCGCGCTTCCGTCGGGGGCGCTGGTCGTCGACACTCCCGGCCTGCGCGAGGTCGGGCTGTGGGCCGGCGAGGAAGCGCTCGGCCAAACGTTCGAGGACGTCGCGACGCTGGCGGCATCGTGTCGATTCCGCGACTGCCGGCACGTGGCCGAGCCGGGCTGCGCCGTGAGGCGCGCGGTCGACGAAGGGGCGCTCGCTGCCGAGCGGCTCGAGAGCTTTCACAAGTTGCAACGCGAGATCGCGCACGTCGCGCGGCAAACGGACGCGCTCGCGCGCATCGCCGTGCAGAAGAAGACGAAGCAAATCCATCGCGACATGCGGAAGCGCTATCGCGAACGAGGCAAGTGAGAAACGCCGCCATCGAGCTCGAGGCATCCGGGTCGCGACGGCGCGTCGTCGTCGTGATCGAGACGAGTGAGAATTGACGCCGTCGAGAGCTGGCTCGTCGCGTCGCCACGAGGCGTCGTGTCGTGATCGAAAGAGGTGAGACAGATGGAAAAGGTGCGTTGTCGTTGGGCGCTTCGGAGTCCGGAGGAGATCGCGTACCACGACGAGGAGTGGGGCGTGCCCGTGCACGACGATCGCCGTCTGTTCGAGTTCCTGATCCTCGAGGGCGCGCAGGCCGGCTTGTCGTGGACGACGATCCTGCGAAAGCGTGAGGCGTACCGGCGCGCGTTCGACCGGTTCGATCCGAAGAAGGTCGCACGCTACGACGCGCGCCGCGTGAAGGCGCTGCTCGGCGACGCGGGCATCGTTCGCAATCGCCTCAAGATCGCGTCGGCGATCGACAACGCGCGTGCGTTTCTCGTCGTGCAAAAGGAGTTCGCGAGCTTCGACGCGTATGTCTGGCGCTTTGTCGACGGCAAGCCGAAGGTGAACGCGCGGCGCGTGCCCGAGGAAGTGCCCGCGCGGACCGCCGAGTCCGACGCGATGAGCAAGGATCTGAAGAAGCGCGGCTTTCGCTTCGTCGGCTCGACGATCTGCTACGCGTTCATGCAAGCGGTCGGCATGGTGAACGACCACGCGACGACGTGCTTCCGATATCGAGATCTGAAAACTTGAGATCCCAATTTGGGATCTCAAGATAGGGCGGCCGCCGCTACCTGCCGTGCGCCTTCACCGAGCAGGGGATCGCGATGTTGTCGTCTGTCTTGCGAAGCAAGCGCGCGGTCCAAGTGAACATCGCGATATGCGCGCCTTCGTTCGCCTGCGCCGGATCCTCGCGTCGCATGCGAAGCTGGCGCGAGCGCTCGAGGCCCACGATCGAAAGCTCC
This sequence comes from Planctomycetota bacterium, assembly GCA_016178505.1. Lineage (GTDB taxonomy): Bacteria > Planctomycetota > JACOTG01 > JACOTG01 > JACOTG01 > JACOTG01. The sequence goes on from JACOTG010000184.1 coordinate 70,428, forward strand.
GCAAGCATGACCGACAGTTCCGAGTCGTCTTCGATCTCGTTCAGAAGTTCATGGCGCCCGACGACGACCCCCCGCCGCCCAAGCCGAAGATCGGATTCGAGCCGCGAAAGAAGCGGCCGTGACCCGCAAGATTTCCGAAACCGACTTGATGTTCGCGCTGACGCACGGCGAGTTCGAAAATTCGAGGTACCAATTTGGCACCTCAAGTTGGGGGGGGGGGCGCCGCTACCTGCTCTGCGCCTTCACGGAGTTGGTGATCGCGATGATGTCGTCAGCGCACGTTCGACGAGACGACAAGTCTTCCAATGTCGCAAAATGGGACCTTGGACGTGCGTCGATGGCGGTGACGAGGGCGTGATGCGCGCTACGGTTTGACGTCGCCGTAGACGTCGACGCGGACGTGCGGGTCGGTCGGGGCGCCGGTGAGGACGGTCACGACGTCGTGGAACCGGCCGGTCGGGGAGTCCTTCTTGACCTTCACGTGGATTCGAAAGCGATGGCCGTCGTCGAGCGGCTCGAGCGTCGCCTCGATCGCCGCCGACTTCGAGTCGGTGATCGTGGGATGGATCGTGAGCGTGGGAGCGCACCGAATCGTCGCCGTCAATTCGGGCTGGTCGCCGTGCGCGAGCGGCTTGAACGTGAGGACGCCTGGCTCGACGAGGACGTCGTCCACGACTTGTCCCGTGAAGTGCACGCGCTTGTTCGGCTGGAGCGTGCTCGTCGTAGTCACGTCGATCCACGAATCGAGGAGGTTCGGGTTCTCGACGCTGACGAGGCACTGCCAGTCCGCAAACGTGAGGGCGAGATCGAAGCCCGTGGCGTTCGGCAGATCGAGGGGTGTCTTCGTGACGGCGATGCCCGGACGGCAGGGCGAAATCGCTTCGATCTTCACGTTGCGCGACTTCA
>JACOTG010000038.1 GCA_016178505.1 Planctomycetota bacterium
GTTCGCCTCACCAACGGAATGGAAGTGACGAGCTACATCACGGGCGAGGTCCTCACTCTGCTCGGAGGCGAAACCACCGCTGCGTAGGGGCCCGACGCGCCGCGCTTCTTCGCCGTTCTGGGACCATCGCGTCGGGCCAAAGGAATGCGATTCGCTACACACTCGCCAACTCATTGAAAGGACGGTGCACCTTGAATCGATCTCTTGGTATCGCCCTGTTGGTAGTCGGCGTCATACTCCTCGTTTGGGGGATCAACGCAACGGACTCCGTGACGTCGGATATTTCTCGGTTCTTCACAGGCAGTCCCACCAACAAGTCGATTTGGCTGGTCATCGGCGGAACGGCAGCCGCCGTCACGGGACTCGTCATGACCCTCGGCTCGCGAAGAGGCGGCCCGCGGAGCATCTGACGAGGCTTTCGCTGATATCGGATCGGGGTCGCTGACGCGTCCGAAATTGCGGCGCTTTTTTTTCAATCGGTTGGAGATCTTTTTCCATTCGTGTCCGGCCATTCGCGCAGAGACACGACCCTCGTCGACACGGTACGTTCCTTGCTCTCACGATTCCCGGATTCATCGACAGCGTTTCAGGGTCAAGGAGGTTTCACCATGTTCAAACACCATAATGGACACGTCGAAGCATTGAATAGTTTGCTGCGCGGCGAGCTGGCCGCGTGCGAGACATATCGCCAAGCGCTCGAGAAGGTCGCCGAGGAGCCGGGCGCGGCCGATCTACGCCGAATCGAAGGCGAGCACGAGCAGGCCGTGGACGTCTTTCGAAACTTTGTCATCGAACATGGCGCCGACCCGGACCACGACTCGGGCCCATGGGGTACGTGGGCAAAGACGGTCACGGGTACTGCAAAGGCTCTCGGCGTGAAGGTCGCGATCAAAGCTCTCAAAGAGGGTGAGGAACACGGCCTCAAGGACTACGAGAAAGCGCTTGATGCCGAAGAACTCGACCCCGTCGTCAAGACGAAGATCCGGGATACTCTGATTCCGCGGCAGAGGGTTCACATTCAAACGCTCGACCGCCTGATCGAGACACAGCGCGTTTGAGATTCCGGTCGCACCTCGGGAGCGGCGTCGCCTCCGTCGAGCGGGCTCCAGCTCAATGCCCCGCGGCGTTGACGGACTTCCCGCACGACGGTGAGCGGTCCGCAGCCGGCGTCGGGGTCAATTTCGTCGCGGGATCGGCCGCCGATGGTGCGCGGTAAAGAGAGTTGAAGAAGAGCTTGTAAGTACCGGATGCCTGAGCACGGAACTGCGGGCGGATTCCGAAAAGCACGACTCGTCCCTGCCCGACCGGCACGTCGAGGACGGCAGCGCGGCCAGCAATCCGTCGTTCTCCGACGAGCCAGCCGCTTCGCAGGATCTCGCCGCTCGATGGGTACCGGACGCACGGTCGGCCAACCGGAGCTTCGAATGCGAAGTTGCCGTCCACCATCGCGAACGACTCCGACGGCATGCCCCAGCCGACAGGACTGTCGACGTCGACGAGCACGCGAAGGATAGACCCCGGAGCGTCGAAGTGGCTTTCATCGAGACTTGCGATCACATTTCGAACGGGAAGGTCGAGCGCCCGGATCGCATAAGACGACGCACGGCCGAGGGCGACGACGGTTCCGCCGCGCTCGGCGAATTCGCGGAGGGTTCGCGCGCCGTCGACGTCGAGCCCGCCGCAGAACTCGGACGGTAGCGTGCCGTCGCCATACCCGTCAGCCATGGCCTGAGGACTCTGATCCGGCAGGACGATCACGTCGAACCGTGACGAGAGCTCATTCGTTGGTTCCGCCGGGTCAGGCGCGTGAAAATCGGCGTTGGTCAAGACGTCGAACGAGAAGCCATTCTGTTCGAGCACGAGCTGCGTCCACCCGAAATCGGTCGTTGCGATGAACGACCGGTAAAGCCCGATGCGTGGGGCGGCGACCCGGCTCGAGCAGATGCTCGCCGCGAGTTCGTGGGTTTCCGCGCCGGCATCGCGCGCGACCTTCTCGACGATTTCGCGTCCTCCATGCACGATCCAGGCTCCGGGCGCAAACTTGCGATTGCCGAGATCCACTGAGCCCGGCGATCGCGCGATCTCGAGTCCCGCGGCGAGTAATCGGTTTACGACGACGATGGAATCGTTCCGCTCCGCTGGAAGCAGGAACGAGCCGATTTCGTTCGACGCCGTCGTGGCCGACGCGGTCGCCGGGACGAAGGCGCGCGTCTTCACGGTGAACGGGGTTTCGACGGGCACGCACGAGACTCCCATCAGCGCGGGCAGCTCGTGCCCCGTCGTGTCGTACGGTCGGCAGAACGTGCCGTCGGGATCACACACTCTCGGGTACAACTTCCGCTGAAGGAGCGTGCGCGCAAATGCGCCGAATGGCTGTGCCGTGCGCACGACTTCGGTGCCGACGTCGAATCGTCGGTCTCCAACAGAAAACGGTTCCGTCACTTCCTCGATCTCGATTTCCCCTTCGCGGAGAATCGTGAGTAGATCGCGAAGGGCTCCGGGATCGTGTTGCTCGCGAGGAAAGGCGAACGCGTACGGCGGCCCCGACGGCGAAACGGCGCGGCGGCCGACACGGACGAACCCCCGCAGCCACTCCTCGCGATGTTCGGCGATCTGGCCAAGAGTCGAGAGCGTGCTCTGTTCGTGATAGCGCACGACATCCTCGAGGCCCCAGTCACCACCGGTCCACGGGCGTGGCTGCCGGTTGGAGGACGTTTGCGCCGCGAATGTGAGCGCGTTCCGATCCAGGGTCACCGAACTCGCATAGTCCGTGCCCGCAGCCTCGAAGAGGAAACGAACGCAATTGTGATATGCCGCGTACGACCGCGACGGTGACCAGGCATCGAATATCGAATCGGTGACGACCCCCGCGAAACCCGCCTCGTCGAGTTCGCGAGCGACCGCCGCACCGCACGACGCACCCATGTCTTGGAGCAGCGGATCTATCTCGGGATCGACTGGATCGCAAAATGGCGGGAGAAAGAAGCGCGGACCGTTCTTCGACATTTGGTGCAGGTCGATGATCGCTTCGGGGTGCCACGGCCGAAGGACTGCGTCGACGCTCAATCGTGTTTCCTGGAGCGCGAGGCGAAACCAGTCGCGGTTGATGTCATGGCCGGCGTAACGATGATAGAGAACGGGAAGCGGGCTTCGTTCGAACGGACTGCCGACCCTAGCGAGGTACCAATCGGCGACCGCTGCATACCCGTCGGGGTTCTGCACGGGGATGACGATCGTCACGACCTGGTCGAGGATTTCGCGTTCGCGCGGCGTCGCCCCGCGCGCGAGGCAGTCGGCGATCCTCAGGGCCGCCTGGGCGCCGCCAACCTCATCGCTGTGGATCGACGCGGCGACGACAACGACCGCGCGCCCTTCGGCGACGAGGCTCTCCTCGTTCTTGGCATCCAGCCTTCGCGGATCTGCAAGACGAGTCTGGATCTCACGCAGCCGATCGAGCCTCGCCAGGTTCGACTCGGACGAAATGAACGCGACCATGAACGGGCGGCCTTCCGTCGTCGTTCCGATCTCGCGTACTGCGACGCGATCCGAAGCGTCGTCCAACGCGTGGAAGTACTCGCGAATTCCCGCCTCGGTTACGAGCGATCGCGCCGATCCGACATTGACGCCCGTCACCGACTCCAGAGTCGGATATGGGTTCTCGGCGAAGAAGGCAGTGAGAAGAAAAAGCGCGGCGCGGAGGATCAAACCGACAAATGCTCCCGGCCGTCCACGAAACTGAAATCGTGATAGCCCCGGTTGCCAATCTCGAGAGGACTCTCAATGCCGTTTCCGGCGATGGCAGTCGTGTCGATCGTTCGCCGTGTGACGGTGGGAGAACCGGGGATCAAGACCATCCTCCGGGCTGGACCTTCCCGGAGAGTGAAGAAGACTCCAAACGAAGGTGTAGGACCTAGGGCAACCGCTCGTGCCCGTCGACAGGACTAGGATACCCGACGAGGGCGCGCGATGAAAAGACCGAAGTGCCTGAGTGCGTTCATCGCCTGATCGGGAGTTCCGAGCGGCGGGACGTGGAGAGCGACAACTCGCGCCATTCGGCCGGCGTTGGGGCGGGACGAGCGGCCGAGAGCGGACCGTGCAGTCATCCTGCCGCTCGATTTGGAAACTCGGCGAGGATCCGGCCGCACCGCGGTTTTTTGCAGCGCGACCGGATCCTGCCGGCTTGGAGAGGGGTCAATCGTTGGAGTCGCGCTTTCGTCCGATCGTATCGTTCAACACTTTTTCCTTTTCGTCCCGGTTCATCGCGCGCAACTGGTCGATGACCGAGCGACTCACTCCCCGATCGGTGAGATAGCGCTCTTGATTCGCATTCAAATCGAAGATCTGATTCGTGGCGCGGAGACGCTCGATCATCTGGTCGTCGCTCAGACCCGCGCCCTTCATCGCGACCACTTCGTCGAGAGTGACGAAACCGTCGTTGTTGAGATCGGCGGTGGAGGCGTTGCGAACGTCGGCTGCAGTCGCTGGGTTCGTGCGTGCATGCTCCGACGCGTTGATTGCGTGATCCTTTTCGCGATCCCGTACCTTCTGACTCTCGGCGCCGATGACATATCCGCCCGCAGCGCCAACGGCGCCCCCGATCAAGGCGCCGAGAACGCGGTTGCCTTCACCGGCGATGACCGCTCCGGCGACGGCGCCGCCCACCCCACCAATCACGGCTCCCTGCTCCGATCGAGTTCCCGGCATGTCCTCGCACGCCGTTACCGAGCCGAGCAACAGCGAGCCAATGAGAAACGGGGTGATCGACCGCGATCGTCGTTTCATGGACATGACGACCTCCTCGTCTTCAATTGTTTCGAGTGGCTGCTTCGACTGCTCGCAATCCAGCGAATGGTGTGCCCCCAGTCGTGTCATCGAGCCGCGCGATAGTCCGTCGGCGGCCGGATAGTCCTCGTTCGACGACGCCGTTCTGCAGCGACAACGCGGGGTTCGAAGCTCTACGAATCGACGCCGCGAGCTCCTGCGGATGCGAGCACTGGCTCGCGGTGTACCGGCCGCTCGAGGCTTCGGATTGTCGAAATTGCATTCCGAGAGTGGAGAACGGAAAAGACTTCGAGGCGGTCCACGACGACGCGGACCCACGCCGAAAACGCTCCGACCGACGACGACACGATCACGCGTCGCGCACGAGTCGGCGCTGAATGCTCCGTTCGCGTCGCGCACGGCACGCTGCAAGTCGGCGAGAATCCTGTCCTCCCCGCAGTTGGACGCGGTTCGGCGACACGAGGGCCGCGTCGAGTGATGGCTCATCGAGCGAAGTCAGGATCCCGATCAGGGCGATCCTCGCGTCCGCGCCAGCCCGTCCGTCGCTCGCGCGCAGCCGCTCGTCTTCTTGCGCGGCGCGATTCCCGCGTCCGCTACGCGCTCACACTCCCGCGCGGACTGCACGATGCCGACGGCGAGAACTCGATGCCGATCAGCCTCGGGAGAGCCGTTTTGCTTCGAGTTCGTTGCCCAACGCAATTCGAAGGTAGTAACGATCGGGAGCTCGAGACCTCGGGCCCGAACCGGCCACTCGTGTCACATTCCGCCGACGCCCGGTACGCGCGTTGCGTTTCGCGAGACTTCGGTCATCGAGTAGTGGCAGGGGCCGGCGCTCACGCCATGAAGCGCGGCGTCGATCGTGACTTGCAGCGAGGACTTGCCGTGGAACGACCCATTTGGAAAGGCACGCTGAGCTTCGGTCTGCTGGAGATCCCCGTCGTTCTCCAGTCGGCGGAGAAGGCGACCGATCTCAAGTTCACTTTTCTCGATAGTCGAGATCTCGCGCCCGTCGGCTACAAGAAGTTCAACAAAAAGACCGGCGAGGAAGTCCCGTGGAAGGCGGTCGTCCGCGGCTACGAGTACGAGAAAGGAAAATATGTCGTCCTCTCGGACGCAGACCTCAAGCGCGCAAACGTCGAAGCAACTCAGACCATCGACGTCGTCGAATTCGTCGACGCGAACTCGATCGATCCCCTCTTCTATGAGCGCCCGTACTTCGTCGTCCCGGTCGACAAGGAGAGCCGCGGCTATGCGCTCCTCCGTGAGGCGCTTCACCGCACGAATCGAGTCGGCATTGCGAAGCTGGTTTTGCGCGAACGTCAGCACGTCGCGGCGCTTCTCGTTCGAGACTCCATTCTCGTTGTGGTTCTCATGCGGTTTGCGCAAGAGATCCGCGACCCGGTCGAGATACCCGCGCCCCGTCGAGACAAGCGATCGCCTGCGGTTCGCGAGAAAGAGATGGAGCTCGCGGAACAACTCATCCAAGGCATGTCGGCAAAGTGGCGGCCGGAGCAATTTCGCGACGAGTACCGACACGACTTGCTCGCGCTGATCGATCGCAAGATTCGCTCGGGTCGTACCGCGGTGATCGAGGAGCCGGAAGTCGAGGAGAAGGTTCGAGGCAACGACGTTGCGGATCTCGTTCGACTCCTCAAGAGCAGTGTCGCCGCAACGCGGACGCGATCGTCCGCCCACGCCTTGAGCGCTCGAACACGGACCAAGACGCGTCACCACGTCGCAAAGGAGTGATCCCCATCCATGGCTCTCGACGCGTATCGCCGCAAACGCGACTTCCGCAAGACGTCGGAGCCTGCAGGGCGGAAGCGGCCGCGGCGCAACGCGAACCTTCGGTTCGTGATCCAGAAGCACGCAGCGACTCGGCTCCACTACGATCTCCGCCTCGAGCTGGATGGCGTTCTCAAGAGTTGGGCGCTGCCGAAGGGACCCAGCCTCGATCCGGCCGAGAAGCGACTCGCTGTTCATGTGGAGGATCATCCCCTCGAGTACGGGACGTTCGAAGGATCCATTCCGCATGGCGAGTACGGGGCCGGCGAAGTGATCGTCTGGGATCGCGGTTGGTGGGAGCCCGAAGGCGATCCCGACGCGAGCTATCTGCGCGGCAAGTTGGAGTTCGTGCTGCACGGTGAGAAGCTCAAAGGCCGCTGGGTGTTGGTCCGCATGCACTCCCCACGCAACGAGGATGGACGAGGCAAGAAGGACAACTGGCTTCTGATCAAGGCAAGAGACGGCGCAGCGCGAGCGCGCGGCGAGCCCGCGATCGTGGACGAGCGTCCCGACAGCGTCGCCAGCGGTCGTGCCGTCGAAGACGTGGCCGGGGCTGACGGCGCTAAAGACGGCAATCACACGGCGAAACGCAAGAGTCGAACGGCCACGCTCATCGCGGAACGCTCGACGAGGCAACGAAACGAAGCGCGCGCACGGCACAATGGAACCGGACGGAGAAGAGTCGAGCCGGCGTCGATCGAGGGCGTGAAGAAAAGCGCGCTACCGACTACGATCCGTCCTCAGCTCGCGACCCTCGTCGAGGAGACTCCGAACGGGCGAGACTGGATCCACGAGATCAAGTTCGATGGATATCGAATTCTCTGCCGCATCGACCGCAGTGGCGTGATTCTCCTCACGCGAAATGGTCACGATTGGACGGACCGATTCCCCTCGATCGCGAAGGCTGCGCGAGATCTGCCTTTGAAGCAGGCGCTGCTCGACGGCGAACTCGTGGTCATTCACGCGAACGGTCGGACGAACTTCCAGGAGTTGCAGAACGCGATGAGAACCGGTCGCACGGAGGATCTCGTGTTCTGTGCCTTCGACCTCCTTCACCTCGACGGCTTCGATCTCAGAGGTGCACCGCTCGAGGCGCGCAAAGAGGCACTTGCGACTCTCCTCGAGTCCGCGCCGCGATCGATCCGCTACAGTGCGCACACCGAGAAAGGAGGCCGAGAGATCTTCCAAGAAGCTTGCCGTCTCGCGCTCGAGGGAATCGTGAGCAAGCGTCGAGACCGGCCATACCTCTCGGGCCGCAGCGGCGACTGGCTGAAAGTGCGATGCGGACAACGTCAGGAGTTCGTGATCGGCGCCTACACCGACCCTCGTGGAAGCCGCGTTGGGCTCGGCGCTCTGCTCATCGGCGTGTACGACGGGCAGGCACGCTTGCAATATGCGGGAAAGGTCGGAACGGGTTTCGACCGGAGGACCCTTGCGAACATCCACCGTCGCCTCAAGGCACTGGAAACTCGAACGCCTCCGTTCGCGAACGCCCCTCCCGCCGGATTCGGTCGCGGCACGCACTGGGTGCGGCCCGTGCTGGTCGCGGAAGTGCGGTTCACCGAGTGGACCAAGGACGCGATGCTGCGACATCCGTCGTTCCTGGGGATCCGCGACGACAAGGGAGCCCGCGAGGTCGTTCGCGAAGCACCGCAGCCGATGAGCCCGACCGTCGCTGCCAAGAACAGGGTTCGATCCGTCGCGGCGCCATCACGAATGCCGGGTGTTTCGAAAATCGAAAAAGCGACCGCAGACCGCGACGCAATCGTCGCCGGCATCCCGATCACGAATCCGGACCGGGTGCTCTATCCGGAGGGAAAGATCACGAAACTGGAACTCGCGCGATACTACGAAAAGATCGCCGAGTGGATCCTCCCGCACATCGCCGACCGACCGCTTTCACTCGTTCGATGTCCGCAGGGACGCGACAAGCACTGCTTCTATCAGAAACACTTCGGCGACAGACTGCCGAAAGGTGTCCACGGACTGACGATGCAAGAAAGTGATCACAAGACCACGTACCCGACGATCGACTCGGTCGCCGGTCTCGCATCGCTCGTACAGTTGGGCGTTCTCGAGATCCACCCTTGGGGCGCTCGGGCGAAAGACCTCGACCGCCCCGATCGAATGATCCTCGACCTCGATCCGGGGCCGGGCACGACTTGGGCGGACGTCGTCGAAGCGGCGAAGCGCGTTCACGAGTATCTCGACCGGATCGGCCTTCGGAGTTTCCCGAAGACCACCGGCGGAAAAGGACTTCATGTAGTGGTTCCGCTGACGGGCCGCCAGGGGTGGACCGAGGTTCGTGAGTTCGCGCGCGACTTCGCCGAGGCGATGGCACGAGAGTCTCCCTCTCGATACACGGCACGAATGAGCAAGTCCCACAGGACCGGTCGGATCTTCATCGACTGGCTGAGAAACGCTCGCGGCGCCACCGCGGTTGCAACCTACTCGACGCGCGCGCGCCCCGGCGCGCCGGTCTCGACGCCCGTTCGCTGGAGCGAGCTGCGATCGAACCTCCGGTCGGATGCGTTCACGATTCGAAACTTGCCGCGGCGGCTGGCCGTGCTGAAAAAGGATCCGTGGCAAGGCTTCGCCACGACGCATCAATCGCTGCCCGTCGTCACTAGCCCCACGATTCGACGATTCCGAGACGAGCGGACTTGAACGACTGGATGGATCCAATGAACCTGCACGCAACGCGGGGAGCAAGGCCCCTCGCAGCGGGGTGGCGGCGCCTGGCGATCGGAGCCGAAGAAGCGCCAGACGGCGCAGTACATTTTCGCGTATGGGCGCCCCGCGTCCAGGGAACGGTAGAGGTCGTCGTCGAAGGCGGTCCCGTGGTGAAACTGTCCGCCGAGGAACACGGCTACTTCTCGGGTCATCTCACCGGAACTGCTCGCCGAGAGTCCTGTCTCTATCGCTACCGCCTCGACGGAGAAACGCTGGCCCCGGATCCGGCCTCGCGGTTCCAGCCCGATGGCCCGCACGGCCCGTCGCAGGTGATCGCACCGGATCGGTTCCAGTGGAGCGACGATTCTTGGCGCGGCATGAAGGTCGAGGGGCAGATCATCTACGAGATGCACATCGGGACGTTCACAAAGGAGGGGACGTGGGCGGCGGCGAGCCGCGAGCTCGACAAGCTGTCGTCGCTCGGCATCACGGTCATCGAGGTGATGCCGGTTCACGACTTTCCGGGAAAGTTCGGCTGGGGGTACGACGGTGTCGATCTGTTCGCGCCGACGCGCCTCTACGGATCGCCCGACGACTTTCGACGATTCGTGGATCGAGCACATGCCCTTCGGCTCGGCGTGATCCTCGACGTCGTCTACAACCACTTCGGCCCGGAAGGGAACTACCTAGAGCGATTCTCCGAGAGCTACTTCGCCAATCACGACGAAACCGACTGGGGACGCGCGATCAACTTCGAATGCGAGCCGGTGCGTGAGTTCTTCGTGTCGAACGCCGGTTACTGGATCGACGAGTTTCACCTGGACGGTCTTCGTCTCGACGCAACGCAGGCTATCCGAGACGAATCGCCGGATCACGTGCTCGCGGCGATCACACGGCGAGTCCGCGACGCGGCGAAGGGACGATCGGCGATCGTCCTCGCCGAAAACGAGCCGCAGGATGAGCGTCTCGTTCGCTCGACCGAGCAAGGAGGCTACGGGATCGACGCGCTCTGGAGTGACGACTTTCATCACAGCGCCATGGTCGCGCTGACGGGCCGCGCCGAAGCCTACTACTCCGATTATCGTGGAGTGCCTCAGGAATTCATTTCGGCGTTGAAGCACGGCTTCCTGTTTCAAGGACAGCACTCGTCGTGGCAAGAGCAGCGGCGAGGAACACCCGTCATCGGGAGGCCTCGCTCGACGTTCGTGTTCTTCGTTCAGAACCACGACCAAGTCTCCAACTCGGCGCGCGGGCAACGTTGCCACCAACTCGCGAATGCTGGCCGCCACCGAGCGATGACCGCACTCCTCTTGCTCGCTCCCCAGACACCCCTTCTTTTTCAGGGCCAGGAGTTCTCGGCGTCGAGTCCGTTTCTCTACTTCAGCAACTTGGAGCCGCGAATCGCGAAACTCGTGCGAGAGGGTCGAGAGAAGTTCCTCACACAGTTCCCAAGCCTTGCCTGCCCGGAGACTCGGGCGGCGCTTCCCGACCCGTCCGATCCGCGAACGTTCGAACGCTCAAAGCTCGACCACTCGGAGCGAGAGACGCATGCCGAGGCGTCTGCGCTCCACCGTGATCTCATCCGGTTGCGCCGGGAGGATCCGGTCTTCGGATCGCAACGCGCGAACGGTTTGGATGGCGCCGTGCTCGACGCCCACGCCTTCGTCATTCGGTTCTTCGGCGACGCGGGCGACGACCGGCTCCTCCTCGTCAACTTCGGCCGCGACCTGCGCCTCGAGCCCGCGCCGGAACCACTTCTCGCGCCGGTCAAGGACGAGGAGTGGAGCGTGTCCTGGTCGAGCGAGGACCCGCGCTATGGCGGACACGGAACGCCGCCGCCCGAGAGGGACGGGCATTGGCACATTCCCGGCGAAGCGGCCCTCGTCCTCGCCCCGACGCACCAGAAAGCTCGCGCATGAACGACCTCGTCCGCAGCCTCCCCGGTCCAGGAAAGCGCGGCGGCGACTTGGACACGTTGTTCGCCCAGGAGTGGCTCGTGACGAATGGGCTCGGCGGCTACGCGGCAGGGACGGTCTACGGGATCAACACGCGCCGCTATCACGGATTGCTCATCGCGGCGCTGCCGACACCTCACGGCCGCGTGCTGATGCTCAGCCACCTCCGCGAGCGCGTGCGGTTCGGAGACCGAAAGCACGTCACGATCAGCACGCAGGAGTACGCAACGCGCCCGCTCGATGTCGAGAGCTTGAACGTCCTCAGCGAATTCCGCCTCGAGAACGGGCTCCCGGTGTGGCGCTACGACGTGCGGGGAATCGTCTTCGAAAAGCGCGTTCTCCTCGTCTACCGCCAGAACACGGTCCACGTGCAGTACCGCGTTCTCAGCGGGGATGAACCTCTCCGCCTGTCCGTACGCCCTTCCGTGCACTTCCGTTTCCACGAGGCATCGGTGACCGAACCGACGCAGGGTCCGTACTCCTTGACCATGAACGAGGACCGTTACGAGCTCAGGGGCGGCGGAAATTTCCCGCCGCTTCGATTTCAGGTCCATGGCGAGCGTGCGGAATTCACGGTGAAGGTCAAAGAAGTGAAGGACGTCTTCTATCGCGTCGAGCAGCGGCGCGGCTATGAGTCCACTGGAGTTCTCTGGAGTCCCGGCTATTTCCGCGTGGATCTGAAGCCGGGCGGAGCGGCAACGCTCGTCGCGTCGACCGAATCGTGGGATACGATTGCCGCTCTCTCGACCGTCGACGCGGTGACATCCGAACAGGACCGCCGGCGGCGCCTCATCGCCGCGGCGCATCCATCCGCGCGCGAGGGTCCGTTCGCCGAGCTGATCCTTGCGTCGGATCAATTCATCGTCAGGCCGGCCGGGCGAATCGAAGACACCGCGCGCGCTCAGGCGACCGGCGACGAACTGTGCAGTGTGATCGCGGGGTACCACTGGTTCACCGATTGGGGCCGCGACACGATGATCAGCCTCGAGGGACTCACGCTCGCAACCGGGCGGTTCGTCGAGGCGGGCTACATCCTGAGGACGTTCTCACGCTACGTTCGAGATGGCCTGATCCCAAACCTGTTCCCGGAGGGCAGGCGTGAGGGTGTGTATTACACCGCGGATGCGACTCTCTGGTATTTCCACGCGATCCAGCGCTACATCGAATCGACGGCCGATCGCCTGACCCTTCGCATCCTCCTCCCCAAGCTCCTCGACATCATCGACCATCACCTACGGGGAACGCAATTCGGGATCGGCGTCGATCCCAAAGACGGACTCCTCCGCCAGGGAGACGCGGGCCATCCGCTCACGTGGATGGACGCGAAGGTCGAGGACTGGATCCCGACGCCGCGCCGCGGAAAGGCCGTCGAGATCAACGCGCTCTGGTACAACGCGCTGCGCCTTGCCGAGTCCTGGGTGAAGGAGGAGCGTGGAGCGGCGGCGGCGCGCCCCATCGGAGAGCACGCGGACCGCGTGCAGCAATCGTTCAACCAGCGATTCTGGAACGCACAGCGTGGTTACCTCTATGACGTAGTGGACGGCGAGCACGGAGATGATGCCGCCTGCCGACCGAATCAAGTCTTCGCCCTCTCGCTCGACCACCCCGTGCTCGAGCCGAGCCGGTGGAGGTCCGTCCTCGACGTCGTGCGCGAACACTTGCTGACACCGGTCGGGCTGAGGACCTTGGCTCCCGGCAGCCCCGACTATCAAGCGAAGTACTTCGGGGACCGGCGTGCCCGCGATGCGGCGTACCACCAAGGGACCGTTTGGGCGTGGCTCATCGGTCCGTTCATCGACGCGTGGCTTCGCGTCCATCCCGACGATCGAGCCGGCGCGCGGAAGATGTTGGAGAGCTTCGTCCCCCACTTCGGCGAGGCATGCATCGGTTCGATCAACGAGGTCTTCGATGCCGAAGAGCCATTGATTCCGCGCGGCTGCGTCGCGCAGGCGTGGAGCGTGGCAGAAGTGCTGCGCTGTTGGGTCAAGACGGTTGCGCCGGGAAATGCTGGTTCGTCACGCGGCTAGCCGTGTCCGTGAAGCTCGATTCCGAGGTCAAAAGCCGGCGTTTTCGAGCATCGGGGCGTCGTGGAATTGAAGGACCGTCGTCGAACCGCCCGACTCCTGGATCTCGACGCACTTCCGGACACCGTCCTCTTGCACGCGGACGCTGACAGGCCCAGGAACGACGTGCGTGAAGCGATCGTCGTCCGAGTTTCCGAGCATCACTGAGATCGATGGGACGTCCATCCCCGCCACGTCGGCGGTGATTCCCCGCAGCGCCTGGTCTCGAGCCTCGATCTGGTCGCCAAACTCGAGCCCGAATATCTCGATGGTCGCGAGCCAGCCCTCGTGCCGGCGGCTGAACGCATCGAAGAACGCCGTCCAGTGATCGCGATCGATTTCCTGAGTCGTCATGATGAAATCCCTTTCCGGTCGTGCGGATCGCTAGGTATCTCGCTACCGCCTCGCGGTGAGCTGTCCGTGCGCCGCCTCGTCCAGCAGCGCGCGCACATCCTCCTCGGTCGGCGTCACGTCGTCGCCGTACCACCGTTCGCTGAGAAGCCCGTGCTCCGTGGTCACCGCGCACACGACCTCGTCTGCATCGTGCTCGAGTTCGTCGCAGATCATTCTCGACGCTACCGCCAATCCCACGACGATGCGGCGGGGTTCGTGCTGCCGCGCGGAACGGATCGCGGCGCGTAGCACTCCCTGCGCGGCGAAGCCGCCGTCGTCCACGAGGATGACCGTTCGATCGCGAATCGGGGCTTCTGGCCTTTCGCCGCGATACGCCCGATCACAGGACTCGCGCTTCCATCGCTCGTTCGACGTCAATGCTTCGACGACTCGGCGCGGGATGCCGAGTGCCCCAACGACTGCCTCATCGAGATCGCAGACGCTCCCCGTCGCCATCGCGCCGGCGTTCCCGTCGCGGCGGCCAAGTCCTTGAAGTCTGCCGACCGCGACGACGTCTAGCGGCGCGTCGAGAGCACAGGCGACCTCGAACGCGACGCGGACGGCAGCGCCAGGTAATGCCAAGACTTGGACGTCTGGCCGACTCGCGTAGGCGGCCAGCTTCACTGCGAGCAGTCGGCCCGCATCCGATCGATCCCGAAATCTCATGGTCCACCTCTCGAGAAAATCACCGTCGTGATCGCTTCGGCCGTTCCTCGCCCAACCGATCGTTCGCCTTCTGGCGAGGTCCGCTCGCCCGACCGTGGACATCCGCCGTCAGTCTTCGGCTCCCCGGAGCAGCGATGGAGCCGAATGCCGATTCGATAGAAACTTCAACGTCGATGGTCATGTTTACTCGCGGGACGGCGCTTCCGGATCGTTGGGTCGCGAAAGAGCCGCGTTGACGGCCTCACCCGCACCGAGCGCCCGAAAAACTGCAACCGTCGTGCCCTCGGGTCGGACGGCGGCACTCTCCCCGGTTTGTTCCGGACCGCCGCGCTTCGGACAGGGCGCGCCGGCGGCCTCGGCCCGTTCGTCCGATCCGCATTCCCGTGGACTCCCGACGGGCAGTGCTGCGCACGATTACCGGAGGCATACCGTGTGCTGAAGGCGGCGTGTGGTCGCGCGGCTGGCAGCGGTCCTTCGCTTTCACTGCAAGAGTTGCGGCGAGGTCATTTTTTACGCGGGCCGCAGGCTGGTGTAGATCGATTTCCCCGACCCGCCGGGTTTGCCAGCGTTCGTCAAGAGAATGCCCGGGACCGGCGAGGGGGAGGGAGGCGAGGTCACGCCAACGCCGAGAACGAGTTCGAATCTGACGGTTCAACACCGCGCGAGTGGGAGCGGGACGCCGAGATGACGACCGGAAATTCCTACTCGGGCCACTGGCCCTTCAAGATGCCGTACCTCCGATACGCGATGCCGGTTCTGGCCGTGTCGATCGCCGCGGCCGCGAGCGTATCGCTTCCATTCCTGGATCACGCGCCTTTCCCGCTCTTCTTCGGCGCCGTCGTCGTGAGCGCCTGGTTCGGCGGGTTTGCTCCGGGAATCCTGGCAACGACGCTATCGCTCACGGCGGCCGGGGCGTTCGTCGTGCCGAGCGTCGAGGCCCTTGTCACCAACTTCGGCAACTTGACCCGCTTCGGCTTGTTCGCCGTCGTCGCAATTCTTACCACTGCGCTGATCGCCGGACTCCGGAATGCGACGCAGCGCGAAGCCGGAGCGAACGAGTGGTACCGCTTTGTCTTCTTCTCGTCGTCGCCCGACGCGATGATCGTGGTCGACGCGAAAGGGCGAGTGATTTCCATGAATCGCGAGGCGGAAGCCCTGACCGGCTGGATTTCCAGTCAGGCCTCCTCACGTCCCATCGACGAGGTCCTGGCACTCCTCGACGCAGAAACGCGAACGACGATTCGCGCGTGGGGAAGCGCGACGAACAGCGATGGGTTTTTGCTTCGAACCCTGCGTCGCGCCATCGTCGTGGCGAGGGATGGGACGCAGCGATGGGTGGACGCGAGAACCATCGCCGATCCGGAGAAGGCGCCTGGGTGCGGCGCCGTGCTCGTACTTGGCGACGCCAGCAAGACGCGGCGATTGGAGGGGCAACTCCGCCGAAGCGAGAAACGGCTCGAGAACTTCTTGGAAGACGCAGCGATCGGATTCCATTGGGTCGCCGCGGACGGAACGATTCTGCGTGCGAACCACGCTGCACTGGACTTGCTCGGTTATTCACACGAGGAGTTCGTTGGCCACTCCATTTCGGAATTCCACGCAAACGGAAGCGTCAGTTCCGACTTCCTCGAGAGGCTTCGCCGAGGAGAGACGCTGCACGACTTCGAAGCAGGACTTCGAGCAAGAGACGGATCGACGCGGCACGTCCTCATCGACTCGAACGTGCGATGGAAGGACGGCGAGCCGGCTCGCTCGCTCTGCTGCATGCGCGATGTGACCGACCGCAAACGGGCGGAAGAGGTTCTCCGTTTCCTGTCGCAAAGCAGCTCGAAGCTCGCCGCGTCGGTCGATTACGAGACGACGCTTCGAACGCTCGCCGAACTGGCCATCCGGATCGTCGCCGATTGCTGCATCATCGAGATCGTGGACGCGAATGGAAAAGTCCGCGGCACAGCCATGGCGTCGAGTCATCCGGCGCCGCTCGATCTCCACGAAGACGGGGTAGGCCGCTCGACCGTGGAGAACGGCGCTCGCGGAAGTGCGAGCGAGGAGGCGTCGCATGACGACGAAAGTCCCTCGACGCGAAAGGGCGAGCATTCCTCGATGGACGCCGCAGAGGCTGGTCGCGGCGATCCCTTGGCGGAGCTGGGCGGACAGCCGTCGCGCCTGGTGGTGCCGCTCGTCACGCGGGGTCGCTCGATCGGAACCATCACGTTCGTCGCGGAGCAACCACGGCGGTACGGCGCGGCGGAGTTGAGCGTAGCCGATGAATTTGCCCGGTGGGCCGCCGTCGCCATCGACAATGCGTTCTTGCACGACGACGCTCGCGACGCGGATCGCAGGAAGGACGAGTTCCTGGCCGCGCTGGCCCACGAACTCCGCAACCCGCTTGCGCCGATTCGCAACTCGATCCACGTCCTTCGGAGCCGGACCGATCCGGCGAGCATGAATCAGGCACTGGACATGTTGGAGCGGCAGACTCACCACTTGACGAGGCTGACGGACGATCTCTTGGACGTCGCGCGCATCACGTGCGGTCGCATCCAGCTCCAACGCGAGCTTCTCGAGCTGAACGCGATCGTGAACCGCGTGGTGGAGTCGATTCAGCCGCTCGTCGAAGCTCATGGCCACGAGCTCTCCGTGTCGTTGCCGGAACAGCTCGTGTGGGTGAATGCGGACCCGACACGACTCGAGCAAGTGCTCGAGAACCTCATCGACAATGCGATCCGCTTCACGGATCCTCGGGGGCACATCTGGGTCACGGCCGAGTTGCAAGGCGCCGAAGTCTTCATCAAAGTGCGAGACACGGGCATTGGAATTGCTCCGAGCCTGTTGCCACGGATTTTCGATCTATTCGAGCAGGGCTCGCCCTCGCTGGATCGATCGCCCGGAGGCCTCGGCATTGGTCTTGCCCTCGTGCAGAAAGTCGTCCAGCTTCACGGGGGAAGCGTGGAGGCGAGCAGCGCCGGGCTCGGCAAGGGAAGCGAATTCGTCGTCCGCCTGCCGGCGCTCGACGGAGCAAGCCTCGAAAGGCAGCTGCCCATGACGGACAGTGACGAAAAATCGGCCGCGCGACCGTTGAACATTCTCGTCGTCGACGACAACGTCGATGCCGCGGAAAGCCTCGCGCTCGTCCTTCAGCAATGGGGGCACACGGTGCACGTCGCCAACGACGGCGCCGAGGCGCTGGAGGCGGCGATGCTCCACCGTCCGGAAACCGTCGTGCTCGACATCGGGCTCCCGGGGATGGATGGCTTCCAGGTGGCGGAGGAGATGCGAAGGCGGCCCGAGCTCGCGGGGGTCGTCCTCGTTGCCATGACCGGTTACGGGCAAACCGAAGATCGCCGGCGTTCGCGGGAAGCCGGGTTCGATCATCACCTCGTAAAGCCAGTAGAGCCCTCCGCACTGCAGGAATTACTGGTCCATTCGAAGTCTGCGAGACGGCGGGCGTCGAACCGGTAGACGTCTCGACCCCGATTCCAAATCACGCGTTCGCGCTATCGAGCGCCGCCTCCTGATTTTCAGCAGTCGCTGACCGATGGCGACACCCCTCCGCATCATCGAGGTTCGGGATTTGCATCCGGCGGAGTCTCTCATGGGAGTACCGATCACTTTAGAGGAGGCCTTTCTTCCATGAAGATTTCCTGCGCATTCGCTGCAGCCACAGGCGTCGCCCTCGTTTTCGGATCGTGCGTCGAGCCATTGACGGCGCAGACGACGACGCGAGTCAGCGTCGATTCCGACGGAGTCGCCGGGAGCCAATCGAGCGCGACCTATGGGCTCGCGATGTCGGCAGACGGAAGGTTCGTCGCATTCGACAGCCGCGCCGACAACCTCGTGAGTGGCGACACGAACGGATCGTCGGATGTGTTCGTCCACGATCGAGAGACCGGCGAAACGTTGCGGGTGAGTGTCAGCTCGGATGGAGTCGAAGGAAACGACGTGAGCGCCACTCCGGCACTCTCGCGCGACGGACGGTTCGTTGCATTCGCGAGCAATGCAACCACGCTGGTTCCCGAAGACGAGAACGATGCGTGGGACGTGTTCGTCGTCGATCGAGAATCCGGCGACGTCGTGCGCGTCAGCGTCGACTCCGCGGGCACGGAAGCCGACGGAAGAAGCGCGAGTTTCCCACCCGCTCTGTCCGGAGACGGGCGCTTCGTGGTGTTCGACAGCGAGGCGAGCAACCTCGTGGAGGACGACACGAATCGCGTCGACGACGTCTTTCTCCATGACCGACAGACCGGCACGACGACACGGTTGAGCATTGGCGACGACGGGCAAGAAGCGAACGGCCGGTCCATTCGACCGGCGATTTCGTCGGACGGTCGTTGGGTGGCCTTTGAGAGCATCGCGTCGAACCTCGTGCCTGGCGACACCAACGACGCGTGGGACGTGTTCGTCGTCGACCGAGCGACCAGCGCGATCGACCGCGTCAGCATCAGCACGACGCGCGTTCAGGCGGAATCCGATTGCGGGGGCGCGGCACTTTCGGCCGACGGCCGTTTCGTCGCGTTCACGAGTCGCGCAGCCAGCCTCTCGCCGGAAGCAGCGAATCCGTTCCTCACCGTATTCGTTCACGACCGCGAGACTGGCGAGACGACGCGGACGAGCGAGAACTCCTCGGGAGCAACGGCCAACGGCGCGAGCGCGAGGCCGGCGATCTCCGCCGACGGGAGATTCGTCGCATTCGACACCCGGGCCACGAACCTCGTTCTCGGCGACACGAACGGATTCCGTGACGTCCTCGTGTGCGACCGCGACGACGGCGATCTCGAGCGCGCCAGCGTAGCGGCCGACGGCGAACAGGGAGACGGTGGAAGCTTCATGTCGGCGATTTCGGCTGATGCGCGATTCGTGGCATTCCGCAGCGCCGCAGAGAATCTCGTCTCGGACGATTCGAACCGGCGCGCGGACGTGTTCGTTCGCGACCGCGAGACCTGTGGCACTGGCACGGTGAACCTCGCACTCGGCCCCGCCGTTCCTCTGCTCCGCGCCAACGGAGCAACGGGAAGCGTGCGCGTGGCCATCGGCCGCGCGGTGACGATCACTCTCGACGCTTCACCCGCCGGGCCGCCCATTGCGGACTATGTGCTGTGGGTCTGGACCAGTCTACCGGCGCGACAAACGCCGCTCATGCTCTCCGGCTACGACCTCGGTTGCACGGTGAATCCCGTTTCGCTCGCGGCGCCGGTGTCCCCGCAACCCGTTCTTTGCCTCCACAGCGCAGAGATGTCCGCGAGCGTCTGCTCGGGCGTGCACGCGTTTCCGTCTCCGGAAAGCGCCCCGTGGACGATCGAGCGAAAAGGCGGATTCACCCACCCGGTCGACTTCACGCTGCAGGGAGTCGTCCAGGACAACGGATCCGTCGTCGCCGACTCCGCGCTCAGCATCACGAACGCCGTCACGCTTCGAGTCCGATGAACTCTTCGGCTTGCTCGTTCTCTGCGCAACGCGCCGCGTGCAGCTTCAACGTTCGCGGATCACGACCCGCGCCGCGCTCGCCACAGAGCACGGACGCGCAGGCTGCAGCTCACCACCAGAGGATCACACCATGAACGAATGCCGCATTCTCGTTGTCGTTGCCCTCGTCATTCCGGCGATCGGCATCGGTCACCTGCGAGCCGGCGCGCAAACGACGTCGCGGGTCAGCGTGAGCTCAACGGATGAACAGGCCGACGGCCGAAGTCCGAACTTCGGCCTGCAGATCTCGGCGAACGGGCGATTCGTCGCGTTCGACAGCACCGCGGCCAATCTCGTGCCGGGCGACAGCAACGGCTCGATCGACGTGTTCGTGCGCGATCGCATGACGGGCGAAACGACGCGCGAAAGCGTCAGCTCGACCGGCATCGAAGGCAACAACGTCAGCTCCTATCCGGCGATTTCGGCCGACGGTCGCTTCGTCGCATTTCAAAGCGATGCGTCGAACCTCGTGGTCGGCGACACGAACGGAGTTCGCGACATCTTCGTGCGCGACCGACTGACGAGCGTGACCACGCGCGCGAGCGTGGACTCGAGCGGTCGACAAGGAGATGGTTCGAGCGGGTTTGCGGGACCCGCGCTCTCGGCGGACGGCCGCTTCGTCGTCTTCGACAGTTTGGCAACCAACCTCGTCAGCGGCGACACCAACGGCCAACGCGACGTCTTCGTCCACGACCGGCAGACCGGCGAGACGACGCGAATCACCGTGAGCACCTCTGGCGTGCAGGCGAACAACATGACGATCGGCGCCGCGATTTCGACCAACGGTCGATTCGTCGCGTTCGACAGTTGCGCGTCGAATCTCGTTCCGGGCGACACGAACGACGCATGCGACGTGTTCGTCCGCGACCGGCTCGTGGGTACGACCGAGCGAGTGAACGTGAGCACCACCGGCGCGCAGGCCGGCCAACACTGCGGCGGAGTGTCGATGTCGGCGGATGGGCGGTTCGTTGCGTTCTTGAGCCACACCGAGACCCTCGTTCCGAACGACACGAACAATCGCTTCGACGCTTTCGTCCGGGATCGACAGGCGGGGACGACGCTGCGCGCAAGCGTCGGCTCACACGGAGAAGAGGCGAATGGAAACACCACGGCCGCGACGATTTCGGCGGACGGTCGTTTCGTCGCGTTCGAAAGCCTCGCCACGAACCTCATCGCCGGTGATACGAACGCGGCGCGAGACATCTTCCTGCACGATCTACTGACGGGCGAGACGACTCGCGTGAGCGTCGGCGCCGATGGCAGCCAAGGCAACGGCAATTCGAAGACGCCCTCGATCTCGTCCGACGGCCGATTCGTGGCATTCACGAGCACCGCGAACGACTTGGTGCTCGGAGACACGAACGGCGCACGCGACGTCTTCGTTCGTGACCGCCTCGCTTGCGAGAGCGGAAACGTGAACGGAGGCATCGGTCCAATCACGGACGTCCTCCACGTGAACGGGTTCACCGGCGTCGTGGACGTGCCGGTCGACATACCGATCACGTTGCGACTCGATGCCGCGCCGGCAGGTCCGTCGAATGCGGGCTATGTCCTCTGGATTTGGCTTGGACTCCCCGAGAACGAAACGGCGCTGAGCCTCTCCGGAGTTCCCGTCGGCTGCACGGTGAACCCCACTCCCCTGCAATCGTCGCTGACACCGCAGCCCTTTCGCTGCCTGCGTGGAGCAAGGGTTTCCTCCGCGGATTGCGGTTCCGTACACCAACTGGCGGCCCCGCCGAGCGCACCGTGGACGCTCACGCGATCGTCAGGTTCGTCACTCCGCGCCTCCTTCACGATCCAGGGCGTGTTGGAAGACGCGGAATCCATCGGCTCGTCTCACTTCAGCGTAACGAACGCCGTCGTTCTTCGCGTGCAGTGACCCCTTCGAGTCTGTCTCGCTAGGCGACGTAATCACGGTGGTGGCGTCGCCGACGGCATTCGGCTCGTCCACGCGACGACACCTCTCACGGGGAGGTGGTCCGAAGCGCGTCGCGCGAGGGAAGTGCGGACCGCATGCACTTCCATCAGCGCCTCGGCCGGCAGCACCCAGATGCGATCGAGCGCGAACATCGCGCAGCGCGACGGAAACGTGCGCGCTGCTCCGGCGCGGCCGAAGTGCGCGTGGATTCGACGAAGCGGCCGCCCACCCGGAAGCCATTCGTTGAAGTCACCGAGCAGGGCAACGACGTCGCGTTCTTGTTCCTGAAGCGCGACGAGGAGCTTGTTCACTTGCGAGCGGCGCTCCGCCGGCCGCAAGCCGAGGTGCGTCACGATCACTCGTAGCGTCGCGCCATCTAGATCGAGATCGACGTCGAGCGCTCCGCGCGGCTCCTTCCGCCGGTAACTCAAGTCGAGACGACGGACGTCGAGGATTCGGCGCCGTGAGAGGAGCGCGTTTCCGTAGTGGCCGAGTCGATGATGCAGCCGAAGACCGCCGATCGCCTGAAGGCCCGTCGCCTCGGCGAGGTAGTCGAGCTGCGGCGCATCGTTTTCGGGACGGAAACGCGCGCCCACTTCCTGGAGACCCACGACGTCCGCATCCAGCTCGCGGATGACCGCAGCGATCCGCTCCGGTTGCTGGCATCCATCGATGCCGACGCATCGATGAACGTTGTAGGAGGCGATCGTGAAGCGGCGAACCGCGACGCGCGACATCACTTCCTGGCCGTCAACCACGGTGTCGCCCTCCTCGCTCGTGAGCGGGAGTTCGGCCGAGGACGCGTCCGAGCCATGCGACCCCGATGACGAGTGCGAGCCCGAACGAGACCGCGATTCCGATGGTTCCGGGATCCGGATGCGTCGCCACGGCGACCACGCGGTCGGCGAAGAGCACGACCGCCCCAGTCCCAGGGCCGATCACGATCGCGCTGCCGACGGCGAAGTCGCGGAATCGGATCTGCGACGCGCCGCACACGAGATTCACCACGGTGAAGGGCGCAACCGGCAGCAACCTCACGGCAAC
>JACOTG010000190.1 GCA_016178505.1 Planctomycetota bacterium
CGAGATCGTGTACGTGTACGAAAGCCAGAACGCGCTCGTAATCTCGTATTCGCCGACCGAGCACGGCTACGAGGGGCTGTGTTCGATCGCGCTGTACCCGAACAGGGTGAACCTGTACTTCGCGCAGGGCGCTCTGTTGTCGAAGTCGGATCCGAACAAGCTGCTCCAAGGTCGCGGCAAGACGGTGCGTCACGTCGTGCTGAACGCGGTTGCGGACTTCGACCGCGCGGAGATCGAAGTGTTGATGGCGGCCGCGTTGAAGCTCGCGAAGCTGCGTCTCGATGCGAGCGCGAAGAGCTCGGTGATCATCAAAGCGGAGGCACAGAAGCAGCGCGCGCGCCGCGCTACGAAAGCAGCGCGATCGGCCTCTACACATAAGACGGCGAAAGCTCAGCGCTGACTACCTTACGGCTCGTTCGCCGGTCGTCACCGGCGGCCGAGTGGCGGGCGCCGCCGCCTACGGCGTGGTCTCGTTCAAGGGCATTTCGTTCGCTGTCCCTCCCAAGAACGTCGTCCGGCGCGAAATGCCTTGTTGTTGCGACCGAGGAGTCGTCGCGGTTGTGAGTGGAATCTCCTCCGCGCATGGAGACTGTGCGATCGATCGAGTTTCACGGCATCCGGGCAGAGCTTGTCGTGGGACGTACGTGACAAGCGAGGAGTGCGATCTTCGTCAGGCGTCCCGTCGATGCCGGTGCTGCAATCCGCCGACTGCTCGAATCGCGACGACTCCATGACGTGCAGTAACTCCGCCGAATTAGACTCGCTCACGGGCAACGACTTCCGCAATAGCGTCCGACCGCAATGAGAGCCGTTCTGACGCCCTTCACGTTTCTCGTTGCCGTTCTCGCGGGCTGGCTCAACGAGCGCCAGCAATTCGCCATCGAGTGCCTCCGCGAAAGGAACCGAGTTCTTCGGCGGTAGCTCGGACGGAAGCGCGTTCGGGTGAGCGATTGTCAGCGACAGTGACGGGTGGGCAAGGGGAGGTCGCGTGCCGTGGACGGCTCGGCGCGGTGGTGAAGTTCTACTACCGACGATCGGTGTGATGTCGAATGATGGCGGCGACGGGCGTTCAGTCCAGTTCTTGCGCGGGACGAGATCGCATCGTGGAACGCGCCGTTCGTCACGCGGCCGGACTCCACGAGAGCCATCCAGCGTGCGGAACTGCAGCCGGCCGATCATGTACGAGAGCTGATGTGCTGTACTTTCTGGGGGACGGTACGAATCGGGGTATTGAAGTTCAACTCAGTGCTCCCAGCGCCAAGCGAAAATGGCTCCCGTGATGAGCCCAAAAACGACGCCGTCGACAATTGAGGCGACGATGGTGCGTTTGTAGGAGCCGAACCAGAGCGCGTTTGGAATAAAGGAGAAGCAGTACGCCAGGATGCCGGCGGTGGCTGCGATTTGAAAGACCTTGGCGAACGGGGCCGCGCCGGGGAGGGCGACTCGCGTGAGATAGGCGATCAGAGTGCTGACGACGAGGTAGACGATGAAGGTGGCGACCATCTTGCCGCCCATTGTCACCGGCGTCGGCCAGACGCTGAGGTGGCCGACCGGGCCTTCCTTCAAGGCCTTCTGCGTCTTCTCCGATTCCATCGCCTTGCGATCGCGGAAATCGGGGAAGATGTAGTTGCCGGGCTTGATGCCGCTCCTGCGGATGTAATCCATGAAACCATCCTCGTCGGAGAGGTCGATGAAGTCCCGCTTGTGATGGGGCAGGGCCATCCAGACGATGAGGGAGACGATCCAGACGGCGGCCGCGGAGAGGAGGATGGGGAGCCAGAGGGGGAACAAGAGGTCCATGCGGTTCCTTTCTTCTCTCGAGGAGGGCGCAGTCTACCGAAGAGAAGCCGAGCTGTGAAGGCGATGGACGATTCGAGGGCTATGGGACAAAGTGGCTGAAAGGTGGGTCCAACACACTGAAAGACCAACCCTTCCCGCAGCCCTTCGGCAGGGTTGCAAGAGAGCAGGCGGAGGAGAATCATCACCCGCTGGTGACGCGGGCATCGTCCCGGATCTGGGAAGCAAAGCGGGCAATCAGTATCCTTGCGACGCGGCGTGAGTTCAGCGCGATCGGGTCTCGGGGACCGACAGGAGGGAGCTTCCGGAGTTCCTTACCCCTCAACCCGCCGGTAAGTGTCGGTGCAGAACGTCGACCACTTGCCGTCTTTGTCTGTCTGCTCGATCTTCGAAGTCCACGTCTGAGATTCGGCGTGCCAGGCGAACGTGTTCTTGAGCGTTCCGCCTGCGTCTTTCCAAGTGAAGACGATCGATTCGCCGACCTTTTCACCGTAACCCAGAGTCTCGGGGAGCGATCCTGCGAAAAGGTCCATCCAGTGCACGACATACCTCTTTGCGGCCGCCTCGAACGTGATGTAGACGTGAGCTTCGTACAAATTCGGCTTTTCTCCGCCCTTCATGGAGATGCGCAGGTAGTGGTGGTCGATCACCCACTCCACCGTCGCGTCGTTTTCAGCTTTCCGGTTCGAAAACTCGCGCGTGATGTGCCACTTGCCGACCATCTTGTCGAGCAGGTCATCGTGGACCGCGTTGTCCTGAGGCCCGTCCGAAACGGCGAACCAAAGGCCGGCAAGCGCAACCGCAAGAACGAGTCGGAACATAAGGGCCGGATTCTATCTCAGCGCGAGTCCATAGTACACAACGGGATCGTTCGAGAGCCGATGTGCACCCATGCGCTGTAGCGTGCTTCGGTCATGTCGCGAGTCACGCGAACGACGTCTGCAATCTTGGCGGTCGCATTTGGGCCGGGGAAAGTCTGTGTATCCGAGAGCGGAGGGCCGGTGAGGGGAATCCAGCCGACGACGGGCGAGGAAGCGTGGCGCTACACTCCGCGTCGAGGCTCACACGTGCTCGATCTCGCCTATGCAGCCGCTCAGCGTGAATTCATTGGAGTCGAGTGGTCGTTCGAGAAAGGCGGGGACAAACGGTTGATCGCGTTCGACTCGGAGACTGGCCAGTGCACGCTGCGAACCGAGATGACGAATCCGACCGAGACCGCGTTCTGCCGAAATGGAGGGATCGTCATCACCTCGGGCGGAGACCTCATCGCAGTAGCCTCGGGCACGACGACTGGCCGACTGCCATTCGAGAACTCTTGAATGAGCACGGGGACACGATCGACCCGGGGACGAACGCAAAACGGAGAATGGCTGCGATCGTTGGATTGCCACAGGAGTCCCTGCGATCGCGAGAAGCTGCTTCAGCACCGGTCGTACTCTTTCGACGGGATCCGGGACGCGAGCGAAGAGAGGCTGCAGTCGGAGTCGACGATTGACGGACATCGGCGAGTCCGGTAGTGTGCCGAGGAGATATTGGGACACATCCGGTGATTCGTCATACTAGTTAGATGGGCTGTGAGGAGAAAACCGATGCGAAGCGCGATTCTGGCGATGACTGTGGCCATGACTCTCATGAACGGACAGCCGAAGGCGGATCCCCCGAAGTCGCCGAAACCGGACGTCGGAGACGGCCGCATCGCGTGGTTTGACATCACCACGTCCAACTTGCCGAAATCCAAGGAGTTCTACGGCAAGCTCTTCGATTGGAAATTCACCCAGTTGAAGGGAACTAATCTGGCGGCAGAGATCGTCTCGCGAGGCACGTCGATCGGGACACTACGCGTTGCCGAAGGCAAGATCGGCGGATTCAACGGCGTAGTCTATGTTCAGGTGACCGACATCCAGGCAAGCTGCAAGAAGGCGAAGGAGCTGGGAGGAACAGTCGTGGAAGGGTTCCCCTTCGACCTATCCGACGGCGCCGGAGCCATTGGTCTGTTCCTTGATCCATCCGGCCATCCGGTCGGAATGTACTCCAGAACACCCCTCGCGTCGGCGGCACCGCCAGCCAAGTGACGATCTCGATTTGCCGGTTGGCGCAGAGCCACACCAGACTGTAAAGACTGAATGAGGAGGCAGTGATGGCCCGTGTGACTGGGATCGGCGGTGTTTTTTTCAAGTCGACGTCGGACCACAAACGCCTCGCTGCTTGGTACAGGGACAATTTGGGCTTAGCGCTCGAAGAATGGGGGGGCGCGATCCTGAAGTGGCCAGAGGATCAGGCGGGAGACGGTGGCCTCACCGTCTGGCACGTCGCCGAGCGCGAGTCGAAGTGGTTCAGCCCGAGCACCTCTAGTTTCATGATCAATTACCGGGTCGACGACCTGACCGCACTGCTCGCGCAGCTCAAGACGAACGGCGTCGAGATCGTCAAGGGGCCCGACTCCGACGAGAACGGCAAATTCGCGTGGATCATGGATCCCGATGGCAACAAGGTCGAGCTGTGGGAGCCGATGAACTCGGACGAGAAGCACAAGAAGGCTTGAGTCTGATTCTGATCTGCGTTGCACCTCACGCCGACGGCTCTGCGTAGCCCGATGGTGAACACTAACCATCAGTTTCTCAGAGAGTCGTCTCCATCCACACGGCATGCACGCGATGGCCGCTGCGAAGAACGACTTCGCCCGTACCGTGCAGTGTGTCACGAAGCGTGTGCTCGACTCGAAGATGAAAGTTCTTGTCGCGGAGTTGACGATTCACCCCGGCAGCGAGCCGGAGGTGCGGGGCGGCAACGTTCGAATCCCGCCGCGCTCACCGAATTGCAGCCCACACGCGGAGCGATTCGTTCGCACGGCGAAGTCGGAGTGCATCGAACGGATGATCCTGTTCGGCGAGATATAGCTCACGCGGGCCGTCAGGGAGTTCGAGGCGCACACCAATCGCGAGGGGAATCACCAAGGCGTGAGGAACCGGTTGCTCGCACCGATTGCACTCGAATCAGGAGCGGTTGCGCGCCGCGAACGCCTCGGCGGACCGCTGAACTTCTACTACCGACAGGCCGCATGACGTGGAGCGGGGTGATTTGGAAACAGATCGTTCGAGTTTCTGCACACGACGCGATGACTGTTGGGTCGTGACCGAGGCTACGGAGTGCGTCCTACCCCTGCTGACGCCTCGAGTCACTCGACGATCAAGACGATCGCATTCGTCACGCTGAATCCGGTCGGGTTCGCGGCACCGTTGTCCCGAAGAACGCCCTGAAGCGTCACGGTGATCGGTCGTCTGATGCCAGGCACCGTGAGCGTCCACGGGGCGGCAGGTGGTGAATTAACTTCCCGTACTCCCCGGCATGCGCTCACCGGGACGCCTTGTCCGCGAAAGCATCGAATGGGTTGAGGAGCGAGGCCTTGCTGAAGCGGCGTTGGGTTCACGACGCAGCCGACGGTCGTTCCATTCAACGCGAGCGCCTGAGGCGACCACACGGAGCCCGCCCACCCCCAGAGCGAATACCGCGCGACGGGATGGCCCGGGTCCCCCGGACCGGCGGGCGATGCGGCGAGCGTCAGGTCGAACGGGGTTCCCACGGGCACGCGGATCTGAGCCGATGACCCGTTCACCGAGAGCACGTCAGCGAGGGAACCGGCTCCCGCGTTGACGTTGCCGGCATCGCAACTCACGGTCACGCGCACGAAGTCCACGTGACACGACGACCACGGCGCCGTGTTCGACGAAGCGAAGATGGGGTTACCGATCCAGATCGTGTTGGGTCGCACGACGGCAACGACCGGCCCGAGCGCCGGAAGCCCGTCCACGTGGACCGAGTACTCGCCCCTCGTGCAGTCCAAACGGTACGTGTGGGACGCGGACGCCGCGTTTACCCAAAAGACCTGACCGAACAAGACCGTCCGCAGTCCGAGGGCGTCTCCCCAGACGTCGAACACATCCTGTCCCGCAGGAGCGGGCGGGTTGTCCCCGACGGGATCGGTGTTGGTCCAGCGGACGGCTCGCAAACCGTCACCGTTCAAGTTCACGGAACTCAGGGGATCGTAGCGAAGCCCGACTTCCAGCACGAAATCCGCGGACTCGGGGAACGGCGAAGGCATGCTCGGCGGCCCGTGCCAGAGGTAGGGAAACGCGCGCGCGCCGCCATCGATGAAACAGGCTTCCCCGGCAGAGACGGACAAAGCCCCATACGGAGACGATCCGCCGACACCGTGACACGGCGTGACGGCCGGATCGATCCAGTTCCCGGATGACGAAAGGTCGCTGGAGCACCAGCGCATCCCGGAGGTCGCGTGATCGACATCCCACTGCGTGGAGTCGACGTCGAAGCCATTGAATTCGTCATCGAAGATGACCTGTGCGTGCGCGGCTGAGCCGCCAGCGGTGACAACGAAGGCCGCCAACAGGGCGAGAGAGAGACGCAAGCGCTTCATGGTTCGTTCTCCGTGACGATCGACCCGAAGATCGACTTCTCCAGCACGCCGGACCGGAAAGGCAAACGCGCAACGCGCGATTCTCACAATAGGGAAGGCTACCTCGCCAGTAGCTTTTCCCACAAGTGCGGGAGCCAGCGAAGGAGTCGCCCGCTCCAACGCCTCGCCGCTGACCATTCGGGGCTTCCCCTTCGCGAGGAAGATTAATTCCGGAATTCCACCGCAGAACCCACCGGTCGGTTGAACCCTTCTATGGAACGCAGCGACGAGCCGCCGGAAGTAGGTCTCGCGATCGCTCCGCGCGGCAAGCTGCAACATCAACCAAGGAGGCATGAACATGCGCAATGCAACCCGCTCCTTCGCGGTTTCCTTCGCATCGACGATCGTGTTCGCGTCGATCGGGTATCGCGGAGCGGCCTTCGCTCAGCTCATCGACATGACCAAAGCGCCGAACGTCGCGAATGAGGGAATCCGCAAGAGCCTCGGCGAGGAAATCGGCCCCGGGCGCGGCGACACGTCGACGCCGAACTCGTCGTCGTACCTCATTGCTCGAGATCCATTCCGCTCGGTGCGGCGCGGGCGCCAGCTCTTTCAGAGAAAGTTCACGCACGCCGAAGGACAGGGTCCGACTGTCGGCGACGGATTCGGCGACGTCGGTTCCGACCTGCGGATCGGTGCCGGGCTTGCGGACAGCTGCGCGGCCTGTCACGGACGTCCGCGTGGATCCGCCGGCTTCGGCGGCGACGTCGCAACGCGGCCCGACAGCCGCGACGCGCCGCACTTGTTCGGGCTCGGCCTCAAGGAAATGCTCGCGGACGAGATGACGAGCGAGCTTCGCGCGATTCGCGCCGCCGCCGTTTCCGCGGCGCGCTCGAGCGGATCCGCGACGACCCGGTCGCTCGTGGCCAAGGGCATTCGATTCGGATCGCTCACCGCGCATCCGGACGGAAGCGTGGACACGACCGCCGTCGAAGGTGTCGATCCCGATCTCCGCGTTCGGCCGTTCTTCGCTCACGGCGGAACGACTTCGATCCGCGAGTTCGTGGTCGGTGCGCTTCAGGCGGAAATGGGACTCCAAGCGGTCGATCCCGATCTCGCGGCGGCGCATGCGGGCGGACGTGTCGTGACGCCAGCCGGCATGGTGCTCGACGGCTCGCTCGATCCCGTCGATGCGCCGCCCAGCGCCGACGCGGCGGCCGATCCGGACCACGACGGCGTGGCGAACGAAGTGCCGACGAGTCTCGTCGATCACTTCGAGTTCTATTTGCTCAACTACTTCAAGCCGGCGACGCCGCAGGTCACCAACCTCACGCGACGCGGTCGAGCCACGTTCGTCCGCATCGGCTGCGCCGGATGTCACGTGCCCGATCTCACGATCGACCACGATCGTCGCGTCGCGGACGTCGAGACGACGGTGGATCTCGTCCGCGGAGGGTGGAACGAGATGTTCGCGACGGCGACTCCGCTCTTCGATTCCCTTGACGACGGGAGCGGCCTGCCGACGCTGAAGCGGCCGCGCCTGCAGTCGTTCGTCGTGCGCAACATCTTCACCGACTTCAAGCGCCACGACCTCGGGCCAGCGTTCCACGAGCGCAACTACGACGGCACGATGCGCACCGAGTTCCTCACGACGCCGCTTTGGGGAGTCGGGACCACTGCGCCCTACGGCCACGACGGCCGCAGCATCAATCTAAAAGAGGTGATTCGCCGGCACGGCGGCGAGGCGACGGATTCGCGCGACGCGTTCGTCGCGCTCGGCGGCGAGCGGGGAGCGCTCCTGGCATTCCTTCAGTCGCTCGTGATCTTTCCGCCGGATGACACGGCGTCCAATCTCGACCCGGGCGACGCGTCGACCGCGGGCTATCCGCAGTTCGGCCACGGGAGCATCAAGCTCACGGTCCTGTTCAACGACCCGACGGATCACGAATAGCCGCTGCACGCTTGACCTGGGCTCACGCACGGCGCCATCGTGGTGAGCGAACGGGCGAGGAGGGTGAAGTCGTCCGCGCGTTGTCGCGAGGGGACAGCCATGCTCGAAGGCGATTCGGATCAGTTCGTCGACGATCAGGACCCGTTGGACGGCGTGCTGCGCGCCGCGTTCGGAGGCGACGAGGGACGCGAGGAGGCCTCGACGGCGCGCTTCATCGAGTCTTTGAGACGCCGGTCCCGTTCGTCATCCGACGAGTTCCTTCGGGAACGCGGCGGGCGTTCTCCCGATGCGGGATCCGACGCTCCCATCGAACCTCCGCGAGCCGAGCGGTATCGGCTCTTCGAAGAGATCGCTCGCGGCGGAATCGGCACGGTCTGGCGCGGGCGCGACGTCGATCTGGATCGCGACGTCGCCGTGAAGATCCTCCTCGACCGTCAGCCGGAAGATCCGAGCATCCTGCGTCGGTTCTTCGACGAGGCCAAGATCGGCGGGCAGCTCCAGCATCCGGGGATCGTGCCGGTCTACGACATCGGCGCGCTCTCGGACGGCCGCCCCTACCTTGCGATGAAGCTCGTCCGGGGCCGAACCCTGGCGACGATGCTCGCCGCGCGGTCCGGTTCGGACTCGCAACGGGAGCTCATCGGGATCTTCGAGCAGGTGTGCCAGGCGGTCGCCTATGCGCACGCGTGCGGGGTCGTGCACCGGGACTTGAAGCCGGCGAACGTGATGGTCGGGGCCTTCGGAGAAGTCCAGGTGATGGACTGGGGGCTCTCGAAGGTCCTCGACGGGACGCGTCGCGAGGCGCGCGCGCCGGAGGATCGCGTCGTCGAATCCGTGCCGGAACGCGAGACTTCGGTTCGGTCGTCCGCCGGTCTCGTCATGGGCACGCCCGGCTACTTGTCGCCCGAGCAAGCGCGCGGCGACGTGGACGACGTCGACGAACGCACCGATGTCTTCGGTCTCGGCGCGATCCTTTGCGAGATCCTCACCGGCGAGCCGCCGATCACCGGCGGCGCGCCCCGCGCACGAACGACGCGCGCGGCGCGCGGCGACCTCATGGCAGCGACGAAGCGCCTCGACGCGTGCGGAGCCGACTCCGATCTCGTCGGTCTGGCGAAGGCGTGCTTGTCGCCGGCGAAGTCGGATCGGCCGAATAACGCGGCTTACGTCGCCCAAGCGGTCGTGTCGCATCTCGCGTCCGCGGAGGAGCGCGCGCACGCGGCGGCACTCGCCGTGACGGCGGCCTCCGCGCGAGCCAGCGCCGAGCGCCGTGCGCGCGTCCTCGCCGTCGGTCTCGCGGTGACTGTCGCGCTGGGCGCCGCGGCATTCGTCTTCTTCGAACGGGGCCGCCGCGAGCGCCTCGCGGACGCCAATCGCGCCGTCGCGCAAGCGATCGACGCCGCGCAATCCGCGATCGCCGGCGCGTTCGAGCGCGGCGGCTCGGCGGCATGGGCCGAAGCGGTCGCAGCGGCGCGAAGCGCCTCCGCGCTGGCGCGTCCCGACGAGTCGGACCTGGATACGCTGGGTCGCGTCGCCAAGCTTCTCGCGCAAGCCGAATCGTCGGAAAAGAACGCGCGCGCCGACGACGATCGCCGCGCGCGAGACCGACGCATGATCGAACAGCTCGATCACATCGAGGAACGATTCACGATCCTGACGGATCTCGTGCCGCTCGACGCGGAATGGGCCGCCGCGTTCCGTGAATATGGTTTGGACCTGGACACGATGGATCCCGACGAAGCGGCGGCGCAGATCCAATTGAGCCGAATCGCGACCCATCTCGTGGTCGCGCTCGACTATTCGGCGCTGCAACTTCGACTCCACCTCGGAACGGACGACGTCTCGTGGGAGAAGCGGCTTCGAATCGCCCTGCGAGCGGACGCGGATCCCACCCGCCGCCGGTTTCGTGAGGCGATCCTGGCAAACGATCGCGACGCGTTGCGGCGAATGGCCAGCGATCCCAATCTGCCTGCGATGCCCGCTGTCACGCTCGAATTGATGAGCTACTGGCTTCACAACTCGGGGTTCACGGCCGAAGGGCTCTCCGTGGCCCGCGAGTATCAGCATGCGTACCCGGGCGATTTCTATGCGAACTTCTACCTCGGCGACTGGCTCAACGACGATGCGTCGGCGAATCGCGTCGATGCCATCCGGTTCCTGACGGCGGCCACGGCGATTCGTCCGTTGAGTCCCAAAGGTTGGACCGAGCTCGGCAACGCGCTCGTGCTGCGCGGAGACTATGACGCGGCGATCGAGTCGGCTCGGCGAGCCGTCGCGATCGCGCCGGAGAGCTGGTTGGTTCACCTCGGCCTCGGCGAAGCGCTTCGATTCAAGGGCGATGCGCAAGGAGCCGTCGTGGAAGAACAGGAAGCCGTCCGGCTCGCTCCCGCGAATCCCCAGGTGCGTCTCGCACTCGGGTGCGCACTTCAGGACAGCGGCGACCTCCACGGTGGCGAAGCCGAGGTGCGTCGAGGAATCGAACTTCTTGCTGCCGAGCCGATCGAAAAGCGAAATCCCGGGGACGCCGCGATGGCACATGCGGCTCTCGCGGACGTGCTCGTGGCGCAAGAACGTCTACAGGAGGCCACGAACGAGTACCGGGAAGCGCTGCATCTCGAACCGAGTGTTCCGACCGCCGTCGCTGCTCACCAGAATCTCGGAGCCGTGCTCAAGAAGCAGGGCTACCTCGACGACGCGATCCTGGAGTTTCGAGAAGCGGTTCGGCTCGATCCGCAGTCGGCGATCGCTCATCTCAACCTGGCAAAGGATTCGTGCTACATGAGCGACTTCCGAACGGCGATCGACGAGTTCGGGCAGACTCTGATCCTCGAGCCGGGGAACGTGGGTGCGATGGACGGGCTCGCCTGGCTCCGTGCCACGTGTCCCGACGTGAGCCTTCGCGATGCCGCGGTTGCGCTGAACCTCGCCTCTCGTGCCACCAAGAGCGATCCGAGCAATGGAGATCTCTGGTACACGCTCGGCATCGCGCGCTATCGCACGGGGGATTTCATCGGCAGCGTCGAGGCACTCGAGCAAGCGATTAGACTTCATCGCGATGCCAGGCCGACCGATTGCGTTTTTCTCGCGATGGCGAAAGAAGGCCTCGGTGCGCACGAACAAGCTGTCGCCTGGTACGAAAAAGTTCTCG
This sequence comes from Planctomycetota bacterium, assembly GCA_016178505.1. GTDB lineage: Bacteria > Planctomycetota > JACOTG01 > JACOTG01 > JACOTG01 > JACOTG01. The sequence goes on from JACOTG010000190.1 coordinate 11,308, forward strand.
CGTGGACGCGCGCGCATCAGCCGACCGACGACGAACTCTTGCGCTATCTGGACGAAGCCGAGGCCGCGTTGAGGCTTCGTCGCGACTGAACGCGGATCGATTTCCAACGTCGCCGCAATCCGGTACGATGCCGCCATGGCTTTGGGCGAGCCCACGTGTTGGACCGTCGTGATGGGCGCCGCCGCGGGTCGCCGCGCGGACCGCAATGAATTCGCACGCCGCTACGAGCCGGTCATCCGTGCCTACTTCTGCGCTCGATGGAGCGGATCCGGAAGACGAAGCGAAATCGACGACGCCGTGCAGGACGTGTTCGTCGAGTGCTTCAAGGCCGGAGGCGCGCTCGAGCGCGTGGACTCCGACCGGCCGGGTGGCTTCCGCTCGTTTCTGTTCGGGATCATCCGCAACGTGGCCGCGAGATTCGACGCCAAGAATCAGCGTGGCGAATCGGCGACGACCGACTCGGTGCCGAGCGACCTCGAGTCGTCGGAGACGAGCCTCTCCCGCGTTTTCGACCGCGCGTGGGCGAGAGCGTTGGTTCGGGAAGCCGCTGCGCTCTACGAAGCTCGCGCCGGGAATCTCGGCGACGACGCGCACAAGCGAGTCGAGATTCTCCGACTGAGGTTCCGCGAGGACATGCCGATTCGTGAGATCGCGAAACTCTGGGGAGAGGAAGTCGTTCAGGTCCATCGCGAGTACGCTCGCGCTCGGATCGAGTTCAAGGATTCACTGATGGAGGTCATCGCGTTCCAGCATCCGCACTCTCGCAAGGAAGCCGAGCGCGAGTGCGATCAGATCATCCAGCTCTTGTCCTGAGCGATAACCGTCGTATCTCGCGGGCCAGCGGAATCCTGGCCCCGGAAGGCTGGTCGCCCTCAGGTTTTTCGCGATTCTGCTCTCTGGAATCGTCGCTCTGATCGTCGGCCGTCTCGCTGATTCATCCTCCGGAGGGCCTTCGCGGTCTGACGTGCCATCTAGACCGGCGTTCGAAATGCTCGCCCCAGTCGTCGCGATGGAGGCAACCTTCGCATTACTCGCGCTCAAGATGGCGAGCACGGATGCATCGGGGTACCGAGCTGAGCGGCGGTATCATCCGGCGACAGCCGTTCGATGACTTCAATACGAAGGTGCTTCATGAGACGCGCGTGGGTCTATCCGTTCGCCGGGGGCGGAATCGGTTTTCTTGTCGGATTCGCCATCGTACAGGTGATGGCGGGCGCTGCACCGTCGAGTGACAGTTCAGCCACTACCTTGTTCGTGGGTACTTTCCTCGCCGGGGCCGGCGCCATTGCGGGCGCGATCACAGGGGCAGTGGAGTCGTTTAGGAGTAGCCAGCAGCCCATAGAAGCGTCGGCGCAATCAACATAGAGAGCGGCTCGCCGCTGATTGCGTGCGGAGTGAATTCTCGCGAAGGACGACAGGAGCGCATTCGTGATGAAGACTCTATTCCCGCTCAGCCTCTTCATCTTCCTGCTCATCAGTTGTGCAGTGCCGGCTGAAAAAGGAAAGCCTCTCATGGGGAACGACGAGAACGCCGTCCGCCAGTGGTTCGAGCGCTGGATGAAAGCCACCAAAGAAGGCGACCTCCAATTGGCGAGAAGCCTGATCGCGGACGATGCCGTGTTCCTCGTTCCGGGCGCCGACCGAATGGACAAAGAGAGTTTCGCTGCCGCCGTCACCGCTACCGATCCGAATACGGTGTTCGAACTCGACTGCTCGATCCAGGAGATCAGAGTGCTGGGCGACCATGCCTGGCTATGGTCGAAGAGTTCCCTCAGGATGACGGACAAGCGCTCAGAAACCTCGTCGACGATGGCGGGCCATTCTCTCTCCATTCTCGAACGACGGGGAAACAGCTGGGTGGTCATCCGCGATGCCAACACGGTCGTACCGGTGAGCCAGAACTGAGATCGAACCTTCGCGTCGCGTCGCCGCGAAGGCGCACGATATCGGCCGGACGATGGTTTCCGAGATCGCGACGACCCTCATGCGAGAGAGAATCGTCCTTCGATATCGCGACTCGATCGCGCGACGGTGGAGGTTTCATCGCACGCGAACCGGGCGACCGGGCGCGATGAAGGCGATCGAGGATCTCGTCGTCCGGATGGCGAGAGAATCCGCGGTGGGGCTTAACGTTTTCCCCTCCAGCGTCCGACGCTCAGAGGACTCGACTTCCATTACCGGCGGGCTGCGTCTGCGCCAACGTTCGAGCTCGCGTGTCGGCTCGTGTCTACGGGCCGATCGACACCGCGAGCTGATTCGTTTTCGTGTACGTCGTTCCCGGTGCGGCTGCCTGCCAATAGTAACGACTCGGAGCGGGCGCGTTCGCGGGGATGGTGCCGGTCACCTCCGCCTCACCGATGGCGTCGAGTCTGGGCGACGTTCCGCCGGCAAACGTCTTCGCGAAGATCTGTATGGAGAAGAGTGGCCTGGGCCCGAGGTCCATCGAGAGCTCGGGATGCGTCACCGGCAGCGGGACCCACGGCCCACCGCCGGCGGATCCGGCGAGGGCATAGTTTCCGTAGGGCGGTCCCGTTATTTGGATCGTGAACTGACCACCGGCTCGAGCGTCGACCGCGAGGAGCCGAATCTCGAACGGATTCGCGGTGTAGGTGTACGCGTTCGCCAGGGTGGCGATCCCGCCTGACTCGGTCACACTCACGTCCACGACTTGTCCGATGGCGGAGCCGGGCGGCGTCTGCACCTGGATCTGCGAGGATCCGGTTCGCGAGACGACGGTCGCGGAGGTGTCGCCGAACCAAACCATGGCGTCCGACGGCAAGTTCGTCCCGAGCACGTCGACCGTCTCGCCGCCGCGCACGGGTCCAGTCGCCGGCGAGACGCCGGTGATCGTCGGCGGCGCGGTGTAGGTGAACCGGGCTGCGGGGCTGATGGCGCTCGTGCCACCGATGCTCGTCACGGTCACGCGGACCGTGTCGGGCGCTTCCCCAGGCGGCGAGATCGCCGTGATCGATGTGTCGCTGTCCACGGTGAACCCGGCGCCGGTATCGCCGAAGAGTACTGAGGTCGCGCCTGAGAGGTTCGCGCCGGTGATCGCGACGGGCGTGCCGCCCCAGACCGAGCCGGAGTTCGGGCTCAGGCTCGACACCGTCGGCGTGCCAACGAACGTGAACTGATCGGCGCCGGTCGTCGCGCTTGCACCGCCTGCCGACACCACCGTGACGTCGACGGTTCCCGCGCTGGCGGCGGGCGAAATCGCCGTGATCGACGTGTCGTTGGTCATCGTGAAGCTGGCCGCGGCCGTCGTCCCGAACTCGACGCTCGTTGCGGCACTGAATCGACGCGCCAGAAATAGGCAGTCTGGAAAAGAGGAACGCCGAAGTTCTTTTCCCTTGGCTTCCGTTTGACCCTGACGCCTCACGCGCTCGCGCCGTCGCGATGCGGCGCCGGGAATCGCGACGGCATCGGGGCGAGCGTGAATAACGCAGACGCTCGCGACAAGGGTGTCTACTTTCGATCCGCGCTCGACTCTATGTGTAAGACGGTCGAATTTGCGATCAAGCCTGCAAACGCGACACGTCGCCTGCGGCGGGAATCGTCTCGATCGCCGCTCACGTCGACGACGCCCAGATGTCCTCGAGGTAGCGGTGCGTCGCCACCAAACCGGCGAGCCACGTTTGCGCATCGGTTTCCGAGGCGCCCGTTCGTTCGCGGAACACGCCAGCGAAGCCTTGCCTGACGTCCGGCGCCATGCGGGAGGCGTCCCCGCACACGAAGATCACCGCCTCTTGCTGGAGGAGCCGCCACACGTCGTCGCACTGCTCGCGGATGGCGTGCTGCACGTACGTCTTCGGCTTGCCTGGCTCGCGCGAGAACGCGACATGGAGGCGCGTCACCCCTGCCGCTTCGAATCCCCGCATCTCGTCCTCGTAGAGGAAATCTTGAAGTGGATCGCGGCAGCCGAAGAACAGAAGCGACTCGCCGATCGGAACACCCTTCTGCTTGAGCGCGGCCCGCTCTTGCAGGAAGCCGCGAAACGGCGCGACGCCCGTGCCGGGACCAACCATGATCATGGGAACGTGCGGGTTCTCCGGCGGGTGAAACGGAATCGTGGGCCGGCGGATGAACCCGTAAACCGTGGCATCCGGGGGAGCCGCCGCCAGACAGTTCGAGCAGATTCCCTTGAATGTGCCGCGTCCGCTGCGCGCCGGCCCCTCGACGACCCCGACGGTAACGCTGCAGGCACTTGGTGCCGCCAACGACGACGACGAGATCGAGTAGTACCGCGGACGCAGAGGCGGCAACATCTCGAGGTAAGCCTCGAACGGCAGTGTGCACGAGGGGAACTCGTCGAGCAGGTCGAGGATCGACGCACGCCGGACGAAGACCCGCTCCCGGTAGCGCGCCTGGCTGGTGTCGTCGTCCCCTGTCATCTCGAGGAGCCTGTCGCGCTGCGTAGGATCTTGCGCAGACGAGGCGAGTGCGGCGAGCTGAAAGCGCGTTGCCACGTCCTGAAGTTCAACGCGGCTCGCGAGCACGCCAACCAGAGGCACCGGCTCGTTCACCGGAAGGTGCGTCGCGGCGTTGGAGCTGGGGGTGATCGTCAGGTACAAGCCCGGGTCGAGCTTGAACCGCAGGAGCACACGCCGGATTTGGTCGAGGCCGTTTCGCGGCACGATGCCCAAGTGGTCCCCAGTTTGATAGGTGACGCCCGACGGGAGCGCGAGTTCCAGGTGCCGCGTGGAGCGTTCGGACGGCCGGTCGCCGTTTCGATTCTGCAGCTCGCGATTGACCAGCACCCTCAGGGCCGCCGCGCTGTACGACGTGATGATCGGGTTGGCGGCCTGCTTGTTGACGAACGACAGCGAGAAGCGCGGGCCGCCGGCGTGGGCTCTGACGACGTCTCCCGAGAGGCCGAACGCCGCCGCGACGGACTCCCACAGCGGCCCGTACCAAGCGCGATACTGGCTGTCGAAGTCGCCGCGGGCATCGCCTTCGCCGCGCCGATAGATTCGGTTGGCGCCATGCTTCTCGAGCTGGGTGTCGATCAACGTGGGAATCGCCTGGTATGTGGCTGCCCAGTCGCGATTCCCGCAGCCGAACACGGTGTAGCGCACGCCGGCAAAGGCGTTGGAAGGGAGGGATGGATCTTGGAGCCGCCGGCAAAACTTGGCCGCGTTGTCGGGTGGCTGGCCGTTGTAGGAGGCGGTGACTACGACAACGCCGCCTTCCGCGGGCAGCGTGCCGACGTGGTCGTCGAGCGCGCTCACCGTCGCGGTGAACCCGCGGCCTATCGCATCGCGGGCGATAGTGTGGGCGAGACCTTCGGCGGTGCCCAGGTTCGAGCCGTAGAGCACCAATAACGGCGTGTGGTGCCCATTGACGCCAGGCGCCGGCGCGGCCGCGGGCTCCGCGTTCGACGCTGACATGACAGAGCCAGGCAAGACCGCCGCGCGCATTTCGGAACTGCGCCCGGCTCGCCGCTTGACCTTGATGTGGAAATCTTCGGGTTTGATCGTCAGCGTCTGTTTGATGTGCAGCTGGTAATTGGCGAAGTCCACGAATTCGAATCGTTGCAGGAGCATGCCGAGCACCAGGTTTGCTTCTTGCAGCGCGAATTGGCGTCCGATGCAGGCGCGCTGCCCGGTGCCAAACGGCTTGTATGCATTCCGTGGAATCCGGGCGCGGTTCTCCGGGCTGAAGTGCTCCGGGTCGAACTGCTCCGGGGTTTCACCCCAGACTCCGGGGTCGCGATGCAACATGCCGATCAAAATCGTTACCGTGTCGCCCTTCTCGAGTCTGTATTTGCCGCCGATCACCGTGTCCTCGTAGGCGTGGCGGTTGAAGGCCGGCGCCGTGGGCCAGAGCCGCAACGTCTCATCGAGAATCTGTGAAACGTAGGGCATCTGGTGCGCTTGCGCGTACGTTGGGAGAACGCTCAGGTCCGCGCCGAGCACACGGTCCACCTCGTCATAGGCCCGCGCCAGCACCGCAGGGTTCTTGAGGAGCGCATCGAGTGCGAACGACAGGAGGCCACTGGTCGTCTCGTGCCCGGCCACAAGGAAGGTGATGCACTGGGCGATGATGTTCGTCTCGTCGAGCGACTCGCCGGACTGCCGGTCGACACCAGTGAGCATGCGGTCTAGCAGGTCGTTGAAAGTGCCGGTGGTGCTGGACTCGCGGCGCTCCTCGATGATGCGCCGAACCGTCTGAGCCATGAACTCGCCGTGCACCTCCAGCTCCCGGCTCAGTTTGTGATCTAGCCTCTTCTGGATGGGAAGCTGGCGCGACTGGGCCTGCGCGGCCGCGAGGGAGCCCAACATCGCCACGACGAACGGATGAGGGGTGTCGCGATAGAAGGAGTTGAATCGATAGTTGAAGCCGCACAGGGCAATGGTGTCGAGCGTGAGGCGCGTCAGGTCGGCCGGCACATCGATCGTATCGTCCGGGTTGAGTCGTTCCCACTTCTGCACGAGCTGCGCCGCAATGTCGAGCATCATCGGGTGGTAGCTGCGCATCGCGTCCTGGCTGAACGCGGGCAGGAGAATGTTGTGCGCCTTGCGCCAGTAGGGGTCGGTGGTCTCCGAGGTGAACAGGCCGTGTCCCGTCGGGCCGTCGTTCAGTGCTCGAAGACCCGGTCCCAGGCGCTTGTCGAAGCGGGACTCATCGCACAGTTCGTCGACGAGACCAACCCCTGACACCACGATCCGTGAGTTCCCGCCCGGCAACTCGAGCCGGTAAATTGGTCCGTACTCCCGGGCGAGCGACGTCATGCTCTCGATGAGTGTGCTGCTTCCCAGGTCGAACAAGTTGCCGACGAACAGGTGACCCGGGGGCTGCGGTATGGGAATTAGAGGAACATTAGCGGCCATTCGCGTTCCTTCCTCTCTTCATTCTTCGCGCCAAGACACTCTCACGATATCGGAGTGCTGAACCTCTGCGATAGACACTCCAGTCCACGCCAGTCCACCGTCACGATCATTTTATTCGGAAGGAACGAACGGGTGGACCGCACAGCAGCCTTTTTCGAAGTCACCACTGCCGCAGCTCGACAGATCCGCGCGTGCTGGGTTTTCACCGGCTCTTTCTAGGCTTCCATTCGACCTCGATGCCTCATGCGATCACGCGGTTGCGATGGTGGGGCCGCAAGACCATTCGAGATGAATCGAACCGGTTTCCCGCGCCGCACGGCCTCGTTCGCCAACGCGACGAGCAGCGTGGCATTTCTTCGAGATTCCTCTCGTCACATCGAGCTGGCAGACGGGCTCGGGAGTGATCTCCGTCGGCGGTGCGCCTGCACCTATCGCATTTTCGCGTTGCATGGCCTTGGATTCTCCGTTCTTTTTGACCACGATTCACGTTTGGAGAGACGGTGCAACGAAGACTCCGTCAGAGAATGAGGAGGAATTCGATGGTTTGCGTTCGAGCTCGCTCTTTCTTCGACACCTTCGCCACGCTTGTCGTCGCCGGCGTTGCGACTCACGCCGCCGCCCAGCCGATCACGGGCAGCGGCACGACGAACAAGATTCCGAAATTCACTGGTCCGACCACCATCGGGGATTCGGTGATGACCGAGCGAAGTGGACGGATCGGGATCGGCACCGCCAACCCCATGGCGCTGCTCGACGTGTTTGGCGGAGCGTTCTTCCGTGGCTCCAGCTCGGGCACGATGTTCTTCGCGAACAACGGAGGAACGGGGGACGTCGTCGACTTCCGGTCGAACAACGTCACGCGTTTCTTCATCACCAACGCGGGCAACGTCGGCGTCGGTACGTCCACACCGTCGGCGACGCTCGACGTGAACGGGACCCTCGCGGTCGCCGGACGAAACGTGATCGACGCGTCGGGCCAGTGGGTCGGCCGGCCGCCTGGCGGGATCAACCCCCTCCAGATCGCGACGCTTCGCTGGTACCAGGCCAACCAGACGGGGATCGCCTACCCGGCAGGAACGAATCCCGCCGGCATCGCCTTCGACGGCGAGAACCTCTGGATCGCGAACAACACGGGCGCCAACGTCTCGAAGGTCCGCGCCAGCGATGGCGCCTACCTCGGTTTCTTCCCGGTGGCCTCGTTCCCCGTGGGAGTCGCCTTCGACGGCGCGAACATCTGGGTCACGAACTCCGGGAGCGGTAGCGTCACGAAGCTCCGCGCGAGAGACGGCCAAGTTCTAGGCGCCTTCGCGGTTGGCAACGGACCACTCGGCATCGCCTTCGACGGCGCGAACATTTGGGTGGCGATCAGCGGCACCAACACCGTCGCGAAGCTCCGGGCGAGCAACGGAATGCTCCTAGACAATCTCGACACCGGTACCACTCCCAACGCCGTCGCCTTCGATGGCGTGAATGTGTGGGTGACGAACGGATTCAGCGACGACGTCACGAGGCTTCGCGCGAGCGACGGAATGAACCGAGCGACGTTCCCGGTGGGAAATAGCCCGGGCGGCATTGCGTTCGACGGCGCCAACATGTGGGTCGCGAACAGTGGAGCCAACACCGTCACGAAGCTGCGCGCCATCGACGGCCAGAGCCTGGGAACGTTCCCCGTGGGCTCGCTTCCGACCGGAATCGCTTTCGACGGCACGAGCATTTGGGTCGTGAACGGCTCCGACAACACCGTCACGAAACTTCGCGCGAGCGACGGAACGAACCTGGGGACGTTCTCCGCGGGCGCCATTCCACGCTACATCGCCTTCGATGGCGCGAACATGTGGGTGACGAACGGTAGCGGAAACACCGTGACCAAACTCTGATCGGCGTAGTGTGCAGAAACTCAATCGACTTGACACCCCCGTATGATGCGGTAAGACGGGTCGTCGCCGTGGCTGCGGCGGGCGGGATTTGACATGACCAACCGTATTGGACGTAGGAAACGGGCGCTATCCAGCTTATCCCACGGGGCGACCGAGGCTCCGAAAGGCATGAGTGTATGGAACCCATCGAAGGAGCGGTCGTAGCGGGTATGAAGAGCCGTGAGCCAGAGACCGGAAAATCCGCTTCCCAGCTCATCGACCAGCGGATCCGCGACCTGGCGGGATGGCGCGGGGAGATACTGGCCCGCATGCGCGCGCTGATCCTGGACGCCGATCCCGAGATGACCGAGGAATGGAAGTGGGGCACTCCGGTCTGGTCACACCATGGGATTGTGTGCACCGGGGAGTCGTACACCAAGGTCGTGAAACTCACGTTCGCCCGAGGGGCCAGGATCCCAGACCCATCGCGCCTCTTCAATTCCAGCTTGGAAGGCAATACGCGAAGGGCGATCGACATCCACGAAGGTGAGAAGGTCGACGCGCGCGCGTTCAAGGCGCTCGTGAAGGCCGCAGTGGCCCAGAATGGCATGCCGGCGATGGCCAAGCCAGGTGCGAGAGAGGCCAAGCCGATCAAGGCGCGAAAAGGCGAGAAGGTCGTCCGACTCTCAGGCGGCAACCCGCGAATCGCGAAGGCGGACGGCGACGCCCCAGTGCAGGCGTACATCGCCGCGATGCCGGGCTGGAAGCGCGAGATCGGGAAGCGCCTCGACGCGCTCATCGTGCGGAACGTGCGCAACGTGCGCAAGGCCGTGAAGTGGAACTCTCCCTTTTACGGCATCGAGGGCCAGGGCTGGTTCCTGTCGTTCCACGTCTTCACCCACTACGTGAAGGTGGCCTTCTTCCGCGGCACGTCGCTGCGACCGGTCCCGCCCGGCGCCAGCAAGAGCAAGGACACGCGGTACCTCGACATCCATGAGGGCGACTCCCTCGACGAGGCACAGATGGAAACCTGGGTGAGGCAGGCGGCGGCGTTGCCCGGCTGGGTTCCGTAGTCTGCCGTCCTGAGGCTCTGTCGCCTCCCTGTCCTGTGCCTTCCGACAACTCCATCCGACTGAACGGGTCTCGTTGCCGGCGATCGTGCAACGTCAGCGGGGAGTGGTGATGCTGTTTCCCGTTGGCGATCTCGCGATTCGACGCACGCGCTGAATCTGCTCCGAAGCACCGGAGATCGATTCTCGGTGCATCGCGACGGAGTCTGTTGGCGAACGTGCGTGGCAGTGAAGAAGGCGGTTCGCGACCGCCATCGCCAGAAGAGACGGAATCCGGCCCGGTGCCACCGGATGACGGTCTCGGGGTTCACGATGATGAGCGCGGACCTCCACGCGGATCACGAGCGGGACCGCGCGATTCAATACGACTCGATGCCGCCGTGACGGGATCCGGAAACCGGAAAAGGCTCTGTGATACACGACACCGGCCCTGGAGAGCTTGCACAGCTTGCCGCTCGTATTGTCGGGATTGCTCGCCGCCTCTGTGGACGCGAGCACGCAGACGCGGCGTATTTCGTCGATCGCTTGATCCCTCTCGAATCAGGCGCTGTGGCCAAGTCCGCTGAGCACAGGGGTACGCATTTCGCTAGACCGTCTCGCGCGTCGATGGAGCCGCCATGGTGACGATGACCCGGAGATCAAGAATATGGCTCTGTTGAAGGGTGAAACCTATCGCTGTCCGGATGCGACATGCGGTTGCGAGATCCAGGTGACGAAGGGAGCAGCGCCGGGCGGCGGCGGGAGCGCGATGCCTCGATGCTGCTGCGGAGCATCGATGGTACGGTCGACGGACGCGCGGGGCAGGACTACCCCAGCAGTACCGAGCTGAGAACTCGCGAACGTCGCGCGAACGGCAGCTCGAACTAACGAATCGTCTGCACTGAACGAGACAAGGACGGGAACCATGCCGGAGAAAAAGACGCTCGAAAGAGCGCGAAAAGACAAACGTCAGGGCAAGTCTCCCTCGACTCAGGCGGGCGAATTCGTCCGCGAAGAGATTCATCACGTTCGAGAGGGCAAGCACGGCGCGCGCTCCACGAAGCAAGCGATCGCAATTGGCCTCTCGAAGGCGCGACGCGCAGGCGTGCATCTGCCTCCACCAGCCGAGGGTCAAGCATCGGTGCGGACGCGACGCCGTGCGGAGCGCGACTACGAGAAGGGCAAGCACCCGAGCGCGAACGCGTCGTCGACGCGCTCTCGTGCATCCGAGAACGCCCTGAAGCACGAGGGGCATCAGGCCGCGACGCCCGAGGCACTGGCACGTCATGCCCGAACGAGTGCGGCTAGGCGTGGAAAGACCGCGCGCTCGAAAGCCGCGCGAAAGGCGGCGCGAACGAAGGGCGCGCGAAACCGTTCACTCGCGGCGAAGAAGGCAGCCGAAACGCGCGCTGCTCGCTCCTAGTCCGTTTAGCGGCCTCAAGCCCCAGACCTCTCGGTCGATGTCCCGGATCGGACTGAGTCTGCGACGTGTCATCGCCGCAACGGTCCCCTCGTGCCTCGAACGGCGGATGCCATCCGGATCGGGATCGATGCGACATCGCGGAGCCGATCGAGTGCGGTCCGAACCAGGAGAGGCGGCTCCCTCGGGAAGCGAGTGTCGATCGAGGCGCCAGGAGTTTCGGGCGGAGCGCATCGGCACGTGCGTGCCCATCGCTCGCCGGAGTTCGACGTAAGGGAATCCCTGACGACGCAATCAGCGGCTCCCCGATTTTCAGTCTCCGTAGCCGACGTAGGATACCCGAGCGAAACGTCTTGAACGGCGGTTCGCGACGTGTCGGTCGACAACGAAGTGCTGATCATTCACAGTCGATTCTTCTCGCGTGTATTTGTCCGCGGAGTCGAAGCACATTTCGAAGGTCCAGTCGATTGCGAGCTTCTCCGCGCACGGGCGCCGCAGTTCCGGAAAACGGAGCGCTGTTGGGTGCCACGGACGGACGAGAGAGGCGCAACATGAGCCATGAATCGGTGAAATCTGGACCTTGCGAGTTTCCCTGGACCTTCGGATTGCCTTGCGGCCAAGCGGGCCGGTGGTATGACGGTCAAGGACCCTGCGGTAATAGTGTGTGCGGCGAATCGGATGGCCGCCTCGTCACCACCAACGCCTTGTCATTCGCCACGTACTCGTGCGCGGAACACGCTCTGCCGACCGCTCAACTCACGCATGATTCGGGAGCGTTCTTTTGCGCGGAGCATGCGCCTCGCTAATCCGCGCGGAGCAGCGTCTCCTCGAAGCTCGAGAGATCTTTGGCTCCGCGTCTCGACGAGCGGCGGAACGGCGTCGCGGGCCGGCGCAGTCTCGCTCGCGGTCGGTGACGGCACGTCGAGGGATTCGAAATCTGGATGCGGCGCCGATGCGTGCCCCTGTGTCGTCTGCGATTGCGCTATGATGCGGGCGTGCGAAAGCAATCGACTGATCGGACACGCAAAAGGATCCTCGCATGCCCACGCTGCCAGGGGATCTTCGAAGAGCACGTCAACGCGCTCGCCCCTCGTCGAGTTCGATTTTGTCCGCATTGCCTCGAAGGCGTCCGCATCGATCCGAATGCGATCGAACCCGGCCGCCAAGCCGCCGCTATCGGTCGATCGAACAACGCCGCACCATCGTCGAGGAACATCCGGATTCCCAGTCGGCCGCCGGGATTGGCCGGCATGTTCAAGAGCGCGGCGAGGCGCCCAATTTCTGGGTCAGGCTAACCGACGCCTTCCGGTGTCGAATACGACTTCTCCGGGATCCTGTCCCTGCCCTTAATCATTCCCCGTAGGCTGCACGTTTCGACTCAATTCTCCGGCGATGAACTTCTCCGTCGGCAACACGATGGTGGTGCTCTCGGAGTGATGGATGACTCGAGGGGCATTGAGTCGCTCTCGATCCGAATGCGCGGGGACGGGGTTGTTCGTTCACGGACAGCGTTGCTGGTTCGCCTCGTACGCTCCCATGTCTACGAGCGGGGCGCTCCCGGAGCCCGAATCCGTCGCCAGAGGATCGTCGGCACGACGAGCGCAATCCAGAATGTCCAAGGGCAGCGGCTCCGCGGTGTCTCCATCGCCGTCGACGTCGAGGAAGTCTGGGATCACGAGAGCGTTGCTTCCCGCGTCGTTGACCGGCGAACCCGGAGCGGGTTGGTCGACCGTCAGAAACTGTGGGTCGACTTGGATGTTGCCCGTCCCCGGATACCCTCCTTGAACGTCCGAGTAGCGAACGTCCAGACCGGTGCCGAAGATCGACGGGCTGGAAGGCGCAGAATTGTTCCACAGAATCGAATTGTAGATTCGAGCGATCGCTGGCATGGTCTGATTGGTAACCGCGTAAAGCACGCCTCCGATCTCAAGGGCCTTGTTCTCGACGAAGGTGCAGTTGTAGAAGTCACCTTCCCCGCTCGATTGGGCTCCCCCCTTAATGTAGGCGACTCCTCCCCGACGTGCTGTGTTGGCGATGAAGACGCAGTTGGCATATTGGATCACAATGGGGGGGGAGGATGAGTCCACATAGAGCACGCCTCCCAGGTTGTCGGTCTTGTTCTCGATGAATCGAGTGTCGACCGCTTGAAGCGTGCCGGTGAAGCTATTGACGGCTCCCCCTCGAATCGTCGCGGTGTTCCGCTCGACCGTGCATCGCAGGAGGTGGACGACTCCGAAGTTCTGCACGGAGATGGCGCCACCCCGATCGGCGGCGTTGTCGTTCAACGTGCAGTTGTACAGCTTCACGCGAGGGTTGAATGAACCGGGGTTCGTGAGGCCGATGGCGATTCCCCCGCCGCTGTCCTGCCCGACGGCGTAACCGCCGGTGATCCGGAACCCGTTGATCCTGACGAATCCCGATGCGGAAAAGCTCGGAAGCAAGATCACGTGGTACGCGTTGTCGGACGTGACACCTTGGACTCCGACGTCGCCGCTCAGGATCGTGTCGTCGAAGAGCGCGGGATCGCGCTGGCTGATGCTCGTTTCCGTGCCGGCGAAGCCACCAAAGAGCCGCCGAGGGGCCGTCATCGTGAAGCTCGCGCTGCGAGGATCGGCTGGATTCGATCGCGTCGTAGGGTAGTAGGTCCCGGCGGCTACCCAGATTTGGTCGGCTGTGGCGGCGAGATCGAGCGCAGGCTGCAACGTGTCGAATGCCGTCTGCCAACTGGACCCATCGCCACCCGGCGCGGCGGAGGCATCGACGTACCAAATCGTCTGGGCGTTGGTTCTCTGCGGCAAAGCGAGGGCCGCGCAGGCGGACAACACGAACCACAAGGCGAGACGGTCGAGATACATGAGATTCCTCCGAAAGAGTAGGACACGGTTCCGGGGCCATCGGAGCTGCGAACGCACACGGTGGCACGAACGAGAGGCAGTGCAACTTCTCGATCCTCGATGCAGCACGCCAATCCTATCGTCGGGCCACGACGAACGGTCTGCCCGATGTCTAAGCCGTCGGAGTCCGAGGCCGCCGTGGCGATGGGCTTCGTTATGCCTCGCGTCTCGACACTCCAGTTCGCGAAGTTAATGGCCTGCGGACAACTGATCCGTTGCAGAAATCTTTTTAGACCGATCGACGCGCCGGCGCGCGTTGACATCCGAGTTCTCGTTGGATAGTTTGAAATCTTAATGGCTCCATTTCTTCACGAACCGCGGCAGTTCGAGGTGCTCTGGCGTGATCTCGTTCGCTTCCTCCGCCGCCAGCTCACACACCGCGGTGAGTGCGATGACATCGCTCAGGAAGCGATGATCAGGGCGCTCGAGCATCCGCCCGGGGACTCGAGTCAGATCCGCAGCTGGCTCCGACTGGTTGCGCTGCGTCGGGCGTCGCGCGTCGCGCGACGCGAGCGCGCGAGGCGATCGCGCGAGGAGGCGATTGCCAGGCCCGAGGCGATCCCGCTCGTTCGTGAGCGATCGGATCCTATTTCTTCGCTCGCCCTCCGCTGTGTTCACGAGCTAAGCGAGCCGTACCGCACCGTAGTCCGGATGCGATACCTCGAGGAGCACTCGATCGAGGAGATCGCAGTCCTCCTTCAGCGCCCTCAGGCGACCGTTCGCTCGCAGCTCAAGCGCGGACTGGATCGATTGCGGCAGAGACTCGAGGCGCACGAGCGCCCACGGCGCACCGGTATGCTCGGCGCGCTTCCGGCGTTCCTCGCATGGCTGCGCCGGCGTCCGCGCGTCGCGAGCTGCGCGGCCGTTGTGATCGGACTCGTCCTCACGACGATCCTCCTTCGATTCCCGCTCCGCGGCACCGCCCCAACGGTGCTTGCCCGTGGACCGGGTGCGGTGCCGGCGGAGGCTGGCGCTGTAGGCGCAGCACCGCTTTCAGCTGCGGAACCGTCGAGCGACGTTGCCTCGCGATCGCTCGAGGGCGCATCTGACGAGCGGAGGAGGTCGTGGTCGGTCGATCTCGAAGGCACTGTCCTCGACGTCGACAGGTCCCCCGTTCCCGATGCGGAGATCGTCTTGGGTTATGCGGAGGGAACGAGCCGGCGAGTCGTAGCGCGCTCCGACATTTCGGGCTCGTACCGAGCGGCGAATGTCGACGCGCTCGAGTGGGTCTGGGCCAAGAAGGACGGCCGACTGCCCGCGCGACGCCAGCTCGTTGGATCCGCCCACCGCGGCAAATTGGACCTCGAGTTGAGCAAGGACGAAGGACGGCTGCGCGGTCGAATCATTGCCGCTACCGGCGCTCCGGTTGCCGGAGCGCGGGTCGTCTGCCGCTACGAGCGACCGAATCCGGATCGCCACGTCATCGGTGCCGAACTCACGCTCGTCCTCGGGGTGCAGGCGGAAGTTGCGGTGACCGACGGCGACGGTCGCTTCCAGATCCTGCGACCGACGAATCCGAATCAATACCCGGCGTTCTTGTTCATTCGCGCCGATGGCCAGCCGCCGCAGCTCCATCCCGTTCCAGACGACATCGGCGAGCGCGAGATCGAGCTTCGGTTGCCGCCACCAGGCCGACTGGCGGGACGGATCGTCGGCCGCGATGGAATGCCAGTGGCGAACGCGCCGCTCGAGGTTCTCCTGCCAGCGCCTTTCGACGCTCGCCGAGCGACGACGAACGATTGGGGCGAGTATGACATCGATGGACTCCCTCGCTCTCCTTACGCCCTTCGTTTGCTTCGCCACACGAGCGGAGCACTGGAGTCATGCTTCGTGAGGGGAGAAATCGGCGACGAGAATCCGTCGGCTCAGTCGATGGTGCTCACGGAGGATTCGATCCTGCATGGACGCGTCGTGGAGAGCGGAGCACCCGTGGCGGGCCGTCGCATCCGGCTCCGTCAGAGCCTCGTGGACGGATTCCCACCGGATGACCGAAGCGAGTTGACCGGCGAGGATGGAACGTTCGTGTTCACCGGTTGCGATCCGAACGGCCGCTTCTGCGTCCAGCTCCTGGATGCCAGCGGCCGCTTCGTGCACGCGGAGGTGAGGGAGTTGACTCCGTCGAGGGATCCGTTGCGCCTCGAGACCGACGGCCCAGCAGCCCTCGGAACCCTCAGCGCCATCTGCCACGCAGACGGTGTGACGCTTCCGACGATGGTCGCGGTGCACGGAGTCAGTCTGCAAGATCCGTTGATCTTGCCCATAGAGGCCGACGGCTCGTTCTCCACGCCGCCCATTCCGGTCGGCCGGTATCTCTTGCGCTTCTGGATTCCGTCGGTTGGGACCTGGGGCATGGCGCACGACCTCACAGCAGATGCCCCTCCCGCTCGATTCGAGTTCGGGCGACCTGGCTCGCTGGAGATCCGAGTCCTCACGCCGCATGGAGAGATCCTTCCGGAGTCGATCCGAGTGAATGTGTCGGTGCTACCGTTTCTCGACATGCCGGGATTGAAAACATGGCGAACGCTGGCGCTCGACAACGGCATCTTTCGCGCGGATCTTCCGCCGGGCGATCACTATCAGCTTCAGGTTCGCGCTGCCGGCTTTTCGGACGAGCTGCGTCGCGTCACCATCGAGGGAGGTAGGACTGCCATTCAGGAGGTCCGGCTACAGGAAAGCATCCCCATGCGAATCGAGCTCGTCGGCTCCGGCGACATCCGGCGAGAACGCTTCACGATCACTCTCGAGGAATCGGATCAAACGCAGCAGTCGATCGGTCACGTGAACGAACGGAAGGGGGTGAAAAACGTGATCGATCTCAGGATGGATCTTCCAAAGGACCTCGTCGGGATTCGAGTCCGCTCATTGGGCGGACTGTGGGGTCGCATGCCAGTCGCACCAGCCGAGCTCATCCCAAACGGCGTTCTCACGGTCAAGCTGGAACCGCCTACCGAGCGGCAGCTCCGCAAATCTCAATCTCGTTGATCCAGTCGTGAGACAGGACGACGAAGGCGAAGAGCATCCGAAACGTCGCGGTCAGTCCTTGGTTGCACGGATCCAGGAAAAGCTGTGCGATGTCCTGAAGGCTCTTGGGACCCTCCTCGAATGGAAGTTGTGATGCGAAATGCGAACCGACAATACCAGGCTCGGTGAACTCGTATGTGAAGAACTGCTCGCTGCACGCATCCGATTCGATCAGCAGCACGCCACTCGCTCGCGGGTCACCGCGGGTGCGTAAACCCGCACTCCTTCCACAACCTCTCCCAAGTCCACATTCCGTAGTTGGCTTTTTTCGGCAACGGAAACCCGAGTTGACCTGCGAGCATGCACACTTGACCCCGGTGATGGCTGTCGTGCGAAATCATGTAGGCGAACATGGCGGCGCCGACAGGCCACGGCCGCGCCCAGCCGTCGCGGCGGAACTTCTCGTTGCGGATCGCAGGATTCGCAAGCGCGTCGGCAAGCATCTGGCAACAGCGGGCCGCGCTCTCGGCGAGAGCAGACTGGGTCTGTTTCGGCGTGCACCGGGCTCGGTCGAGCGGGGCCGGCAGGTTCAAATGTGGAGCGGAGAGCCGCAGCCACTTGCGACGGATATTGTGGACGTGCGAGAAGATCGCCGCGATGGTGCGTCCCTTGCCGCCGGGCGGTTTGGCTCGCCACGCTCGCGGATCAAGATTCTCGAGCACGATTTGGTTCATGCGGTCGTTGACAGCGTAGGCTTCCGCCATCACCCGGCAAGACTCCGTAGCGGGTGCCGCAGTGATTCGCACCATGATGCCTCCTTGCTGCCTGGAAGGCTAACGTGCGGGCCTCTGCGAAGGCAACGAGGCACAGCGGCGTGGTGTGCAGATTTCCACCGGCGCCGACACCGTTGACGCGGCGGTCACGGGAACTCGAAGCGCAGGACACGGGAGGGAGAACATCACGGCCTTGGGGACCCATTGCTCGCGCCGACGTCGCACGGATTAGGAGCGATCGCGCGTCGTGAATGCCTCGGCGGGCTGCCGAACGTCTACGACTGCGCCGCAGGGCGAACTCTAGTGACGCCGCGCGGCAAAGCCACTGTGGAGTTTCTGCACGTTGCAGCGTCGGCTAATCGGGAGCCACCGACACGCGAAGCAGTCCCAACTCACATAGCGTCCTGATCAACAAGACGATTTCTTTTTCGTGAATGAACTCGCCCAGGGTAGTTCGGAGAGACTCGACGATCTCCCTAATCGTGCGCTTACCGTCGATCCGCTCGAAGAACTCATCGAGAAACCCCGCCGCTTCCGCCGGAAGATCCAATGCAAGAAGATCCTCGGACCCAGCATGAATCGCCAACCTCATCACCGCATCGACGCTCTTGGCCTTGAAGCGCCTCTGACTCGCGATCGAGATCGTGATGCGGTCCGATCGACTGGGTTGGCGACGGAGGATGGAATCTCCTCTTCCGGAGAAGTAGTCGGCGAACGCTCGTTCACGCCCCCCAGTGGTAGACGGGTTCTTTCGCCAAACGGCGAATTCGTTGCAGTGGATCGCCGTGCCTCGCCAGCGCGAGAGGGAGGACATGTCCAAATGGGTGCATCGCTCTCGCGACGCCTTCACCAGATCAAACCCGACGCCAGAGAAGAACCCAGACAAGTCCACGTGTGCGGCCGCGTCCTCGCTCGTCAATCCACCGGGAAGCCCGAAGCTCAACCAAAGCCCTCCCGGCACGAGAACGCGGTGAAGCTCGGCGGCAAGCGACCGTTGGTCTGGCATGAGGTCCAGCAAGTACTGGGAAGCCACGCACGACACGCTGGCATCGGCGAACGGTAGCCGCGACGCGTCCGCGGCAACGAGGTGGATTGGGGACGGGCGCGGCTTCGGACCCTTCAGCCGAACCGTCGTCTGCTCGAGCGGAACCCGGTCACTCGGAAAGTTGAAGGACAGCGTCAACTCGCCGCCCCGAAGCAGCCTTCCCGCAAACAATAGTGCCGGGATGGAAATGTCGACCCCCGCGGTTTCCTCGAAAAGAGGGGAGAGTTCGTAGAGGAGTCCGCTCCCGCCGCAGCCGACCACGGCGACGACCTCCCGCGCTCCCGCACCGTAATCCTCGATGGCGGCGCGAAACACCGAAGCAATGAACGACGCTTCCTCGGTTCCAGACCAGTCTCTGTACAGGTAGGGGAGCACGAACTTGAACGGCCAACGGTTTGGAGGCAACGAGAAGCGCGCCAGCAAGCTCTCCTCCGCCGGCCGTCGAGCCAAATACTCTTCGATCGGGCCCGACAACTCTTTGAGAGCCCTCCGGTTTTCGTCGGACGCGCGTGCTCCCGCGACGAGGTGGGCTTGGATCGCTCGGGCCATTGCGTCTACGGATTGGAGCGAAGGAGAGGGCTCGCGCACCCCGCCGCCGTCTCCGGAAGACTCGCTGATTTCATCCAGATGCGCACGGAGGAGTCCATCCGGATTCACGTGCAGAATGCGAATCCCGGCGAGAAGCGGATAGGACCCATTGCACTCGCTGCAGTTGAGTACTCCTTCCGAGCCCTCACGCAGCGGTGACTCGCATAGCACGCACTGAAAGCGAAGTTTCGAGTGGACGCGTTCCGAGTCCATTCCGAGGTGCTCTCCGATGACGGCCTGTCGGTAGCCACGACTCCATCCGGGGGCAATCTACGTCGGAACCAAATGATTGTCCCTTCCGAAAAGGTCATCCGACGGATTCCGTCACGTCACGACCTTCACGAAGTTGGAGCCTCGCTCCGATGCGCGGGCCGGCCCCGAGACTTCCCAGGAATTCCAAGAGCTGGGCGATGAGATTCGCGATGACTCGGCGGCGGTTCATCACGCGGTTCGACGCGGACGGCGGAATTCCCATTTCCGATTGCACGAAAACGCAGCTTGCGATGGACCTGGTTCGTCGCAGCGCAAGAGCCGCCGGTTGGTGCGCTCGATGGACTGGCTCGAAGGCGAATCGTCCAAGGAGGCGACATGAGAACCATCGGCAGATTCCTGGCTCCCGGAGTCTTGGCAGTCGCGGGAACGATCGCCCTCGCCGAGGCACCGCCGGACGCCACCATTCCCCGAGTACCCAACCCTCCGCTGAGCAGCGACCTGGCGAACCTGCCGGGTGACCTGCGGGCCGTCGCGGTGCCGACGCCATCGAATCTCGGTGACTTCGTCAAGGACCCCGTGATGGCGCGTGCCCTCGGCAAGGCACTCTTCTGGGACATGCAGGTCGGGAGCGACGGCGTGCAGGCTTGTGCGAGCTGCCACTTCCGCGCCGGTGCCGATCCGCGGTCGAAGAACCAGGTGAGCCCGGGCCTCAAGCACGCGCCCAGCGCGGACCTCACCTACTCGACAGGCAGCGGTCCGAACCACCAGCTCGAGGCCGCGGATTTCCCCCTGACGCGGCTCGCCATTCCGGGCGTCCGCGGCGCGCTCGATCCAACGACCGATAGCAACGACGCCGTGGCATCGCAGGGCATTCGTCACCCTCGCAATGAAGCCGACCCCCAGGGCTTCGTCGTCAGTGGGGTGAACACCCGCCGGGTCGAGCCGCGCAACACTCCATCGGTGATCAATGCGGTGTTCAACCATCGCCAGTTCTGGGACGGGCGGGCCGAGAACGTCTTCAACGGCGTCAATCATCTCGGCCAACGTGATCCCAGTGCCAAGCTCTATCGCGCCGACGATCCGCGGCACCCCGTGGAAGTGCGGGTCGAGCTCGTGAACGCCAGTCTCGCGTCGCAGGCGGTGGCGCCGGTCGTCAGCGACCTCGAGATGGCCGCACCCGGCCGCACTCGCTTGGACGTCGGCAGGGCACTGGCTCGAGGTCATCGCGACGACGGCAAGAGGGTCACGAAAGTCCGTCCGCTGGGCAGGCAGAGGGTTTCGCCGACCGACAGCATGCTCGGCTCGATGAGCCGCTGGCCCCAGAATGGCCTCAGGTTCAGCAGATACGATCAGATGATCAAGGAAGCGTTTTGGGAGAAGTGGTGGAGATCCAGTAAGCTCATCCACGTGAACGCGGACGGATCCACGACCTTGGTGTCACGGAATGACGGGGAGTGCGAGGACGGTGCCTGCGACGAGAACGAGTACTCGCTCATCCAATACAACTTCTCACTTTTCTTCGGGATTGCGATCCAGCTCTACGAGGCGACCCTCGTCTCCGACGATACGCCGTGGGACCGCTTCCGTCGCGCACATCCCACGTCGACCGACCCCGACTTGAACCCCTGGACCAACGTGAGCCCGAACCCCATCAGCCGCCTCGCCCTTTTCGGCGCCCACCTGTTCAACGACCGGACTCGCGAGCCCGCCGGGCACGTCCGCTGTTCGAACTGCCACGAGCAGAACGAGCTGACGGACGCGTCCGTCCGCCGCATCGCATCCGCAGTCAACGGGCCGGTGCGCAATCGCGACGGCAACGTCATCGACAAGGGCTTCAACAACATTGGCGTCCGGCCCACCGACAACGACCTCGGCGCCGGCGCCAGCGACGCGTTCGGCCCGCTCTCGTTCACGCGCCGGCTCTTCCCAGACTTGCCCCCCGGCACGTTCGATGGCGCGATCGTGAGCAAGGGGTTCGGAGTCGACGGCGCATTCAAGGTCCCGTCGCTGCGCAATGTCGCTCTCACGGCGCCGTACTTCCACAACGGCGACGCGCGCACCCTGCACGAGGTGGTGGAGCTGTACAGCCGCGGCGGCAACGTGGCGCCGATCCAGGCGCAGGACGGCACCCTCATCGAGCCGCTCGGGATCCCATCGCTGAACTCCGACGAGATCGACGCGATCGTCGCCTTCTTGGACACGCTCACCGATGAGCGGGTCCTCTATCAGCGCGCCCCGTTCGACCACCCGCAGATCTTCGTGCCGAACGGGCATCCAGGGGATTCGTACTGGACGAGCGACACGGACGGCGATGGCCTTGCCGACGACGTGATGGTCGAGATTCCGGCGGTCGGTGCCGCCGGTGGCAATCCAATTCCGGGCTTTCTCGAGGGCGTGTTCGGGTCGACCCCCTAGAGGTTTCGCGAGGCGTAGGCCCCCCGTGAAGTTGGAGGCGCACGGCCTCCACGGCCGCAAGCCGACCGTTCGCGTGAGCGCCCCTCGGTTCGCCGACCGAGGGGCGCTGGTTTCACTCGATTACGGCTGACGTTTTCCCGCTCGGCGACGGAACGGCCGAAATCTCGGCGGCAGCCCTACCTCGTTGCCGGAGTCTGTCGGCTCGCTCGTTTTTTGCAGTCACGACGATCGCGGATAGCTCGACGTTCGTCGAATGCACCTCCGGGACACCGGCGAGCAGGAAAATGTAATCTCCTGGCCTCGTTCGCATCGGAGTGGCCTTCAGGGTGCTTGTAGTTCGTGCAACGACGAATGGAGAAACGACTGCGCGCGGACCGTGCTCCTTTGGAGAGAAACCCATGCCTAGCGAAACGCTGACCAATCCTGCCCTTGCCCAACAGTTGCTCGAAGCGCTGGACGCTCTTTCGGGGCTACACCCCGGCTTTCGGCCCGCCCATGCCAAGGGGGCGATGTGCACGGGGACGTTCGTGCCCTCGCCAGAGGCGCCGAAGGTGACGCGAGCGCCGCATGCGAGTCGCCGATCCACGCCCGTGACGGTGCGCTTTTCGAATTCGACCGGCGTGCCGACGATCCCCGACAATGATCCGGCGCGGTCGGGCCCTCGAGGGATAGCCATCCGCTTCCATCTGGCCGATCACGTGCACACCGACATCGTCGCGCACTCCGCCAACGGTTTTCCGGTCCGTAACGGCGACGAATTCCTGGAGTTTCTCCGTGCGGCGGCAGCATTCGGCGCGGGCCGACCCGAGGCGATGGGGTCGTTCCTCGCCGCTCACCCGAACGCGAAACGTTTCGTCGAAATGGGGAAGCCGATTCCGACGAGCTTCGCGCGCGAGGCCTTTTTCGCGGTCACCTCGTTCAAGTTCACCAACGCAAACGGCACGAGCCGTCACGGTCGGTTTCGTATCCGACCCGAGTTGGGAACCGAGTACCTCTCCGACGCGGAGGCGGCGGCGAAGTCGGCGGACTTCCTGTTCGACGAACTCGGCCGACGGTTGGCAAAGGAGCCGGTCAAGCTCGACGTGCGCGTCCAACTGGCTGAGCCCGGCGATGACGTGACGGACTCCAGCGCGCCGTGGCCGGACCGTCGACCGGAGATTTTGTTCGGCACGATCGCCTTGACGAGCCGCGTAGACGAGCAGGCGCCGGAGCGGCGGCGGATCATCTTCGACCCCGTTCCGAGAGTCGACGGCATCGATTCCTCAGGCGATCCCCTCACGGAAGTGCGCTCGGATATCTACCTGCTCAGCGGCCGCAGGCGTCGGGCGGTGTTCGGCGACGGCCGGCGTTGAGTCGATCGATTCCGCCGACCACAGGTAAGGCCTGATAGCCGGGTGACGTGGCCGCTGGCCCGTTCGGCCGATGCCGAGAAGAAGTCGAGACGACGCCGGTTAGGGATCCACCGGCGAGAGAAGGGTATTTTCTTGGCGGAGCGCGCAGCGGCGTCAACGGCACACCGACGTTTTTCATCAATGGCGAGCGACACGACGCTGGGGTCGACTTCAGGACTCTCGTCGTCGCCGTGGAAGCTCGGCTGCGATGAGCGTCCGCTAAGCCCACCCGATAGCTGCATTCGAGGTCCGAATCAGACCAGTCCAATTCGAGAGAGGTGACGATCGCGACGAAGGTCATGCTCAGGCAGCGCCGGAACTCAACTGACGTTGCTTTCGTCGACGCGCAACGACATCCGCGAGGGTCCACGAAGAACTCCGTTGGTCCGGTGAGCGGTCCGCCGAATTCAGTGACGGGATCGATCTCTACAGTGTGGCGCGATCGCGAGGATGCCGTCGGTCACGCTGAATCCCGCCGAGTCTCCGCGCCGCCGTCACGACGTCTGAGTTAACGCTGGCGGAATCTCTCCCGTCCTTTCCTGTATGAGACACGCCGTGGTGGCGCTTTCCGTTCTCTTCCTGTCTGGCGAATCCGTGCGGATCGTCCCCTTCCGCGCACCGCGCACGATGACGCTCGGCGAGAACCACCAACCGGATGCACTGGCTGCCGGCGACTTCGACGGCGACGGCAAGCTCGATCTCGTCGTCGGCAGCGGCGCCGCGGACGATCTCATCGTCTTTCTCGGCGACGGAAAGGGCGGCTTCCGGCGAGGTGGAACGTTCGCGGCGGGCCCGTCGCCGACCGAGATCGCGGTCGCTGACTTCGATCGGGACAGCCATCTCGATCTGGCGATCGCCAACCACGGCACGCCCTTGGTGACGATCCTTCTCGGTGACGGACGAGGGAGCTTCCGGCCCGC
This sequence comes from Planctomycetota bacterium, assembly GCA_016178505.1. GTDB lineage: Bacteria > Planctomycetota > JACOTG01 > JACOTG01 > JACOTG01 > JACOTG01. Next base: position 35,663 of record JACOTG010000190.1, read on the forward strand.
TCACGGTTCGCCTCTGTCCGTGAACAGCAAACCGCACCCTCACGCGATCGCCGCTGGCGACGTGGACGGAGACGGATTGCTCGACCTGGTCATCGACAGTTGGAGCGAAAACCGCTTCACGCTCTTGAAGGGCGACGGCAGGGGAGACTTCGCCGCGCCGGGTGTCACGATCGAGGCCGGGCGCAAGCCATACCGCAACTTGAAGCTCGCCGACCTCGACGGCGACGGCCGCTACGATCTCGCCGCGCCGAACACGGACGAACGCGGCGTGACGATTCTCGTCGGCGACGGCCGGGGACATTTCCGCGGCGCCGAGAACCCCCCGACGCCGGCCGGACCCTCGCCGTTCGCCATCGCGGTTGCCGACGTCAATCGAGATGGAAAGCCCGACCTCGTCATCGCGAACTACTCGGGCCACATCACGGATTCGTCCGGCGACGGTCTCACCTTCCTGCTGAACGAGGATCACGGCCGTTTTCGCCTGGGCCCGAAGATCCCGACGGGCCGCGGCTCCGGCGACGTCGCGGCTGGCGACGTGGACGGCGACGGTTATCTCGACGCCGTGACGGTCAATGCCGGCACCAACGATCTCACGATTGCCTTCGGTGGCCCCGACGGACTCTCGCCCTCCCGAATCGCCACCGTTGCGTATGGCGGCAGGGAGGCGTGGCGTATCCTCCTCGCCGATTTCGACGGCGACGGTCGCGCGGACGCCGTGACGGCCAACACCGGGAGCCAGTCCGTCTCGATCCTCCTGACTCGCTGAATTCCGCGCCGGAAGCCGGTTCTCTCGAGGCGGGGAACTTCAAGGTCGACGCCCGTTCCGCTGCATGGCGACGGCGTGTTGAGTAGAAGTCACATCGCGAGCATTACACAAGAAACGCGTGCAATGTGGGTGAGCACAGCGGGCAGCCGGGAACGAAGTGCATGTAGCCTTCGCTTGGACGCTGGAAAGCGAGCGGAGCAGACCGTCGAAGTGCCTGTGGATGTGACCCTCGACGAAATCGTCGTCGACGGTGCCGGTTCTCCGGTCGCCGGTGCCGAACTTCGGTTGACGCAGCCGTGCTTGACGGACAATGCGGCGTGCCTCGATGGCCACCGCGTGGCGACATCGGCGGCGGACGGTACTTTTCACATCCGTTCGATTGCGACTCACGAGGACTATTACGTCAGCGCTCGAAAGGGTGGTTAGATGCCGGCCCCGCTGCCGCGGCCATTCATCACGCAGTTCTCGACGTGCACCTTCCCAGCGGCGTTGACCAGCACGCCCGTGGTTCCGGGGTTGCCGTTGATCGTGAGGCCGCGCAACACGACGAAGTCACTGGTTCCGATGTTCAACGTGACGGCCGCGCCAGAACCAACCGTGATTCCGCCATAGACGCCCGACGGCGCGATGATGCTGACCGATTGGTTGATGGGCACTGCACCGTAGGCCGCCGAATCGAGCGCGACGATCTCGCCACCTGGATCCGTGACGGTGAGCGCCGACGAAAACGTGCGCTTGGGGGATGTGATCGTGCCGGCATTGGCGTCATTGCCAGAGCCGGAGACGAATGTGCGCTGCGCGGCCACTGCCGGGAGGGCGACGAATGCGATGAGGCGGGTGCGAGGTGCGACCGATCGAATTCCACGACACGGCGAGGACGACTTTCATCGAGTGTCCCGTCGAACGTTGCCCATGAGCGGTCACATTTCGTCAGAGGCGAAATCGCCGGCCCTGTTTCGAAACGTGAATCCTCGTCCCGAACGCGAATGCGAGTGCGTCCCTGGCAGCTAGTCAGCCCGAAGACTACGCTTCGCATGATTCCAACACCATGGCACCGGAAAGCGCGAGACGTCCCGCACGCGCGGATCGCGGTCCACACGCCGCGCCGCGCTGCCGCCGGTTCGAGCCCTCATGGTCAACGGACCCGGCGACCGTTCGTGCGCAAGATCGCCAAATCAGTTTGGACCAGTGTTCATGCGGGTCCGCGGGCTCGACGAGGGCTTTGGATTGGAGGAGTTCGTACCGTGCCCTTCACAAACTCTCCACCGGACGCGGAAGAATGATGTCGAACTCCGGATCGCGTGCGATCGATCGACGGATTGGGCTCGCTCACGGACGTTGAATTCGTCCTTCGGGGTGGCACGGACAGCGTCCCTTCATGGATCCAATCGTTTCCGGCAATTCGTGAGATCGAACATTTTCGACCTGCCGCTCGCACGTGCTTGTATAGTCGCGCGCGCAGACAGAACCACTTCTTGCAAGCGTCGATGTCGTCGTTGCACATCTGACTAGGAGGACTCGCGATGACCCAACACTACGAACCAGCCCGCCGCCGTCGCCTTCGAAGGAGGAGAACCATCGAGAGCCGTCTCGCCCCTGCAGGAGTGAAGCCCTCGGCGACCGGAACGAGCGCCGCAGCCAAAGTCGCGTCGCCAACCGAACCCACGACGAAGCGACCCTCTTCCCGCGGAGAGATCAAAGCGTAGCCGAGGCGATGACCGTTCTGAGGAGTCTGCGACGGATCAGCCAGATCAACCGGCCGACCGACGATCAGCAACCTGGCCCGGCGGGCAAGCGTCAGAAGCTCGATCGGAAGTTGCTTTCGGATCTCGCAGTGATCGTCACAGCGAAAACGAACCTTCGTCGGCACCGGAATCACGTCGCTCGGAACGGTGCGTTCAATCGGAAGCGAACCGGGCTCTCTCCTCATCATCGATCGCGACCGGAAGCGCTCTGCGCCATTCGATGACGTCCTTCGGGATCCCGGCGTCAAGCAAGCGGGTATCCCGTCGCGATCGCCGAACGGCAGTCCATGCGCGGAGGGGTTCGTTCCCTGGGCGAACAGAAGGGGTTGCACCGTCGCCGCCGGCGGCAGCTTGGATGACACCGAGCCACGTGCCACGTAGACTTCGCCGGTCGAAGCAAACAACCAGCAGAGGAAGAGCGCAGTCCATGGACATTCTCCACGCCATTGGAAACACGTCGATCGTTCGACTCCGCAAGGTCGTTCCGCCGAATTGCGCGGACGTCTTCGTAAAGCTCGAGTGGGAGAATCCCACCGGCAGCGTCAAGGACCGGATGGCTCACGCCGTGATTTCGCGTGCGGAGGAGGACGGTCGACTGAAGCCCGGATACACCGTCATCGAGTACACCGGCGGCAGCACGGGCGCATCGCTCGCGCTGGTTTGTGCCGCCAAAGGCTATCGTCTCCAAATCGTCAGCTCCGATGCGTTCAGTCGGGAGAAGCTGGATCACATGGCGGCGCTGGGTGCGGAGCTGACGCTCGTCCCAAGCGATGGAGGCCGCACCACCAAGAAGCTGATCCTGGACATGATCGAAGTTGCCCGTGGGTTGAGCCAAGAGCCGCTCACGTACTGGACCGACCAGCTCAACAACCAGGACAGCATTGCGGGCTACTACTCGCTCGGCGAAGAGATCTGGAGTCAAACGAAAGGGGAGATCGACGCCTTCGTTCACTGCGTGGGTACGGCGGCTTCTTCGCGTGGAGTCGCCACGGTGCTCAAGCGCCATAAATCGAGCATCAAGATTTTTGCCGTCGAACCCGCAGAATCCTCGGTGTTGCGGGGAGGTCAGGCCGGTCCTCACAAGATCGAGGGAGTTGGGATTGGTTTTACTCCTCCACTCTGGGAGCCGGCTCTCGTGGACGAGATCCTGCCGGTCCAGACAGACGACGCGAAGGAGATGGCGAGGCGCATCGCGCGGGAAGAGGCCCTCTTCGCGGGGACGTCTTCCGGAGCGAACGTCGTCGCCGCCATTCAAGTCGCGAAGCGACTCGGGCCAGATGCCAAGGTGGTCACGCTGATGACCGACTCCGGCCTGAAGTACCTGAGCACCGATGTGTACCGGCGCAGATGAGACAGGATCTCGATCAGAGCCGTGTGGATTCGATCACACCCCGGCGGACACCTCTGTGAATGCGTGAACTCATGCTGCCGAAGGCTGGCTGAACTCCGGCAACCGTGCGCGTGGGACCTCCGTCGAGTTTCTCATCGGTAGTGCATCGATCGGGTTGAGTTCGTCGAGAGTCGGAATCATCCGCGGCGAGGCGACCGATCGGCCGCTTCGCATCGTCTGGATCGTCACGTGCGCGCGCGAGCGATGATTGCGGCGACGTCCCCCATCTGGAGAAAAGCACCCGGTATTCGCAGGATGCCTTTGCGTGAGTGGGTTTCTTCTCCGCCGACGTCGTCTGCGACGTCAACGATAGGCTGCGGCCTGGATGCCGTAGAGCTCGGCATAGTGCCCGCGCTTGGCCAGCAAGTCCTCGTGGCTGCCGACCTCGACCACGCGGGCGCCGTCGAGCACCACGATGAGATCGGCCATGCGCACAGTGGAGAAGCGATGCGATACGAGGATCGTGATGCGCCCGTCTGCGGTCGATGCATCCCTGTCGCTGCCGCGCGCGGCGGAGGCGTAGCGCTCGAACAACGCGTGTTCGGTCTCCGCATCGAGGGCCGCCGTGGGTTCGTCGAGCACCAGCAGCAGCGGGTGGTCGCGCATGAAGCCGCGGGCGAGCGCGAGCTTCTGCCATTGACCGAAAGACACCTCGACCCCGTCGGGCCACGTCGGACCCAGCTGCGTTTCCAGTGCCGCCGGAAGGCGAGCCACGACGTCGTCGGCGCCCGCGCGCGCGACGGCGGTGGCGACGGCGTGAACGTCTTCGATTCTCGGCACGTCACCGATGCCCACGGTGTGCCGGGCCCGAAACTCGAAGCGAAAGAAGTCCTGGAACGCACCGGCCAGGCGCGAGCGCCACTCGTCGGCGCGCATGCGAGCCAGCTCGGCGCCGTCGAGCAGTATCCGGCCGGCGCTCGGCTCGTATAGTTTGGCGAGCAGCTTCACCAGCGTGGTCTTGCCGGCGCCGTTCTCCCCGACGATCGCTACCACCGCGCCCGCGGGTAGCTCGAGGTTCACATCGTCGAGAACGAGGCGATCGGTGCCGGGATACGCGAACGAGACGTGATCGAAGCGGATGCCCTCGGCGAGACGAGTGGGCACGGGCAGATCGGCCGATGCGACGAACGAGGCAACGTAGTCCTCGAGCCACGCGAGGCGCTTGGAGCCGTCCATCCAAATGGCGCGCAGGAAACCGATCTCGCCGACGGTGGCGCCGATGTATGCGGACAATCGCGACCCGGCGGCAAGCACGAGAAGCACGTCTCCAGCCGTTCGCTCGAGGCCCGACGACACGAACACGACCGCGCCGACGTAGGCACCGCCGAACACGGCCCACGCCAACGTGTGCCACATCGCGGAACCCCATCGAGCGAGCGACACCGGACCATACCAGCGCTCCCACGCCACGCGGCGCCCGGCTACCAACCGCTCGCCGATGCCGGTGACGCGAACTTCCTTGCCGGGCGTTGCCGTGGTCGCCGTGGTGAACAGGTGGCGCGCGAGGCGGAACGCCGACGCGCCGCGTTCCCACGCGCTTCGCTCGACCGCGGGTCGCCACGTCGAGGTCAGCACGGTGGGCACCGCGAACACCGCGAGCAGTGCGAGCGCCGGATGAATCGACATCAGGAGCGCGACGGTGACGCCGAGTCGCAGAATCCACCCGCACGTGGAGAAGAGCGACATGTACATGTGATCGAGGACGAACACCTGGTTGCGCAACATCGCGAGCCGGTCGAGGTAGTCGGGGCGCTCGTGATGCGCAATGGTCGCGACCGATGCGAGGAGTCGCGCGACGTGTGCTTCGAGCGCGATCGTTACTTTGTCGCGGAAGCGGCGCTGCACGCGAGTGCTGACCGTTCGCAGGAACCACGTGGCGGCAACCGAAACACCGAGCCCGATTGCCGCGATGCGCACGAGGCCGCCGTCGCCGCGCAGCACTCCCTCGCCGAGCAGCTTGAACCAGAGCGCAAGCAACGCGTCCGGGAGCGCGGACAAGAGCGACAGAAGAAATGCCGCGAGAAGCAAACCCGGTTCGTGGCGATAGCCGAGCTTGCACAGCCGCCACATCGACGACAGCCCCGGAGGAAGCGGGTTAGGCGAGGACGTCATACGCGATCCCTTCCTCGTTCTCGGCGGCGGTGAAGCGCTTCGCCTGGAGGTCGAACATCGTGCGGTAGCGTCCCGCCTTCGCGATCAACTCGTCATGCGTGCCCAACTCGACGACGCGACCGTGCTCGAGCACGCAGATGCGGTCGGCGTGGCGCACGGTGGAGAAGCGATGCGAGATGAGAATCGTCGTGCAATGCCGCGTCGCCGCGAGGATGCGGTCGAAGATCTCGGCCTCGCCCCGGACATCGAGCTGCGCCGTCGGCTCGTCGAGCAGCACCACTCCCGCACGGAGTTGCACCGCGCATAGTGCGCGCGCCAACGCGACACGTTGCCACTGTCCGCCCGACAGATCGGTCCCGCCCGGGTATCCGCGCGCCAGCACCGTATCGAGTGCGGCGAGGTTCGCCGCGCCGGCCTTTTCGAGCGCGGCATTTATCGCGGCGTCGGGCGCGCCCGCCGGCGCGACGTTGTCGCGCAGAGACAGCTCGAAGCGAACGAAGTCCTGGAACACGGCCGTGACGCGCGAGCGCCACGAGGCGAGATCGAACTCGCGGACGTCGACGCCGTCGACTTCGATCGCGCCCGCTTGCGGGTCGTACAACCGGCACAGGAGCTTCGCCAGCGTCGTCTTGCCGGCTCCGTTCTGACCGACGATCGCGAGCGACGATCCGGCGCGGATCGTGAGATCGAAGCCCTCGAGGACGCGCGTCCCGCCCGGATAGGCAAACGTCACGTCACGAAAGCGGATCTCTCGCGCCGGCGCGCCGAGAGCGCTGCGATTGCCGGAAGGCAGCGCTCCAGCGGGGGCCATCGCCGGCTCGAGTCGCATCACCGCGGCGACCGGTGCCGCCGCTCCGTCGAGCGCCCAGTTGAGACCTCCGAACGCGATCATCGACGTGCCGACCGCGCACTGCGCAAACACGACGACATCGCCCAGGCTCAAGCTCCCGCTCACGACGGCGCGAGCAAGCGACCCGAACACGACGACGTTGGCGACCGAAATGAGCAGCAGGCTCCACACGACCGGGCGCTCGCGCAGCCGTGTCGCCGCGTATTGCAGCTCGTGAAGGCGCGTGCGGCGGGCAACGAAGCGATCGATCGTCCATCCGACCAGGCCGAACAGGCGCAGTTCCTTGCTGGCGGGCGGGTCCACCGCGAGCCGATACGCGTAATCGGCGTCCCGTTGAGCGGCACGCACTTCGTCGGTGTTGCGGTCGCGCCAGACCGCGCTCTCGCGCAGCAGCCAGTGCGTCGCCAGCCACGCACCGGCGAGCACGATCGGCGCCCACCACGCGTACGCCGCGAGCACGACCGCAGACGCGAGGCCGCCGATCATCTCGACGAGCCCTCCGGCAATGAAGTCCATGGAGATCGAGAGCGGCGGACCGGTCATGCCGAGATCGAAGTCGCGCGCGACGGTGAGGTCGTTCGTGAGCTTGGGGTCCTCGAGGTGACCCATGCCGGGCGGGTGCACGCACGCCTCGGTCAGGCGGTCGTAAAGCCACGCGGCCGTGCGATCGCCGAGGTTGGCGCCGACCGCTTGATGAATGGGCGTGAGCACCTGAAGCAGGATGAACACGATGCCCATCCAAGCAAGTGCGCCGACGAGGGAATCGCCGCGCTGGACGGCGGCAACGAGCACGCCCATGCTGATCGCGAACACCGCGGGCAACACGCCCCGAAGCACGAGGACGATCCACCAAATCGCGGCAAGCCGGCGATCGGCCTTCGGCAGCACGCCGAAAAACTTCCACTCGTTGCGCTGATGCAAGCGCGCCGTCAACATTCTCATTCGTCGCGAGCCCACGGTAGCGCAAGGTTGTGCTCGCGGCTGCTTCTCGCCGAGACGTAGATCACCCAGGGCGCGATGCGCGTTTCGCTCACCCACGCGATCCCTTCGTCCGGTCGTCCCAACGGCTCCAGCCGCTCGACGAGGTCGAGCCCGGCGCGTCGATAGAGTTCGCGATAGTCTTCGTCGAACCAGACGATGTCCTCGACGGGTCTTCGATCCTCCAGATCCGTCACGACGATCCGCACGCGATCACCCGTGCGAGCATTGCGGTTTTCCGGGAAGTCTTTCGTCGTGAACGACGCCCATTCGTGCCGGTAGATCTCAGCCGAGGAGACGACGCTGACGAAGGCGCCGCGATCCTGGAGGACTCGTCGTACTTCGCGAAACAGAGTGAGTTTCTTTTCCCATGTCGGCACGTTGTCGAACGTGAACATCGAGAGCACTAGGTCGAACGATCCGTCCGGGAATGAGCCGAGATCTCCGTCGTCGATCCGGCGATAGTCGCCTGCCGGATCCAGCCCGCGCGCCATTCGAATCATGTCGTCCGAGATGTCCGCGCCGATCGCCGAGAACCCGTGCCGACGAAGGAAGCGCGTCGAGCGTCCGGACCCGCACCCCAGATCGAGCGTGCGGCGGCCGCGTCCGTGACGAGCGAAGATCTCCGGGAGATCGCGGAAGGCAAGAAAGTACGTGCCCGGGAATTCGAGCTTCGAATAAGCCTTCGCGCGAACCGGGTCTTCGTACGTGTTCTCGAACTCCACGGGTCCCGTCCCTCCGGAAGATGACATCCGACGCATCTTATCTCGTCTGACGTCGGAATCGGCGTTGCGCGCGCCGGTCGCGTTGCCTGGTGAGATAGGCTCTTAGGTTGACGCCCGAACGAGAGAGTGGTTTGCCGAGCATCGCGTCGATGGGACTCGCGACCAGCAAGGACGCCGGCTCGACGGTCGAACGATCCTATCGCTAACGCGGCCGGCCAACGAATGGAAGCCGCCATGCGACGCGGCTAGCATCAAGTTGCGCGCGTGCATTTCGCCCCTGGCAGCCACCATTCGGTCTTGCGCTTGCTACTCGACGGATGCTTCCGATCGTGGAGCGAAAGGTGATCATCAGGGTGAGCGAATCTTCGAAAATCGCAGGAGACTGACATGCGGCACGACATCACTCCCACGGCTGGTTTCGTCGTATTGCTCCTTTCGGCGAGCACCGTACGAGCGCAGACGCCACCACCTGCCCCCGTAGTGTCAGAGCCCGCCGCCGGGGCGTCGCTGGTCCAGCCCATCACGCTGAAATGGGGCGCGGTCGTCGATCCCGATGGTCCCATCGGAAGCTACACGTGGCAGGTGGGAACCAGCTCGACGTTCGGGACGGTCATCGCGTCGGGATTCACGAACGTCAATCCCGACGCCATCCCGGCGGCGACCCAAGACGCGGTCAGCGGCCTTCCCAACGGCACGTATTTTTTGCGCGTCAAAGCCACTCAGATCGTGGGAGGCGTCGTCTTTTCGCTCGACTCCGCATGGTCGCCGGTCCTCAGCTTTACGGTGATAGGACTCGGCGCCGCTCCCGGAACACCCAGCTTCGCGTCGCCGGCGACCGGATCGTCGTTCCACGTGCGCGAGTTCTTTCAGATTCGGTGGAGTGCGGTGCCGAACGCGCATCACTACCTCCTCGAAGTCGACGATGAGCCCTCGTTCTCATATCCACTGACGCTCACTACCGACCTCATTCAGTTCGGGACGGTCTTCCAAGCGGGCTGGGGCAACGCGATTCCCGACATCTACTATCGCGTCCGCGCCGTGTCGGCGGACAACGTGCGCAGCCTGCCGTCACCGACGCTGAACATTCACGTGACGAACGCAGCGCCCGTTCCGCCTCCGCCGACTCCCCTGTCGCCGACCGGCGGGGCGACGATCACCGTGCCCTTCACGTTCGACTGGACCGACACGGCGAACCCGCAGATACCCGGCTACGATCTCGACATCGACAACGAGCCGAACTTTCTCGGCACGACGGGCGTGCTTTTCTTCCAGGGCGTCAGCCGATCCGATTACATGGTCGTCTCGGACCCCTTGGTCGAGCACCTCAATCACCTTCCGCCGGGCACCTACTTTTGGCGGGTTCGGGCGATTCACGGTGACGTCGTGGGTTCTTGGTCTGCGGGAGCGAGCTTCACTGTCGTCGCCTCACCGCCGACGCCTCCCGGACTCGCGCTCTTTTCGATCATCGCCGAGCCCGGCAGCGTCAATGGAGGCAACTCGACGCAAGCGCGCGTGACGCTGAACGGGCCCGCACCAGCGGGCGGCGCTTTGGTCAAGATCGCGAGCGACCTGCCGCACGCTCAGACGCCCACGAGCGTGCTGATTCCCGCAGGCGCGACCGATGCGACGATCTCTCCGATCACGACGGTTCCCGTACGGGGCGCCACGATCGGCAACATTCGCGCGGCGTACGCCGACGGCTGGCAGCAGAGCTCGCTCGGGCTATTCCCGTTGCTCTGGGGCCTTTCGCTCAGCAATGACGCGGTCGTCGGCGGCACGCTCGTGACCGGGACCATCACGCTCCTGAATCCGGCGCCGCCAAGCGGCGTCGTCGTGACGCTGATCAGCGGTGACACGAGCCTCGCGACGCTCCCGCCGAGCGTCTTCATCCCGGCGGGCGCAACCAGTGGGACCTTCGACGTCACGACGGCGCCGGTGTCGATCGCGACGCGCGTGGTCATCGACTCGGGGACCGGATTCGAAGGATATCGCGCGCCGTCGAACTGGATGACCCTTCTCCCGCCGGGGAGCCCGGCGCCGCCTCCGAGCCTCTCGTCCCTGACGCTCGCAACGGGCCGTGTGTTCGGCAGTGGAAGCACGACGGGAACGGTTGTGCTGACGTCGCCCGCTCCGGCTGGAGGCGCGACCGTTCGTCTGAGCGCCAGCATGGAAGGTCAGGTCGTCGCGCCGCAGTCGGTAACCGTGGCGGCGGGAGCGATCGCTGCGGATTTCCCGATCACGGCACCGCAGGTGAACGCGCCGCACTGGGTCCTCGTTCAGGGGTCGTACGGCGTGATGGGCAGCACGCAAGCACAGCTTCTCGAAGTCGATCCGGGTGTCCCCGGCGCGGCGACGCTTCTCGCCATCGGAGTCACTCCGTTGGACGTCATCGGCGGTGCCTCCACTCGCGGCACGATCGAGCTGGTGATGCCGGCGCCGTCCGGCGGCGGTGTCGTCACGCTGACGAGTGACGACCCTTCAATCGTCCAGGTACCTTCGAGCATTTCCGTTTCCGCGGGGAACAGTGCGGGCAGCTTCACGATCACGACCTCCCCCGTTCTCATGGCGACGGGCACTCGCGTCAACGCGAGCGCCGGCGGCGTGACGAGGTCGGCGTTCATCAACGTAGCGCCCGATCCCAATGCGCCGCCGGGCTTGCTCTCGGTCACGCTCAGCGTGAGCGGCGTCACCGGTGGCAATAACGTGAACGGCACTTTGTTCCTGAGCGCGAACGCGCCGGCGGGCGGAACTTCGGTGACGCTGTCGACCAGCAATGCGTCGGTGGCTCGAGTCCCGCCGATCGTGCTCGTGCCCGGGGGGCTGGGCTTCGCCAGTTTCACGGTGACCACGTTCCCCGTCTCAACGAGCACTCCGGTCACCATCACGGGCTTCTTCGGCAACTCGACACAGTCGGCGAACTTGACGGTCATGCCCAGCCCGTCGCCGCCGCCGATACCAAGCGCGCCGACGCTTCTCAGCCCAGCGAACTCCTCGCGGCCCGCGCAGCCGGTGACGCTCGATTGGAACGACGTCGCGAACGCGGCGACTTACCTGGTCCAGGTCGACGACTCGAGCGCCTTCTCGACGCCGCTCGTTCGAAGCCAGACGGTCACGGCATCGCAATTCACGACCAGCGGACTCGCCGCGCGAACTCAATGGTGGCGGGTGCGGGGTGTCAACTCGGTCGGAGGCGTCGGGCCATGGTCGGCCGTACGGCATTTCCAGCCGCAAGCGCAGCCTGCGACGCCGACGCTGTCGTCGCTCGCACTGAGTCCGACGAGCGTCGCTGGCGGTACGGCGTCTCGAGGCACGGTGACGCTCACCGGGGTCGCTCCGTCGGGTGGGGCGGTTGTGTCGCTCTCGAGCAGCAACGCGAGCCTGGCCGGCGTGCCGCCGAGCGTGACGGTTCTCGCGGGCGCGACGACGGCGACGTTCTCCGTGACGACCGCAGCGACGACGAGCAGCACTTTCGTCACCCTCACGGGAAGCAACGGCGGCGTGACGCGGACCTCGACGATCACCGTCACTCCGCCGGCTGCGCCGGCGAGCGTTCAGAGTGTGACCGTGAGCCCATCGAACACGACCGGCGGGGCGAGTGCGCAGGGGACCGTGACGCTCACGATCGCGGCGCCTTCCGGCGGCGCCGTCGTTGCGCTTTCGAGCAGCAACGCAAGCGTGGCGACCGTGCCCGCGAGCGTCACGGTGCTCGCGGGATCGTCGACCGCCACGTTCTCGGTGCCCACCACGGTCGTCGCGGCGTCGGTGAGTGTGACGATCTCGGCCGCGTTCGGCGGCGCCAACGCGTCGTCGACGCTCACGGTCGTGCCTGAGCCGTCGGGTCCGTTGCCGGCGCCGTCGCTCGCGAGCCCGGCCAACGACGCCCGGTTCTCCACGGGCCAATCGATCACCTTCGATTGGTCTGACGTGAGCGCGGCCGCGGGCTACACGATCGAGATCGACGACTCGCAAGGTTTCTCGGCGCCGCTCGTCCTGAGCCGAACCCTCGTGCCGTCCCAGCTCGCGACCAGCACGCTGCCCACCACGAGGATGTGGTGGCGCGTGCGTGCGAACGACGCGTCGGGCTCGCCTGGCGCGTGGTCCGCGGCTCTACGATTCGAGGTGAGGTGAGAACCGGACGAATGACTTCTCCGCGTTAGTCGCCGGCCGGCATGCCGGTACCGGCGAGCACGATGCACACGGTCAGGATCCCCATCCGTCACGTCATCCTGGCGACGACGAGTCGCCCCGAACGAACGCTTTCCCGCGGACTTCGTGGAGGAAGTCGCGGTCACCGCACGGCGGAACGAGATGCGACGCCGACGAAAGAACTTCGACGCCGGCGCGCGTCATTCACTGCGCGCGTCGGCGTCGTCGGGAATGCGGAATCAGTAGACGCGGAACGTGAAGAAGTCCTTGTCGATCACGGCGCCGGTCGTCGGATGCATGACGAATACGGTGACGCGCACCGGCAGGCGGCTGAACCGCGCCGCGAGCGTCGGCGGAATGTGGGTCTGGAACGGCCCGAACGTCGACGTCCCCTGGCCCGCCGGCAGACTGCGTCTCGTTCTCGGCGACAACGTTCGCGTGACCGCTCCGCCGAGCGCCGAGGCAACGACCATGGTGTCGACGCCGCCCGCGATGGCTACACCCTTGCGAATCGCGATCGTGTAGTGGAGGAACGATCCGCGGGTGACGCCAATCTCTGAAGGGACGATGTCCGCGGTGATCGGCGAGGCTTGGAGCGTGAAGTCCTGCATCAGGTCCGACGTGATCGACCGATTCTCGAGCAGGATGTGCTTGAAGCCGGTCGAGCTCGGCAGGTCCACCACGAGGTCGTCGGTCCCGGCCGGGACGATCGTCGAGTAAGCGCCGTTCGCGTCGGTTCGATCGCCCTGGATGGGGACGCTGTCGTCGCTCGCGTCGTAGGCATCGATGTCGACCAACGCTCGTGGCGTGCCACCGACCCTCACGATTCCCGAGACGTTGAGCCCCGAAACGACGTTGATCGTCCCGACGTTGACGTTTCCAGAGACGTCGACCTTCAGCATTCGCGTGGGGACGAGACGCGAAGCCACGACCGGCTGCACGGCGACGTCGAGGGAGCCCGGAGGCACGATCACGCTGAAGTTGCCGAGCGAGTCGGTGTTGTCGTTGTTCAATCGGACCGATGCCCCTGAGAACGAATCGCGCACGTCGATGTCTGCGCCGACGACCGGTGCGTTGCCGGGGCCCGCCACGTTCCCGCTCAAGGCGAAACCGTTTTGCACGGTCACGGTGCCGAACGACGTGTCGCCCGAAACGGCGATGCCCGGAAGCACACGGGCGACGAGGAACAGGCTCGTCGGCGGATCGATGGCAACGTCCCACGTGCCCGCCGGTACGACGACGTCCACGAATCCCGTGGCGTCCGTGTTGTCGCCGGGCGTGTAGATCGTCGTGCCGTCGACCGGGTCGATCACGTCGATGTCCACGGCATCGACCGGGAGCGCACCCGAGTCCTGCACGGTCCCCGAGAGGATGAAACCCGGTTGCGTTACGATCGTGCCCAAGTTGGTGTCGCCCGAGATGACGACGCTTCGCTGGTTGACTCCGACCAATCGGTCGGTGATGGGCGGAATGACATGGATGTCGAACGTTCCCGTGGGCACGGTGAACGCAAAGAACCCGTTCGCATCGGTGTGATCGGCGGAGGTGGGAATCTGTGTTTGGCTCGCGCTGTCGAAGACGTTGAGATTCACGTCGAACACGCCGTTGACTCCGTCCGTCACGCGTCCGGACAAGATCGCCGCGCGTCCGTCCGCCGCGATCGATACGGACGTTAGAATCACGAGCCCGAATGCCGCCTTCGACAGCCTCATGCCGAACCTCCTTGTTCTCTTCGAGCGAAATCCCGCAGGAATGCTTTCGCTCATTGGAAAAAGTCCGCGATTGGGACAACTTGTCGCCCGAAGTCATCGGACTGCAATTGACGATCCGGGCGGCGAGGCGAGTGATCAGACCGTTCATCGCGAGACGGGAGTGCGACGTCGGGCGCCACGAGACCCATTTTGGCTGGCGAAGCGGCGCTCGAAATCGTCCCTCGCCGTTCTGCACCGGAAGACCTGGTCTCCGGAGTCCGCACGACGCACCACGTCGAGCCCGGGCCCGGCTCGCTCGGTGTTCCTGACGCCGCTTCTGCGATGGAAGCGTCTCTCGCGAGTGACTTCCGTGGACGGTATGATGCGCGCCGCGGAAATCGGCGGATCCGTCGGGATCCGGACCGCGTGACGGGATCGTCGGGACGCGCGACGTTCGAGCGTCGGTATTGGGCTTGCGAAGGACGGGGTGAGCCCGTCCTTTACGCAACATTCAGGTCGGCAAAACAAGGAGACCATCATGACGCTGCGCATTGGAAGCAAAGCTCCGGATTTCAGCGCGGAAACCACTCAGGGCCAGCTCCGGTTCCATGAATGGATCGGCGACAGCTGGTGCGTTCTGTTCTCGCATCCGAAAGATTTCACGCCGGTTTGCACCACCGAGCTCGGCTACGTTGCCGGACTTCAGCCGCAGTTCGAGAAGCGCAATTGCAAGATCATCGGCCTGAGCGTCGACCCCGTGGACGACCACAAGCGCTGGTCGGTCGACATCAAGGAGGCGACCGGACACATGCCCGGCTACCCGATGATCGGGGACTCCGATCTCACCGTGGCCAAGCTCTACGACATGCTGCCCGAAGACGCCGGCACCACGGCCAAAGGTCGGACCGCAGCGGACAACCACACGGTCCGAACGGTTTACGTCATCGGCCCCGACAAGGCGATCAAGGCGATGATCGCCTACCCGATGAGCACGGGGCGCAATTTCGACGAAGTGCTGCGTCTCGTCGATTCCGTGCAGTTGACCGCGAAGCACAAGGTCGCGACCCCGGCGAACTGGAAGCAAGGCGAGGACGTCATCATCGTGCCGGCCGTTTCGGACGACGAGGCCCGCAAGAAGTTCCCAGGCGGGTGGAAGTCACCGAAGCCGTACATGCGATTCGTCTCGCAGCCGAAAGCGTAGTTCGAGGTGCGGCGGCCGGCGGTCAGTCCGGCCGTGCAACGTCGCCCTGTGGCTCCCGTGAATCTCAACCAGGCCGTGCGCGCACGAGTCTGGATGGCGAGATCCGCGCGGCGCCACAGGGCGGTGCGCGTGACTTATGCGCACGTTGCGCGCGGCTCGGGTTTTCGGTAGCGAAACGGCGGCCCCGCCGAATCGCTGCTCGGCTCGCGCGGCGCACATGATCAATGGCCCCCTCAATCGTTCACCATCAGGGCGCGGCGAACGAGGGATACGACCTCGTCGATCTTGAACGGCTTCGAGACGAACTCGGCGGCTTCGAGTTTCCCTGCTTCGCGCACGTCCGCCTCGGTGCCGAGCGCACTCATGAGGATTACTTTGCAGGATCGTCCGCTTGCCCGAAGACTCTGAAGCACCGACACGCCGTTCATCCCCGGAAGCTTCAGGTCGAGGAGTACGAGGTCGACCGGATCTCTCGTCGTGTCGAGGAGCGACAGAGCGGACTCTCCATCGCTGGCTTCGAGAACCCGGAGTCCCGCGCGGTGAAGGGCGTCCCGTAAGGCCCATCGGATGAGCTCTTCGTCGTCGACGATGAGAACGCAAGGCTGCATGATTCGGTACCTCCCGTCTGTCGTCGACAGGGAACAGAGACTCCCATTCGCTTTGGGAGGGAGGTCGATGATTGTAACCGATGATCGCGCCTCCTATGATCGCGCCGTGTTCAATGGAGTCCGGTGATCGTGCAGGGGTTGAACGCCAAGCTCCAGCAAGCTCGCGCGTGGTTCGATGTCGTCCACGTCGCGGTAGTGGCTGTCGACGCAACGGGGAAGATCGTTCTCGTCAATCGCAGGGCGGGGGAACTCCTCGGCTGGTCTCCCACCGAACTCATCGATCGTAATTGGTTCGAATCGGTCATTCCCGAACGGGCGCGAGCCGGCTCCCGTTCGCACCTCGATCGCATCCTCGCGGGCTGGTCCCTCGAGCAATTCGAGGGACCCGTCGTGACGCGCCCGGGCGAGGAGCGATCGCTCGTGTGGCATCCTTCGGCGCTCCGCAGTGACGATGGCCGCGTCGTCGGGATGATCGTGAGCGGGGATGACGTGACCGCGCGAGACATCTCCGATCGCGAATCGAAGCAGTCGATTCGCATGCTCGCCGAGTTCAAGTTCGCGCTCGACCAATCGGCGATCGTCGCGACGACCGACCGAAAGGGTCTCATCACCTACGCGAACGACAAGTTCTGCGAGATCTCGAAATACTCGCGCGAGGAGCTGCTCGGGAAAGACCATCGCATTTTGAATTCCGGACTGCATCCGAAGGAGTTCATGCACAACCTGTGGCGAACGATCTCGTCGGGGAAGATTTGGCGGGGCGAGATCCGCAACCGCGCGAAGGATGGGTCCCACTACTGGGTCGATACGACGATCGTCCCGTTCCTCGGCTCGGACGGCGCGCCGTACCAGTACCTCGCCATCCGCGCCGACATCACGGAGAGAAAGCGCGCGCAAGACGCACTCCTCGAGCAGGAGTCCTTGGCGATGCTCGGACAGATGGCCGCGGTGGTTGCCCATGAGGTGAAGAACCCGCTTGCCGGAATCTCCGGGGTGATCCAAGTCCTTGCCGATCGCTTTCCCGACCCGAGCACGGAGCGCGAGATGATCGCCGCGGTGCTCGCGCGAACGGAGTCGCTCAACAAGATGATCGAAGACCTTCTCGTCTTCGCGCGACCACGCGCTCCGAAGATTGCTCGCGTCGATCTGCTGTTTCTCCTTCGAGAAGCGAAGTCGCTTCTGGCGGACGATCCGAACCACCGCGAGGTCGTCGTGGAATTGCCGAATGACGCCCCGGCACTTTGGGTCGATCCCGATCTTCTTCAGCCCGTGTTCTTCAATCTCTTCCTGAACGCGTCCCAGGCCATGAAGAGTCGTGGTCGGATCCGAGTCTCGACTTCGTCGTGGAACGATGCTTGCCGGATTGCGTTCGCCGACGACGGACCCGGGATTCCGGCCGAGATTCGCGAGAAGGTGTTCGATCCCTTCTTCACGACGAAGCACCGCGGCACGGGCCTGGGCCTCGCCATTGCCAAGCGGGTGATTGGGGCACACGGCGGCGAGATCGCCGTCGACTGTCCTCCGGACGGAGGAACGACGTTCCTCGTGACGCTGCCGCTTGCTCGAGGTTGAGCGCCACTTCGCTTCTGCCCGTCCCGAACACCGATGAGTGTGGCGTATCATCCATTTGCATTGCAGAGGGCGAAGCCGGTCGAACCGGTCGACGCGGCACCGATTTCTTGCGGCGCGAGCCATGGGGAGTGCCGCACTCTCTGCGGCGGCCGGTCCGTTACTCGACGCGCACGATGACCGCGTTGGTCACCGAGTAGCCGCGCACGTGACTCGATGCCGCATCCTCGAGGACGCCTCGCAGCGTCCAGTCGCCCGTGATCGAGAGGCCCCTCCCGCGCCGCACCGAGAACGGAGCTCGCGCCGGCGCGCCGGGGATCTCGGATACACCCGGCCCGTTGCCGATAGAACGAAACCGTTGTTGCCCCAGATGGTGGGGCTCGGCGAGTTGGGGTTTCCATACTCGCCGAAGACGCTCGGCGGATTCGACTCGGGTACGGAAGTCACGCCCTCACGGATGAGGAGAGCGAGCGCCCCCGAAACCTCCATCCACAGGCCGTCGTTGTTCGTGTTGTCCACGCCGGGTCCCGCGACGATCGCCTGAAACGCGACCTGATCGCCGTCGCCGATCATCGGCTCCGAGGCCCATCCCGAGAATCGAACGTCGGCACCGCAGCCAGGCGCCAGCGCGCCCTTGCGCGTCACCGCGCGGAGGCGGCCCGCACGCGTCGACCAAACGCCTTCGTCATTGGTCGCATCGATGGTCGTGCCGGCGATCGTCGCGAGAAACGCCACGGCACCTGAATCGCTGAGCGAGGGCGATCCGAGCGGGAATCCAGACGCCCCGAACGAGACGAACACGACGCCCGGACCCAGCGACGGACCGAGCGGTCCGTCCGTCCCCGTGAGTGCGACGGGACGAATCGACTGAGCGCCGGCAGGGACGCCGCCGACGAGGACCGGTAGCGACATCATTGCGATGGCGAGGCGTGAGCCGAACATCACGAAACGAGAATTCCTGTTCGTGAGCGCGCCGCGCGTGCGATCGATCAGCATATGGCAACTCCCCATATCAGAAGCAAGGTGGAAGCCATAGGCTCGTCGGGATCCACGTGTCCGTTCCGATCTCGATGCGGACGTCCGTCACGATGTGTGATTCCGCGTTTCTACTTCGCCGAGCGTTTGAGTACCTCCGAGAGTTCCGAATCCTCGACGACAGGCACGATCGAGAGTTCCATGACGTCGCTCCACATGAGGGCGTATTGGGTCAACGCCTTGGAATCGTCGCTCTCGATCAGATCGTACCCGCCGCTGAAGTCCGCCCGAGTCCAACGCCCGATCAGCTTCGCTCCTTTTGGCGGCAGTCCACCCGTCTTCTGAAATCGAGCAATCGCTTCTTCACGACTTGCGGCGTCAGCGGAGAGGGAAAACGTCAGCATGAATTTCATTCGTCGCTCCTTTTCGATTGAAGTTCGAACATTGGGCATCTCTACGGAATCCGACATGCGTTCGGATTGCCGAATTCGGACTCTTTCCGGCGATGGGCTCCGGCGTTCGATCCACACGCCAAACACGCATGCAGCGAGCGCGTCACTCATGATGAGGATCGCCTCGTCGCCAGACGATGGAAAACCGAACCACGCAGGGGCGGAAACGGAGGCTCGAGATTCCTCGCATCAGTGAACTTCCGCGGACGCGTAGCGACGCACCGAATGCAGTGTCCCGGCGCGCCAGCAGACGCGGCCGCGGTGCGGCGGTCCACCCGTCCCGCTCCATGCGACGACCGATGCATCGCCACCGAAGCCGATCCGGCAGCGGCACCGGTTGCGAGGAGTCGAAGTTCGTCGACCGACACCGGTGTCCGCACCGGAGTTCTCACGATGAATCGTCGCGTTTTTCCTGGGGGAAGAAACCCCTCTCTCGTGGTATGTACTGACCGCCGAAGGCGAGGCCATCGACCCGCTCGACTGGCCGAGTGGGCGTGGCTCACGGCCCGTCTTCGTCGCCGGAGTCCGACGACACTCGCGAGTCCGGCAGTTTCATACCGATCGATATGAAAATCATTGACACCTCGTTTCGAAAAAGCCATCCCACTACCGAACGATACAGAACTGGCGAAAGGACGGGATGCCATGACGAAAGCTCTCTCGGGAAAGGTCGCATGGGTCACGGGCGGGTCACGCGGTATCGGCGCAGCGATTGCAACTTGGTTGTCCGCCGACGGGCCGTTTGCCGCGAGCCTGATGGGACGGTTGGCAGTCGGGCGCTACGGAAACGTGGACGAGGTCGCCAGCATGGTGTCGTATCTCGCCTCTCCGGATGCCGCCTACGTCACGGGCGCCAGCCTGAACGTGGACGGCGGATTCACTGCCTGATCCAGTCACCACACTTTCAGGAGCATGAACATGTCAGGGAAACTCGCGGGAAAAGTAGCCGTCATCACCGGGGGAAACAGTGGGATCGGCCTTGCCACGGCCAAACGTTTCGCCGCAGAAGGCGCCCATGTCTTCATTACTGGTCGCCGTCGAGAGGCGCTCGACGCGGCGGCCAAGCAGATCGACGGGAAGGTTACCGCGGTTCAAGGCGACGTCTCGAAGCTCGCCGATCTCGATCGCCTCTACGCCACGGTGAAGCAGCAGCAAGGCCACATCGACGTTCTTTTCGCCAACGCGGGCGGCGGCACGTTCGCTCCGCTCGGCTCGATCACCGAGGAGCACTTCGACAAGGCGTTCGACGTCAACGTCAAAGGACTTCTCTTCACGGTGCAGAAGGCGCTGCCGTTGTTCAGGGACGGCGGCTCCATCATCTTGAATGCCTCCATCACGGCATCCAAAGGTATGGAAGCGTTCAGCGTCTACAGCGCTACAAAGGCGGCCGTTCGATCGTTCGCGCGCTGCTGGACGGTCGATCTCAAGGCGAGAAAGATCCGCGTCAACGCGATCAGCCCGGGCCCGATCGACACGCCGGGGCTGACGGGTCTCGCGACGACGGAGGAGCAGGTCGCCCAAATCAAGGAGAGCTTGGTCTCCACCGTTCCGCTGGGTCGCACGGGCACCCCCGATGAGATCGCCAAGGCCGTCGTGTTCCTCGCCTCGGACGACAGCAGCTACGTGACCGGCATCGAGCTGTTCGTCGATGGGGGGATGGCGCAAGTCTAGGATTCGCTCCGTTGGTCGCGAGACGCCTACACGATCGAATCAGGGGTGCAGCACGATGAGAGCGAGAGACGTCGGTGATTCGCAGCGCGCCGTGCGCCGCGTCTCATCGGCGCGCATCGGCAGTGTGACGACGGTTTCCGGTGGGGCGGTGATCGCATGCCTCGCGGCATCGATCGGAATCAACGGCTGCAGGGTCGGGCCAGACTATGTCCGACCGCGTGCCGAACTGCCCGAGTCGTGGCGGGACGCGAAGTCTCCCGTAGCCTCGTCTGCGGACGAGAACGCGCGATGGTGGCGCGAGTTCGAAGATCCCGTGCTGGCGTCGCTCGTCGAGAAAGCGCTGGTGCAGAATCTCAGCCTGCGTCAAACCGGCTTGCGCGTCATCGAGGCCCGTGCGTTGCGCGGCATCGCCGCCGGCGAGTTCTTTCCGCAGACGCAGACGGCGTTCGGGAACGCTTCGAGCAATCGCAAGAGCAAGAACTCGCCGCAGGGGCTCCTCGACCGCTCGTACGACGAGTACTCGGTCGGACTGCAGGCGGCATGGGAATTGGACTTCTGGGGCAGATTCCGTCGAGGGATCGAATCTGCCGACGCTTCGCTCGATGCGACCGTCGCGGACTACGACACGGCGCTCGTGCTTCTCGCAGCAGACACCGCGTCGAATTACGTGCGGATTCGGTCGATTCAGGAGCAGTTGAAATTCACTCGCGCGAACGTGAAGTCGCAACAGGACACGGTCGAACTCACGCGGATCCGGTTCAACGCCGGCGCCGTCTCGGAGCTCGACGTCTCGACCGCGCAGGCGACGCTCTCGAACACCCAAGCGCTGATTCCCGAGCTCGAGGACTCTCTCCGCCAGACGAAGCTCGGACTCTGCGTCCTGCTCGGTCGGGTTCCATCCGAATTGGAAAACGAACTCGGCGACGAGCGGCCGGTGCCAACGGCACCCGTGGAGATCGCCCTTGGAATTCCCGGCGATCTCCTGCGGCGCCGACCCGACGTTCGTCGGGCCGAGCGGATGGCGGCCGCGTTATCCGCACAAATTGGAATCGCAGCGGCGGACTTCTATCCTTCGATCAGCATCACCGGTTCGACTGGCTTCCATACGTCGACGTTCGAGTCGCCGGGTTCGTCGCCGGGCGCGCGGAACATCCTCGATGCGAACTCGTTCGAGGGGTTCGTCGGCCTGGGAATCAGCTGGCCGATCCTGAACTACAGTCGAGTTCAGAACGGCGTCCGCGCGGCTGACGCGCGGTTTCAAGAAGCGGCCGTCGCCTACCAGGACGCCGTGCTGCAAGCAGCCGCGGACGTCGAAGCCGGTCTCTCGAGCTTCCTTCGAAGTCGAGAGCAAGCGACCTTTCTCGCTGAAAGCGTGACCGCGGCCCAACGCAGCGCCGACCTGTCGTTGATCCAGTATCGTGCGGGCGCCGCGGACTTCCTGCGCGTCAATCAAGCGCAAGTGGACCTGGTCGACCGAGAGAACCGTCTCGTCATCGCTCACGCGAGCATCGCACTCGGCGCGATCGCGACTTATCGCGCGCTCGGCGGCGGCTGGCAGACGCGAGAGGGCACGGAGTTCGTGCCGCAGGAAACGATCTACGAGATGCGGGCTCGAACCGATTGGGGCGACATCCTGTCGCCGGAATACGAGCGCGGCGCGGATCTCTTGTTCCCGCGCACCCATTCCAGCGGACAGCGGGATGCGGCGCCGGAGCCGTCGCCGCGCGCGAGAGATCAGGAGTGGAAGGAGCAGCATGACCATCCGAAATGAGCCCGGCTCGACGGGTCGAAGCGGGCCTTCGGCGCGCCGCGTCGGCGGGGCACCACTGGGACTCGTCGTCGCGGCCCTCGTCTCGACGTTGATCGGCTGCAAGCCGAAGGTGAATGCGTTCGTTCCACCTCCGCCTCCGGACGTGACCGTTTCTCATGCGATTCGTCGACCGGTCACTCGATACCTGGAGTACACGGGGACGACCGAGGGATTCCAGACCGTGGATCTGCGCGCGCGCGTCGCGGGATTTCTCGAGCAGGTCAACTTCAAGCCCGGAGCGCGCGTGAAGAAGGACGACTTGCTCTTCGTCATCGACAAGCGCACCTACCAAGCCGCCGTCGACAAGGCGCAGGCGCAAGTATTCTCCGCGGAAGCTGCCTTCAAGGCCGCCGAGTCGGACGCGCGAATCGCCGAGGAACTGGCCGCGCAGCGCGCCGGAAGCGAAATCGACAAGATCACGAAGATCGGCAAGCGCGACTCGGCCAAAGCCGCCGTCGAAGCATCGAGGGCGGCGCTGGAGAGCGCAAAGCTCGACCTCGAGTTCTGTGACGTGCGTGCTCCGATCGATGGCCGGATCACGAAAAACCTCGTCGACGTCGGCAACCTGGTCGGGGCTGCGGGTCAGCCCACGCTGCTGGCGACCCTCGTCAGCGCACAACCGCTCTACGTTGCGATCGACGCCAGCGAAAGCGACGTCCTCGCGGTGCGGCGCGCGCGGTTGGCCAAGGCGCCGGACGCCGAGCCGGGGCAGATCGCGCCGGGTGAATGGCGTCCCGTCGATCTGGCGACCGCCGACCAAGAGGAGTTCCTCGTCCACGGTCACGTCGATTACGTCGACCCGGCGCTCAACCCTCAGACGGGGACGATCCACATTCGGTGCCGCTTCGAGAACGAGAACGAGGTATTGCTCCCCGGCATGTTCGTGCGCGTGCGCATCCTCATGGAAACTTCGGACGCCACGCTGGTGCCCGACATCGCCCTGCAGTCGGATCAGTCGGGGCGATATGCACTGGTCGTCAACGAGCACGACGTGGTGGAGGTGCATCACGTGAAGATCGGAGCGCTCGACGGGAGCATGCGAGTGTTCGTCGAAGGGATCGCCGACTCGGACCGCATCGTCGTCAACGGCCTTCAGAGGGCGCGTCCCGGGGCGGTGGTCAAGGCGACGTTCCAGGACAGCGGGCCCATCGTTCCCGTTGGGAATTAGACGCAAGGAATCCAATGTTCAGCCTCTTCTTCATCCGGCGGCCCATCGTTGCGTGCGTGGTGTCGATCTTGATCATCCTCCTCGGAGTGGTGGCATTTCCGTCGCTGCCAGTGGCGCAGTATCCGCAAATCGCTCCGCCGGTCATTCGAGTGTCGACGAGCTATCCGGGCGCCAGCGCGCAGGTCATCGCGGACACCGTCGCGGCGCCGATCGAGCAGCAAGTCAACGGCGTCGACCACATGATCTACATGGAGAGCAATTCGGCGAGCGACAGCTCGTACACGCTGAACGTGAGCTTCGAGGTGGGAACCGACATCGACATTGCATCGGTGCTCGTGCAGAACCGCGTGGCGATCGCACTCGCGCAGCTTCCGGAAGAAGTGCGCCGCCAAGGGGTGATCACGAACAAGGTTTCCACGAGCATCGTCTCGGTGCTCGCGCTGACCCCGAAGGACGCGCAGAAGACTCCGGAGTTCACCGACCTATACCTGGCGAACTATCTGCTGATCAACGTCAACGACCAGGTCAAGCGCATCGCGGGCGTGGGCGACACCGTCATCCGTCCGTCGAAGGACTATGGGATGCGCATCTGGCTGGACCCCGACAAGCTCCGGGTCCGCCGCCTCACCACGGTGGACGTGAACAACGCGCTGCGCGAGCAGAACGTGCAGGTCGCAGCGGGGGTCATCGGCCAGCCTCCGGTCCCGGCCGGTCAGGGCTTTCAGTACACGGTGACGACACTCGGGCGGCTGGAGACTCCCGAGCAATTCGGGAAGATCATCGTGAAAGCCGACGGAAACCGTGTCACCTACTTGAAGGACGTTGCGCGCATCGAACTGGGCGCACGGGCCTACGACACGTTGGGTCGAGTCGACGGCGTTCCCTCGGCCCTGATGGTCGTGTACCAGTCACCTGGCGGCAATTCCGTACAGGTCGCAGCGAGCCTGAGGAACCTGCTCGCGGAGCTGGGCCGCGGTCTGCCGCAAGGGCTGGAGTTCCGGACGATCTACGACACGTCCGACTTCGTCGTGTCGGCCATCGACGAGGTGTACAAGACGCTCTTCGAGGCGACGGCTCTCGTCATCCTCGTCGTCTTCGTGTTTCTCGGCAGCGTGCGATCCACGCTCATCCCGATCGCCGCGATCCCCGTGTCGCTGGTGGGAACCTTCTTTGCGATGAAGATGTTCGGTTTCAGCCTCAACCTTCCCACTCTGTTCGGATTGATTCTGGCAATCGGCATCGTCGTCGATGACGCCATCGTCGTCGTGGAGAATGTCGAGAGAAACCTCACTCAACGGCACCTTCCACCGAAGGAGGCCGCGTCCGAAGCCATGAAGGAAGTCTTCGGCCCCGTGGTCGGGATCTCGCTCGTGCTCATGGCGGTGTTCCTTCCCACAGCCGCATTGCCGGGCATCAGCGGGCAGCTCTATCGGCAGTTCGCGCTGACGATCGCGGCGAGCACTTTCTTCAGCACCGTGTGCGCGCTCACGCTGAGTCCGGCGCTCTCCGGAGTCATCTTGCGCGCGCACGCACAGGGCAAGAAGCACAACATCTTCAAGCGGACGTTCGACCGAGGATTCGACTTCATCGCGGGGTCGTACGCCGCGTTCGTGCGCCTCCTGATCCGCCCGACGACGATCGCGTTCTCGTTGCTCGGCTTCGGGGTCCTGTCCTTCCTGATCTTCTGGAGCGTTTCGCGCGTACCCACAGGCTTCGTTCCAGACGAAGACAAAGGCCTCATCATCGCCGAGGTCCGGATGCCCGACAGTGCCAGTCAAGATCGCACGCTCGGGGTCATGAAGGCAGTCGAACGCGTGTTTCAGTCTACGGATGGCGTTGCCCACATCGGCTCGTTCCAAGGCTTCTCGCTCATCGCGGGGAACGGTTCGAACTACGGCGTCGCCTTCGCCGGGCTCAAGCCCTGGTCGTATCGAGTCCCGAAGGGGCGCGACCTCCAGACGATGCTCGCGGAAGTGAGAAGCCGCTTTGCGCGGATCCAGGAGGGATTCGTCCTTGCGTTCTACTTGCCGGCGGTCGAGGGGGTGGGGAATGCGGCGGGCTTCGATCTTCGACTCGAGGACCGCGGCGGCGTTGGGCGGGAACAGCTGCAGCAATTCGTCCAAGAGCTGACGGCCGATGGAAACGCGCAGACCAAACTTCGTAGCGTCGCCAGCGCGTATCGCGCAGCCGTGCCCCAACTGTTCGCCGACATCGATCGCGAGAAAGCGAAGAAGCTGGGCATGCCGCTGCAAGACGTCTTCAACACGCTGAGCGTCAATCTGGGCTCCGCGTACGTCAACGACTTCTACCGCTTTGGTCGAACGTGGCAGGTCGACGTGCAGGCCGACAGCAGATTCCGATTCCGAGCCGATCAGGTGAAGCATCTCGAAGTTCGCACCCAACGCGGCGACATGGTGCCGTTGGGCTCGATTCTGAAAGTCGAAGAGTCCATGGGGCCGGACCGCGTGATCCGGTTCAACCTGTATCCAGCCGCGGCGATCAACGGCGCAAACGCTCCCGGCGTCAGCACCGGAGAAGCGATGGCGGTTGTCGAGGACATGATCACGAAGAAACAACCGCAAGGGATCGGCTTCGAATGGACGGCGCTGTCGTTTCAGGAAAAGAAAGCCGAAGGAACTGCGGGCCTCGTGTTCGCGCTCGCGCTGACCGTCGTCTACCTGATCCTTGCGGGACTCTATGAGAGCTGGACGATTCCACTGGCCGTGATCCTCTCGATTCCGCTCGCCGTTCTGGGCGCGATGCTGGGTCTCATGTATCGAGGCATGGACAACAACATCTACACGCAGGTCGGCTTGGTGCTCTTGGTGGGACTCGGCGCCAAGAACGCGATCCTCATCGTCGAATTCGCGAAGGGGAACCGAGAGAAGGGAATGGGGATCGCGGACTCGGTCGTCGAGGCCGCTCGCCTGCGCCTTCGCCCGATCCTCATGACCGCGCTCGCGTTCATCCTGGGAGTCTTCCCGCTCGTGCACGCGACCGGCGCTGGGGCGGCGAGCCGCCAAGCCATCGGCGCTGCGGTTTTCTACGGCATGATCGGGAACACTCTCCTCGGCCTCGTCTTCACGCCGGTGCTCTACGTGGCAATCACGGGCACGTCGGAGAAGTTGTTCAAGCGACGGAAACCCGCGGCGGTGACGCCAGACGTGAATGCCGGTGCCCCGGCCGTTCCCGCTCACGCATAGGTCCGCCTCGCCGATCCGGACGCATGAACGTCGTCACGAACCTGCGCGACGATGCGCTCGGCCCACGAGCTACGACGCTCCATCCGTGTCGTGACGAGGCTCTGGTGCTTCAGTGAAGATCGTGCGGATCTCCTAGGGCACGTCCACCGTGTCGTAACCCAGAACGTCGAACCGGACCAAGAATCCGGACCCGCCCTCGAGCGTGATGTCGACGGTGCTTCCAGGTTGGTAAGCGATCCCGCCGCTCAAGTGATCCTCCGCGACGTCCGTCACGTTCGGGTCGGTCGCACGTACGAGCCATCGATCGCCACCGGGCCCGGTGAGCTTCGCAGAGAGGTTTCCACCGGAGGTGTAAGCGCCGGCTGCGATGTCGACGCGGATATCGGTCACGATGAACACACGACCGACCGGAACCGTGTACGCCGTGCCTCCGAGAGTGCCGTCTCGACCTCGCTCGCGGAGCGAAACCGTGTAAGTGCTCCCTTGCGCCGGGGCGACGAAGCTCAGGCTCTTGAGGTTGGGCTCCTTGACGATGAGATGCGTGCGACCGCTCAGTCCCGGACTGCTGCCGGCCTTCACGATCGTTGCCTGTCCGATCAACACGCCCGCAGCAAGGCACAAAGTGGTGAGTCCGACGAAGACGAAGTTTCGGCGCATGACGAATCTCCAAGAAAGAGAAGGGTCGAAGTGAACTCTCTCCGAACAGGGCTTCCGGATGCGACTCGCACTCTATCCGGAGCGCAGTGAACGAACAAGAGCGGATCAACTCGCTCCATCGACGAGCCCGAGCCGTCGACTCCCCTGCAGCACGGGCGATTTCACCGGCGACCGACGCGCCGTCAGACCTCGGCGCCGGCGCGACTCAGCGTTCGATGGATTCGTGCTCTCGGCTCGAGTAGGCGACTTGGAGCGAGACGAGTCGAGCGATGAGGACGGCGACGTAGATCTGGCCGGCGAGTGCCTCGATCGCGGAGAGCGCCCGGGCTGGACCGGTTCGCGCGGTAACGTCTCCGAACCCGACCGTCGTCAGCGTCGTGAAGCTGTAATAAGTGAGCTCGAACACCTCGCCCACTTGTCCTGACGAAGGCGTCGCGCTCCCCGGGCGACTCGGCGCAACGACAAACGTGCCGGGCTCCGCCAGCTCGAGGATCGAGTACACGAACGCCCACGTGAGCCCGATCAACAAGTAGACGCAGACCGCGCCGTAGAGCTTGTCAGCCGTCACTCTCTCGTCTTTCACCACGTGGGCGAGGATGCGAGCTCCCGTCACCGCGAAGAACAGCGCCATCGCCGCGCGCGACCCGAAGACGAACTCGATGTTTGCCGTGGTGACTGCAAGGACGAGAGTAATCACGGTCAGCGCGGCGAGAGACAACGCACCGATGAAGACGTGCCTCTGGTCGCTCGTCGCGAGAATGCCGGCGACGAGGATCGCGGCGAGAAAGACGCCGAGCGCAAGGACGCCGATCGGGTGATTCTCGACGAACGGGGCGATCCCGAAGGCGAGCAGCAACGAGATGAGCAGGAAGATGAATCTCCAATTGCGCCGCATCGTCACGCCGCCCCGAATCGAAGGATCGAATCCAGCCCCGTCGTTGCCGGCGGATGATGCGATTCTCGGCCGAGCTTGGCTAGCGGCCGCTCCCGAGAAAATCGTCCTCGCGGCCGACGCGGCACCCATCGGCCGATTCGTCCAGTTCGGTGACGATCGCGTTGCGGTTCGCAGTCAGATCACGAAGAGCCGGTCGGCGCGTCGAATTCGTAGCCGCTGCGGGGGTCGTCCCGTTTCGTTCGCTCCGTCAAAGATGGACGAGGTAGAGCCCGCGCGTCGAGTCCTGGAACCGCACCTCGATCAGCAAGAGGTTGCCTTCCTTGTTTTGCTGACGGCAGAACGGATCGTCGACGACTCTTCCGTCGAGGACATCGCTCTTCTTCAAGATCGAACGGATGACTCCGCCTTGCGCGGTGAAGAGGCCGGTCCTCGAGCCGGACCAGAAGCCCGAGAACACGGTCACGCCGCCTTCGTAGGCGATCGGATTCGAGATGCCGCCGAAGTTCGCCGTTTCGCCGGGCACTCGGGTCGACGTATCGACGAGCACGCGCAAGTCGGATGGTGACGTGCCGGCATAAAGCGCCGCGGCATTTCCGGCGTTGCGTCCCACGAAGGCGACCTCTCCGCCGTCCCAATCGACGCCGGCGAAATTGTTGAACGAACCGGTGCCGCCGGGAACCGGCGTCGCGCGGTCCGCCACGAGATGCGGTCCCAGTCCGTCGTTGCGAATCGTGTAGATGCCGGCGACGGCGCCGCTCGTGTTGGGGAGGATCTCGGTGAACAGCAGCCCTCGGCCGCGAATCGAGATGTCCTGATCGTAGCCGACGATGGTGCCGCCGCTCGGCGAAGGAGTCGTCGTGTCGAGAACCACCAGGGGCTGTCCGATCCTCCGAAGCGCCATGATGGACTCGCTGTGATTGTGGATCAGGTCGACCCGATTCACGCCGCCCGCAACGGCAACGACTCCACCTTCGACGTCGATTCCGTGAAAGCAATGCTGCGGCGATGAGAGGCTCGTGGCTATGGCGACGATCGCACCGCCTTGGAACCGGCGAGCGAAAATCCCTTCCGAGCCGGCGAAGGCACAGCCGCCGCCCGGCCCCGGCCATCCGGCGGTGAACGCGGCGTACGGCCCGTCGATCGCCACGTCGAAAAAGACCGTGAACGTGCTGGCGGTACCCGGCACTCCGGTGTGTGTATCGGCGACGACGCTCAGCACACCGTTCTGAAAGGAATAGACTCCCGACCCGGATGCCGAGTCGTAGGCGATGAAGGCGACCTTTCCTCCTTCGAGGGCCCGCGAATCGGCGAACAGGGTGAACGTTCCGCTCCCACCCGGAACCGCGGTCTGGGTGTCGGCGATGCGCGTGAACGTGGGAGGAACTCCCTGGCCGAACGCAGCCGTCGAACACGACAGCAGCGAGGCGACGGCGACGAAGGGGGCGAGGGATCGGCGTCGAGTGAACATCGAATGGCCTCCTGGCTCTCCGAGGAAAGAAGGAGTGGAAAGGCGTTTCCCCCTTTGTCCCTCTGGACACGACGCGTCCGCAAGGACCGACTCCTCGAACGCCGGAACATGAACGGACGCCGCCGCCACGTTCACTGCGCGCGGGACGTCGCCGTCGATCGGCAAAACGGCGTGGCGCGTGAGTTCGAGTCCGCGTAGAGTGATTCCGCATCGGGAGCCGGATCACGGTGAGAATCGGTCGCCTAAACGGGAGTGACACCATGCGGGACATTCTGATGAGAGGGCTAGGAGTTCGCGGCTTCGTGCTCGGCGCCAGCGTCGCCGCACTGTCTTGGTTGGCGCTTCCGAGCGCGGCGCACGCGCAAGTCCGTCGGCTTCCGGGAAAGCCCCGCGCCGGCGACACCACTCCGCCGAGCGTGCCGACGAATCTCCAGGCCTCCGACGTCACCTTCAATTCGGCGACGCTCGAGTGGACGGCGAGCACCGACGATCGCGGCGTGGCTGGTTACTTCGTGTTCCGTGACGGCGGCCAGGTCGTCACCACGACGTTGACACACTACACGGATCACAACCTCTCGCCCGCGACCACCTATGCCTATGCCGTTGCCGCCGTCGACGCAGCCGGCAACGTCTCTGCGCCGAGCAGCCCGCCCGTGAGCGTCACCACGGCGACGGGGCCGACAGGGGCGACCTACCCGCTCAAGGTGAGCGCCAACGGTCGCTACCTCGTCGGCCAGAACGACGTGCCCTTCCTCATGACCGGCGATTCTCCGCAGGCGCTGACCGTGAATGTCTCGGAAGCCGAGGCGGACGCGTTCTTCGCCGATCGCGAAGCGGCCGGATTCAACACGGTATGGGTCAACTTGCTCTGCGCCACGTACACGGGCGGACGCGCCGACGGGAGCACCTTCGACGGAATCGTCCCGTTCACCACGCCCGGGGACATTTCGACGCCGAACGAAATCTTCTTCGCCCGCGTCGACCACATGCTGAACCTCGCGGCGCAGCACGGAATCGTCGTCTTGCTCGATCCGGCCGAGACGGGGAGCTTTCTGAGCGTCCTTCTGAGCAACGGCATGACCAAGTCGCGGAACTACGGCCGATACCTCGGCACTCGCTACCGGAATTTCGACAACATCATCTGGATGAGCGGAAACGACTTTCAAAGCTGGGAAAATCCGGGCGACGACGCGGTGGTGCAGGAGGTCGCGCGTGGAATCCAGGACACCGACGACCGACACATACATACCGTGGAGCTCGACTATCTCGTCAGCGGCTCACTCGACGACCCGAGCTGGAGGCCGATCATCCAGCTCAATGCGTCCTACACCTATTACCCGACCTACGCACAGGTGCTCGCGGACTACAACCGCCCGAACGCGCTGCCGACCTTCATGGTCGAAGCGAACTATGAGTTCGAGCACAACGCCGCGGACCTCGGTACCCCTCAGATCCTCCGGCGGCAGGAGTACTGGTCGCTCTTGAGCGGCGCCGCGGGCCATCTCTACGGAAACGCCTACACGTGGCCGTTTCGGAGCGATTGGCAGAGCCATCTCGACACGCCCGGCTCCGCCCAGATCGCACACGTGAACGCTCTGTTCGCTCCGCGGCCCTGGTTCAATCTGATCCCTGATCAGAGCCACATCGTCGTCACCGCCGGCAACGGCACGTTCTCCGACACCGGCAGCCTCGGCGGCAACGACTATCTGACCGCGGCCCGCACTCCGGACGGAGCACTCGTGATGGCCTACATGCCGACGATCCGGACGATCACCGTCGACATGTCCCGGCTCGGCGCGCCCGCCTATGCCTCGTGGTACGACCCGAGCATCGGCACCTTCACCCCGATTGCCGGCTCGCCGTTCGTCAATTCGGGATCGCGAACGTTCGCGCCCCCTGGAAACAACGCCGACGGAGACGGGGACTGGGTCCTCGTTCTGGAATCGACCTCGCTCCCGCCCGACACGCAAGCGCCTTCCGTGCCGACGGGATTGTCAGCCAGCGGAGTCACCGACTCGGTTGCAACCCTGTCGTGGACGGCCTCGACCGACAATGTCGCGGTCGCCGGGTACCACATCTATCGGGACGGCGCGCTCATCCGTTCGACGCCGTCGACATCCATCGACGACACGGGACTGTCGCCGTCGACCGCGTACTCGTATCGAGTCGCCGCGTTCGACTACGCCAACAACGTGTCGGCGCAGTCCGCGCCCCTCGTCGTCAACACCGCCGGTCCCCGGCCGACCTTCGTCCAGCAAAACTACGCGACGCCACAGTCGCCGCAGAGCGGAGTCAGTGTGACCTACGCGGGCGCGCAGACCGCGGGAAACACGAACATCCTGGCGATTGGATGGAACGACGAAACCGCGAGCATCACGTCGGTCATCGACAGCGCCGGCAACGTCTACCAGGTGGGGATGGCGACGTACCGAGGCAGCGGCATGAGCCAGGCGATCTACTACGCCTCGAACATTGCCGCCCGGTCGGCGGGCACCAACGCAGTTACCGTGACGTTCAACCAGTCCGCGGTGTACGTCGACCTTCGCATCACCGAATACTCCGGGATCCGGCACATCAATCCGTTCGACGGCGGCGTCTCGGCCCACGGGAGCGGCAGCAACGCGACCACCGGTTCTGTCGCCGTGCCCGCGGCCTCCGAACTTCTCTTCTCGGCGGGCATGACGGGCGTCTCGTTCAGTGGCCCTGGGCCCGGCTACACGAGCCGCGTCATCACCCTTCCGGATGCGGACATCGTGGAAGACGCGGTGGCCGCATCGGCAGGAAGCTACAACGCGACGGCACCGCTCAGCGGCGGCACGTGGCTGCTACAGCTCGCCGCGTTCCGAGCCGAATAGCGCGACGGCAAGTGCGGCCGGTCGGCGACTGTAGGGCTGTGGAACTTTGGAGTCATCCCAGTCCACGCGAATCCGTTGCTTGCTGGTCATGGATGGCGCGTCCTCGTCTTGCAACCCTGTGAGCCGCTCAGGCTCGCCTACTTCGCTACCGGCAGTGGCCATTGGCCGACCGCTCCGGCGAGTTCTTTCGCGTTCATGAAGCCGGAAAGACGGGTGAGTTTTCCGTCTCTCACTTGGACGATCGCTGCGCGATGGACGGCGAACGGCTTGCTCGAGGCCACGAGGCAGCCGAGCGGGCCTTCCAGCGTGCCGCGCACGAGGGTCTCCACGAGAACGAACTCACCTACCGCCGAGACGGTGGTGATCTCCGAGCGCGCGTCCGGAACCGCGCGGCCCCATGTCTCGAACCACGCTTTCACGTTTTGCTTCCCGACGAACGGTTGCGGGAGGATCAGCTCGTCGACGATGGCGTCGTCGGCGAGTGTCGAGAGAAAGGCGCTTTCGCTCTTCGAGTCGAATGCCGCGAAGCTCGCCGTCACCGTCGCGGCGTTTTCGCTCTCGACGGACGAACCCTTCGCCACGTGCGATTTCATCTGGGCCGGGAGCGCCGGCAGCGCGCGCGGCGGGACTGAACCGAGCGTGCCCATCTGGGCCATGGGCGTCAGACCGTCCAAGTACCGGTGCTCTTCTGCGATGAGGCCCGATGGATGAAATCGGTAGAAGAGCAGGCCTTCGTGTCCGACCGGCTGGCGGCCGGGAATGGGGCAGTTGACCGCGTAGTGGACGACGGCCAAGGCTCCCTTTTGCCAGACGTCGTAGAACGCGAGACGCGCGCCCGGGAACTCACGGAGAAGTTCGACCTCGTACTGCAGGATGGCATCGCGTCCCTCGAGTTTGCTGCTTCCGTGAATGGTGATGACGGCGTCTTCCGCATAGAGGCTTGCATAGCGTTTGGCGTCGCCGGCGTTGACTGCGTTCACCATTTGCGTGAATGCGCCGATTTGTCGATCTTCCATTCGCTCCCCATTCGGAGTGATCGGGACTCGCGGTGCGCACGCAGCAGCGCCGACCACGGCGAGAACTGCCGAGGCGATGGGTTTCATGGTTCTCCGTCGAGTGCCATTGGGACGCCCGAGAATCCCATGGAAGGGGACGAGACTCAATCGACATCGCTCGATCGATGCTCCGCGGCGAACGATCGATGCGGACCCGGCACCTGAACGTCGGATCGAGGTCGAATCGGTCAGACGAACGGCACGTGTGGGAACGACGCGCCGAGAATCGCCTTCGAGTCCGCATGCAGCCATTTGTCGAGGATCGTCGCGTAGACCTCTCGGAAATCGGTTGTGAACGCGACGTCGCCGTCCGGGATTCGCTGGAGATCCGGGTGCTTGCCCGCCAGACCCGGCTTGATGTTCTTTCCGAAGACGAAGAGCGGCGCCGCCTGTCCGTGGTCCGTGCCACCAGCACCGTTCTCGGCGACGCGCCGACCGAATTCGGAGAACGTCGTCACGAGCACGCGATCGATGTGGCCCGTGATCTCGAGGTCGGAGACGAACGCGCGCATCGTGCGCCCCAACTCTTCGAGCAGTTGCGCGTGCCTCACGCGCTGGTCCGAGTGCGTGTCGAATCCTCCGAGCGACACATAGTAGACGCGCGTCGGTAGGTTTGCCGTGATCATGCGCGCGACGCGTCGCAGGGCCTGTGCGAAAGGACTCTGCGGATACTCCACCGCGCTCGCCCTCGACTCGACGCGACGCAGCGCCTCGGCACTGATCTTCGCATCCATCGAGACGCGCTGAATGAACGCCGCGAGCCGGCTCGCCGGCGTGGGCCATCTGTCGAGCGCCTCGTGCGCGGATTGGAGAAGCGGATTCTGTCCGCCTTTCCACTCGAGCGAGCGCGGCTCTTCGAACGCCGCGGGCTGGAAGTGGTCGCCTTGGAGCGCAAGAGGCTCGGATTCCGTGAGCGTGATCGCGCTTTGCGGCGGAAGCCGGTCAGTGCCTTTGCAGGCACAGTCGAAATATCGGCCGATCCAACCGCGGCGCTCTCGCCCGTTCGGCGACGCGGTCTCCCAGATGTCGGTGCTCGTGAAGTGTGAGCGATTCGGGTTCGGATAGCCGACGCCCTGAACGATCGCCATGCGACCGCCATCCCACAGTCGCTTGAGATCGACGGCTGCCGGGTGCAAGCCCACGACCGAGTCGAGACGCAGGACTTCGTTTTTCGCGACCGCGATCGTCGGTCGCCGCTTCCGATAGACGTCGTCGTCGAAGGGCACGACCGTGTTGGGGCCGTCGTTGCCGCCGGCGAGCTGCACGATGACCAGCACGCGCTCGTCGGAAACGCCGGGCCGCGACTGAACGAGCGGTGCATCGAGCGGCGAGCCGATCGCCCACGCGAGTTGGTTCACGAACATCGGCACGGTCGCGCCGAAGCCGACGAGGGTGAGCCCTTGCGTTAGGAACTCGCGTCGAGTGGCGGGACCATCGGTATTCATCGTTGACTCCTATTTCCATGCGACACCGTCGGCCGTCGTTTCTCGCTCCTCTCGAGTGGTTCACCGACAGCTTCGCCAACGACGCCGGGCTAGTTCAACTGATACTCGGGCAGACTCACGATCAGATAGACAAGGTCTCGTACGCGCGCGGCGGCGTCGCCCGCCTTCGGGTCGAACGGCTGATCCGGCGGGGAGAACGCGGCGAAGAGTGCGACTTCACGCTCCTGCGCGAGCGGCGCCGCGAGGAGCCGAGTCACGAAGTGCTGAACGATCTCGCCGGCAGTCATCGTGTCGAGGCCCTCGATCGCTGCGAACGGATCCCATCGAGGCTGAGGCTGTGAGATGTCCGGCGGAATCGGCAGCTTCTCGAGCGCGGCGCGAACGCCCTTCATCTTTGGGTCGTCGAGGCTCGCCGGCAGCGGCGGACGAGAGCCGCGCGTCATCATCGCGCCTTCCGCGACTCGTCCCTCGCCCTCGACGAGATCGCGGCCGAAATTCTGTCGCGCGACCAGCGTGCTCGTCGTGATCCAGCGTTCCCCGCCGGGCCAGCCCTTCACGTTCGGCGGTTGAAAGAGTTCCTGCCCCATGTCGCGGCACGCGACGGAGAGCCGCCGCGCGTCCTGGGGCTGGATCTCGAGCGCGCGAAGCGTGCCGACGACCAGCTCGACGGGGCTCTTGATCGTCCCGTGAAGCGCGCGCGGCGAATAGAACGCGTCGCTCTTGAAGATCGTGCGCATGGCAGATCGTAGGTCGAACTTCGTGCGGCGAAGCTCGGCGGCGAGGGCGTCGACGACCGCGGGCTCGGGATCTTCGTACGCGAAAAACGCCCACAGGCACGTTGCAAGGTGGCGCGTCGCCGCCGGCCGCGCCAGCACGGTGTCGACGACGCCCATCACGCCGAACGGGCCCGTCCTCTCGAGGATCGTCTTCCATTCCTCGTCGTGGAGTCGCGAACGCAGGTACGGGCCGTCGCGCCCGATCCGCCACCCGGTGAGAGCGCGCGCAGCTTCCTTCACGTCGTTTTCGGAGTAGTTGCCGACTCCGAGCGTGAACAGCTCGAGTAGCTCGCGCGCGAAGTTCTCGTTCGGCTTGCCTCTCACGTTCTTGTCGTTGTCGAGGTAGCGCAGCATCGCGCCGTCTTTCGCGATGCCGAGGACGAGCGTGCGGAAGTCGGAGAGCGCGTTCTTTCGAAGGAACTCGTTTTGGTCATAGAGGAGCTGCCAGCTCTTGACCTCGCGGAACCCGCTCGTGAGGAGCCCGTGCCAGAAGAGCGTCATCTTCTCTTCGAGCGGGCGATTCGTGACGACCATGCGGCGGAGCCACCACTCGCGCATCGCTTGGGCATGGGCCACGTGGAAATCGCGGACCCAGCCGGTGGCGTCACGTCGCGTCTCGGCATCGAGCGTGCGAATCTCGGTCAGATCCGGAAGCCGCCACGCGGCGCGCGCCGAATACGGCGGGTCGTTCGCGGGAATCTTGTCGTAGTCGACGAGCGAGTCAACAGCTTTGTCGCGTCCGACCGCGACGAGCCGATCGACGTCCTCGGGCTGGCCGCCGAATCCGGCGCGTCGGAGCAAGTGTGCGGCGCGCTCGCGATCCCACGTCGCATCTGCCAACGTAGAAAGGCCCTGTGCGCCGGCCGGCCGGGCCATAGCCATGAGCGCGATGGCGAGGGCGATCGAGGTGGGCGAAGCCGCGCGGGCGCGTAACATCGAGTCCTCCGAAGCGCACGGATCGTTTGGAAGGGGGTGCGCGCGTGATCGCCGACGCAGGCTCACCGGATTCGCTCGGGCTTCGATCGCGATCCAGTCGCCGGCAACTCTCCCCATGGTAACGCGACGTGCGCCCGAAGCTCTAGAGCGCTCCGATGAGGGCGCCGATCGCCGCTCGATCTTGCAGGGGAGTGGACCCCGAGTTCACACGTTCGCGAAGGGCGGGGCATGTTCCCGTCGCCGCGCCACTGGAGGTCGCGTAAACTCTCGTCGATCGAACGCGCTTCCATGAGCGAGGGGCACGCACTTCACATGGTTGATTCGAACTTGAGGAAATCTCCGAGGCTCGGGGCGCTACTCACGCGCGGCGTGCACTCGACGATTCAGGACGAAATGAAGGCGAGGCGAACCCTGGATGGGGATCGCCTCGCCCTGAATTCTTGCGCGATGCGGTTAGAAGCCGCGACGGCCGCCGCCGCCACCACCGCCGTATCCTCCGCGGCTTCCGCCGCCGGTTCCCTCGGTCTTGGGACGCGCCTCGTTGACCGACAGGGTTCGGCCACCCAGGTCGCGTCCGTTCAGGCCATTGATGGCAGCCTGTGCCTCGGTCGCGCTCGGCATCTCGACGAAGCCGAATCCCTTCGACTGCCCGGTGGCCCTGTCCATGATGACGTTGGCCGAGGTGACCTCGCCGAATGCTGCGAACGCTTGGCGAAGGGTGTCCTCGGTGGTGTTGAACGACAGATTGCCTGCATAGATCTTCAAGACGATCACTCCTCTAGGAACGACATGCGCTCGATCGAACCAAGTGACTCGCGAGACAACACGTCTCGTCGAGGGCTCGATCGTACTCGATCAATGATCGCGGCAATCGAGACGACCACCGCGGGAGTGGATGAATCGCAAACCGTCAGCCGGCCGTTGCCGTGAGGCCAGCGGCGTACGTGTTCACCCTGCATCCGTGAAAGACGAATGGAATGCGAGCGCACAGGAATGCGGCGCAGTTGGAACGAGGTTCTTCTCACGTCACCCAATGCGTGCGATGCCGACCGCCGGGAACGGAAACGTACACCTGCCAGGTGAACGATTCGGCGCGCATGGCAAACGCCCCACCCATAGCGTCAATGTGTGAAGGTCGAGTTCGAGCGTCGACTCTCGTCGTCGAGCAGGCGCTCGGACCCGTCCGTCAGCGTCGCCGCGGCGTACGGCCGCTCGCAAATCGGAGCGACTTGAAATGAGGCGCGCGAACCCAAACCGCGTCTCGATGACCGGGCTTATAGTCCGCTTCTTCGAACGTGATCCGAGACGCCAGCGCGCGGCCAGCGGCTACCGACTCCTCGCGGGTGTCGTGCTCGCTCACGATGGAGCGAGAGAATCGCGCATTCCGCTGCGGTAGGCCGGACCATCGGGCCTGCACGACGTGCCAGCGATCGGAGGTGATGGCCTGACGCTGTTTCGTCGTCAGCGTGTCCGTGATCATCGATTGGCCTCCTCGAAGCTTTCGCCTCAAAGTGTGAAACGAGCGTCTGGCCCCTATCTTGGGCATTGCGACAGTCTCGTCAGGCGGGAGAGCGGAAAGAACGACTTTCGGCGCCGGGCCTAGCGGGAGAGTACCTGCGCCCCCTCGGGGGCGGCTCAGACCAAAGAAGCGAGAATGATAGCGTTTTCTTGAGGATTAAGCGAGCTTCATTCACTCGACCGCATGGACGGTCCGACCCGTCGCGGCTCGATGAGCCCACTGCGATCGTCGGATTCCGCGATGCGCCGGCCGTCTCGAAGAACGCCGCACGGTCCCGCCGGCTGCGATTTTCCTGGCGCGGGTCACGAGTGTCGACTCCGAAACTTTTGCTCGATTCCATGACAGGAACCGCGTGTTGCCACGCGCGCTATGATGCGCATTCGGTCGATCGCGGGACGTCCGGGAACAACCCTTATTCATGTTCACCCTCGAGCGTGTCGAAAAGGAATGAACGCAAAAATTCACGTCGGCATGCACGCCCGGAGCCGATGTGCGAGCGAGTGGGGCCGGAAACCGTGAAGCACTCGTGAGCCCCTGACCTGCGGAGAATGGGATGGCCGTCGAGTAGTTGAGGTGCGCTGCCGGGAGCGTGCCGACGACGTTCATGCGAAGGACGTGGGATGAGTGACGCATCGGCATCCTTGCCAACTCCCGATTTCCGAATCCTGTTCGAGTCGGCACCCGGACTCTACCTCGTACTCACACCGGACCTCACGATCGTTGCGGTAAGCGATGCCTACCTTCGCGCGACGATGACACGGCGCGACGAGATTCTCGGCAAGGGCCTATTCGAGGTCTTCCCGGACAACCCCGACGACCCGACGGCCTCCGGTGTTCGGAATCTCCGAGCTTCGCTCGACCGCGTTTTCGCCGACCGAACTCCCCATGCAATGGCGGTGCAGAAGTACGACATCCGCCGGCCCGACGACGAGGGCGGCACCTTCGAGGAGAGATTCTGGAGCCCAATGAACTGGCCGGTTCTCGATTCTCGCGGCGAGGTCGCCTACGTGATCCACCGGGTCGAAGACGTCACCGAGTTCGTTCGCCTCAAGCGGGCCGGGAGCGAAAACGAGCAGCAAACGGCGGAACTCCGAACGAAAGCGGCACAGGCGGAAGGCGAGGTGTATCTCCGCGCGCAGGAGATCGCTGAGATCAACAAGCAGCTTCGGAAAGCCTCCGCGGAGCTTCGGCTCGCCAACCTGGACTTGGCCAAGGCGTCACGCCTGAAGGACGAGTTCCTCGCGAGCATGAGCCACGAGCTTCGGACGCCGCTCAACGCGGTACTCGGACTCTCGGAGGCCCTGCAAGAAGGCGTCTACGGCGATCTCAACGAGAAACAACTGAAGGCACTGCGATGCGTCGAGGACAGCGGCCGTCATCTCCTGGCCCTGATCAACGACATCCTCGACCTCTCGAGGATCGGTGCCGGGAAACTCGATCTCGAAATCGGTCCGGTCGACGTTCGCGTGGTTTGCGCCGCGAGCGTGCGATTGGTTCAGCAGGCGGCTCAGAAGAAACAGATCAATGTGTCGGTCGTCGTCGACGACGCCGTGAAAACCGTTCAAGCCGATGAGCGCCGCCTCAAACAGATCTTGCTGAACCTGCTGAGCAACGCCGTGAAGTTCACGCCGGACGGGGGTGCGGTCGGACTCGGCGTCGACGCCGACCCAGACGCGAACCGCGTGCGGTTCACGGTATCGGACACCGGCATCGGCATCGCGAATGAGGATCTCTCGCGACTGTTCCGTCCCTTCGTCCAACTGGATAGCCGCCTGGCTCGGCAGTACTCGGGAACTGGACTCGGTCTGTCGCTGGTGTTCCAGATGACCGAGCTTCACGGTGGCACCGTCGTCGTCGAGAGCGAACCAGGGAACGGAAGCCGTTTCTCCGTGCTCTTGCCGTGGACGAACACGCCGGGAGAGGATCATGCCATTGACGCGACCCTCGCCATTCCGTCGAGGATGGCTTCGCATGCGACGATGCGAACTGCACTGATCATCGAGGATTCTCCCGTCGTTCAGGTGCAGCTCACTCGCTACCTCGGTGATCTCGGCATCGAATGCACGGTTCATCCGACTGCCGAGGGGGCGCTGCTGAAGGCGCAGGAATTGTTTCCCGATCTCGTTGTCCTGGACCTGATGCTCGGCACTGCGGAAGCAACGGGCTGGAGCGTGCTCTCGGGACTCAAGGCCGATGCTCGGACGAGAGACATCCCCGTTCTCGTGGCATCGGTCGTAGACGAACGATCGAAAGGGCTGACGCTCGGCGCTGCCGAGTACCTGGTGAAGCCGATCACTCGATCGCAGCTCGAACGAGCGCTGACCGGCATTCACCTGCGTGGCAGGGGTGCGCGCCCGGCTCCGGTCCCGCAGCGATCGATCGGGCAGCGAGCGCGGCCGCTCGTCCTGCTTGCCGAGGACAACGAGAGCAACATCAGGACCGTCTCGGAGTACCTGCTCGCGAAGGGCTATCGAGTTTCGATCGGCCGCGACGGACACGAAGCCCTGGAGCGAGCGCTGAATGAGCGACCCGACGTGATCCTCATGGACATCCAGATGCCCCGCATGGACGGACTCGAAGCGATTCGTCAGATCCGCGCCAACGCGACGATCGCAGCGATTCCCATCATCGCACTCACCGCGCTCGCGATGCCGGGTGATCGCGACCGCTGCATCGAAATCGGCGCGAACGAGTACCTGAGCAAGCCCGTGAACTTGAAGGAACTGATGCGAACGATCGAGGCGCAGCTCGGCGGACCACCAGCTGAAGGGCCGCCGGTGACGTGCGCCTAGTCGACTGAGACGTGGAGGAAAGTGTCGTGAACGACAAGAGCCGGGTGCTGATCGTCGACGACGAGCCGTCGGAACGCGACACCTTGCGGGCACTCTTGGAAAAGGAAGGCTACGATCTCGTCTTCGCGGATTCCGGCCGTGAGGCGTTGAAAGTGGCGACTCAGCAACGGCCGGATCTCATCCTTCTCGACGTCATGATGCCCGACATGGATGGCTTCGAAGCTTGCCGGCGTCTCCGCGCTCACCCGTGGCTCGCAGAAGTCCCGATCATCCTCGTGACGGCGCTCGACGACCGCCATTCTCGTGTGGCCGGGATCGAAAGCGGAGCAGACGATTTCGTTTCGAAGCCAATCGACCGCCTGGAGCTTCGGGCTCGCGTTCGAACCGTCACGCGCCTCAATCGATTCCGCCGACTCGTGCTCGAGCGCGCCAAGTTCCAGTGGGTCGTCGAGAACGCCGACGACG
This sequence comes from Planctomycetota bacterium, assembly GCA_016178505.1. Classification (GTDB taxonomy): domain Bacteria; phylum Planctomycetota; class JACOTG01; order JACOTG01; family JACOTG01; genus JACOTG01. The sequence continues at coordinate 77,586 of JACOTG010000190.1, forward strand.
GCTACGTGATCCTCGATCGCTATCACCTCGTGCTCTATGCGAACCCGTGTGCCCGGCGACTCCTCGGATTGTCGCTCGACGACCCCGGACCGATCGGCGAACCCTTTCTCGCGGTGGCACGAAAGCACTACCGGACGGAGCCCGCCGAGTCGTGGGTCGGGTGGCCGGATCACGTGCCCACGGCGCGGCGTCGACTGCGCTATCTCGTCCGCGCGGAATCGTCGAGGGCTGAAGCGTGCTGGTTGCAAGCGGAGCTTCTTCGGGTCGACACGCTCTCGTCCGAATCGTTTCTCGTGAGATTGCGAAACGCGTCCGCCGAGGTCCAATCGAGATTCGACCAATGGACCTTTCATCGGTTCGTCCGCCACAAGCTCGTGACGCCGATCGGTCCGCTGAACGGTTCGCTGGAGATGCTCCAGGCGGCGGGCCCCTCCTTGCCCATGTCGGAACGGAAGGAGCTCCTGGGAATGGCAGCCACCAGCGCCAAGCGCCTTTCCGGTGAGATCGAAGCCATCCTCGGGTACATGCAGGTCGGTCACGCCGTCCATTCCGAGAAGGGCCGATGCAGCGGACGCGATCTACGAAGCGTCGTCGAGGAAGCACGCGACCGCCTGGCGCTTCGGTCTGTCCGCGTCGCGTGCGAAATCGGCGTGGACGACGTGGCGCTTCCGTTGTCGCGGCACGCGATCGAACTCGTCTGCCTCGAACTGTTGGAGAACTCCAAGAAGTTCCACCCGTCCGGGAGTCCAAACGTCGAGGTAGCCATCGATCGGATTCCCGAGGGAATCCGAATTCGCGTGAGCGACGACGGCATCAACGTCCCGCCGGAGCATCTGGACACGGTGTGGATACCCTATTATCAGGCGGAGAAGCTCTTCACTGGGCAGGTGCCGGGGATGGGGCTCGGGCTGTCGACGATTGCGACGCTCGTCTGGGGCGTCGGCGGAACCGCGCGGATGCAGAATCGTGAGGACGGTGCAGGCGTGATCGTCGAACTCGTTCTTCCTCCAGTCGAGCCCAACCCGGTGGTGCCATCACGCGAAGTCCCCGTCGCATAGCAGCCTTCACAACCGCGACACGCCTGACTACACTTCGCCGCCAGGTGACCACGGCAAGGAGCGCCCGCGTGGGCTTCCTTGCCGCTCTCGTTTCCAAGGGAAATGGCCATGCTGTACATGATCGTCGAGAACTTCCGTGAGGGCGATCCGCTCCCGGTCTATCGGCGCTTTCGAGACCACGGGCGGCTTGCGCCTCACGGGCTACGGTACGTAGCGAGCTGGGTGACGGAAGACCTGCGACGTTGCTTCCAAGTCATGGAGTGCGACGACCTCTCGCTCCTGAAGCAATGGATCGCGCGTTGGGACGACTTGGTCGAGTTCGAGATGTACCCGGTGATCACGTCCGGCGATGCCGCGGCCGCGCTGGCCCCACGACTCTGATGGTGCCCCGACCGTTTCAAGACTATTACCCAGATCACATGGCTCGTTGCTTCGGATGCGGACGATTGAACGAGCACGGCCATCAGATCAAGAGCTGGTGGGATCACGACGAAACCGTGTGTTCGTTCCTCCCGCAGCCGCATCACGTCGCCATCCCCGGGTATGTGTATGGAGGGCTGCTTGCGTCGCTGATCGATTGTCATGGAACGGGGTCGGCTGCGGCGGCATCTTATCGCGCGGAAGGGCGTGCCATGGATTCCGATCCGCCGCTGCGGTTTCTCACGGCATCGCTGCACGTCGACTACTTGAAGCCCACTCCACTCGGCGTGACGCTCGAGGTTCGCGGCAAAGTGAAGGAAATGAAGGGCCGCAAGGTCGTGATCGAAGAGTGGATCACGGCCAACGGGATCGTCACCGTGCGCGGTGAGGTCGTCGCGGTCCAGGTTCCGGAAGAGATGGTGCTCGACCTGCTGCGACGATGAGCCGGCAACGACGACGTCATTCCTCGTCAGCGAGTTGCTACGGCCGGAGCACTTCGACGGTGAGTGCGTTCGTGAGGCTCACCGTGCGCGGTGCGTTCGGCGAGCGCGGGTCGACGATGACGCCCTGCACCGTGTAGGTGCCCGGCGGAAAGTCGACGGTGAAGCTGGCCGGCGCCGGTCCCCGCGGAGACTGTGCGCGAAGGCACAAGTTCGCGGCACCATGCACACCGAGACGCTCGGACGTGAAGCCGGTCGAAAACGTCGGCGGGCACGGACACGCGCCAGGCGACACCGAATTCGAGACCGGAAGGCAGAACGTCGCGAGACCGAGCGGCTCCGGTCCGCGGTTCGACCTCAGGAACGCGTTGGCCACGCTTCCACTCGTCGCCTCGCCGTCTCCGATCCACAGTGCCCACTGTCCACGTCCTCCGCCCGGCGGGAGCGCGACGGAAAGGGTCGCGGGCCCGGGTGCGATGCGGACGACGTGGGCCACGGAATCGCCCGTTTGCCCGTTGATCGAGATCACGTTGGCCGGCGTCGACGAGGCGCCGCGATTCACGTTTCCGCGACGTGCCGCGAACTCCGGTGCATCGACGTCAGGCACGAGACGGACCCACGCGGCTTCCGACGGGACGAGGCGAGAGTCGATCGCGAACATCATGTAGTAGCCGGGCGGTGCAACGTTTGGATTCGGCGGGGCGACGAGCGTCACCGGTCCGTTTCCCGCGCCGCCCGCAACGACCGTCGCTCCAACGCAGCGCTGCTCGAATTCCGTCGAGTGCGTGCACGCCGTCGGGCGCATCATCCGCACGCGCGCGAGCGGTCCGCCCTGAACGTCGATGGTGAACGTCTGGCCGTACTGGACCACCGCCGGCGCATCGACGATGCGCGGTCGCGACCCGCCTTTGAAGAGATAGGGAGGAGAATAGACTTCCATCCGCATTTCGTCGTCGCCGCGGTCTGGGTTGCTGCCGGCGATCCACACGCGTCCGTCCGGCAAGAGCGCGGCGACGGAGTGGTAGACGCGAGGAATCGTGCTCGACGCCGCTCTCGTCCACGTCTCGCTTGCCGGGTCGAACAACTCGGCGGTGAGCGTGCCGGTCGACGGGGCCTCTTTGAACAGCGAGCCGCCTTGCGTGAGCACGCTACAGTCCGGAAGGATCACCGACATCCCGTCGACGCGCGGGCAGCACATGGGCTCGATCCAACGCCACGCCGGCGCGGGTCGATCGAGATCGAGGATCTCGGCGGAAGCGGTCGCTAGCCCGCCGGCGCAGTAGTCGGTGCCGCCCGCGATGAGGAACCGTTGGTCGTAGGCCGGGGGATTGAGCGGCAAGAAGACCGAGTTCCCGTAGTCGCGCAGGCCGAAGTTCGAGTTTGCGATCTGTCGCCACTGACGTGTCGCCGGGTTCATGATCCAGGTGTCCGTGGAGCGCCCCGTGTGAATGACCTCGCCGGCCGTGGTGACGTGAAGCCAGGGAAAGAGCGTGAGGTTCATGGCGTCGGGCACGTGCGTCGGCGCGTCCCAGCGTCCGGTGTCGTCGGAGTAGATCTCAACCGTCCGGTTGGTGGCGCCGCTGACGTCGTCGAGCCCACTCATGACGAGCACGCGGCCGTCGGGCAGCGCGAGATTCGAGGGGTACCATCGACCGAGCGCCATGTCGGCGCCATCCTCGCGCTCGAACGTCTCGGAAATCGGATCGAATTCCGTCGTGTCGCGCAATCCGAAGAACGGATCGTACTGGGCAGTCCCCCCGCTGAAGAGCACGGTGCCGTTTCCTTGAAACGCGAGGCCCGCGCAAAAGAGGTCGCGCTCGAGTGTGAACGGCGTGATTTCTCCGGTCACGGGATTCCACACTCGCGCCGAGAAGATGAGGTTGTTCGGGTCGTTGCCGGAGCCCGCGACGTAGAGGACCTTGCCCGTGCGCAAAGTCGCCGCCATCACGGCCAGGATCTGCGAATCGTACGGGAGCACGTCGAACCGGCCCGTGCGCGCGGGATCTTCCGGCGCGACCAAGGCGGCCACGGCGAAGTCGTCGAACGCGACGGAGCCCGCCGCGCCGCTGGAGACGCCCGTGAAAGCGCGAACGCGAATCGACACGTCGCGAGGAAGGCCCGGGACGGTCGCACTGCCGATCGAAACCCAACTCGGGCCGTTGCCGAACCATCCTTCGACCACGTCGCCCGCTCGCGTGAGGCGAAGCGTTCCCGAGGTCGCGAGGGTCGGCTGCGTCGTGACGCCGGCATCGAACGCGACGAGCCAATCCCTGCACATGCCGCACGTCGCGCCGGTCGCATGCTCGACGGAGACCGTGGGCCCACCGACGGCCGCGACCTCGACGCGGAAGTCGCTCGCCGCCGGCGATGCCGCGATCGCAAAAGCGACGCGCGCGTCGAAGTCCCCGCGCGATGCGCCACGCCAGACGAGCCCGGCTTGTGCGTTCGGCCCGTTCACGGTCGCCAGGACTTGTCCCGCCGTTTCGCCGACCGTCGATGATGGAGACGTGACCACGGTCCATTGTCCTGGATCGATCGCATTGCCGTCGAACGAGTCCGTCGTTGCCGGCGGCACCGCGCGAAAGTTGTCGAATGCAATCGTTCCGCGCGAGCCGGGGAACGACGTTGCGAAGGCCCAGATCTGGATCGTGACCGGGGTCGAGTCGATGGGGGCCGACGCAATCTCGCTCCATCCGATGCCGTCCCACGCAAGCGCCGTCACGACCGAGCCGTGCCGGACGAGTCGGAGCTTGCCGCCCGACATCGTCGTCGGCGAAGCCGAGAGCACTCCGTTCAGGTTGGCGACGTGGTCGTCGCACGTGGGGCATGAGAAGCCGATCGTGCGCTCGCACGTCGCGACGTTCTGGGAGTACGCCGCAAGCACGATCTTGAAGTCGTTGGGCGCGAAAGCGTTGATGATTTGGTAGTCCACGGCCGCGTCGAAGTCGCCCTCCCATCGGCACGCGAGCGCAAGGCCCGCGCCGCTGTCAGGCCCGGGCACGTCGACGATGAGCAGGCCGAACGCTTCGGCAAGCGAGCCGCCGCCGTACGCAAAGGGTGACCACAGGTTCGTGTCGAGGACGCCGTCGTCGAAATCGTCGGCGCGAGGGATCTGGCAGCTCGATTGAGCCGCTGCGACGTCTGCGAGCGCGAGTCCGACGACGAGAGCGACGGCGAAGTTCATGATTTTTCCTCGAGCTGAATGCCAGGACTGTTCCCGATGCGCAACGCCCGCCGCGCGGGCCACGGCTCGCACGCTCCATCTTCGATGGCGGCTCAGTGCCCGCCATAGAAGATGGTGAGATCGTTTCCGAGCGTGTTGGCCGTGATCAGGTCGAGTTCACCGTCCCCATCCAAATCTCCTGTTGCAATGAACATCGGCTGTTCGGGCACGCCCATCCCACCCAAGGTCTCTCGGACCTCGGACGGGAACTGGCGCGGTGCCGTCTGAAAGAAAACCGTTACAGTGTTGGATTCACTATTGGCCGTCGCGACGTCGAGATCTCCGTCACCGTCGAAATCGCCGATCACGACCGACAACGGCTTCGTGAACGCGTCGGGGTCGTCCGAGATGCTCAAGATCGTCGGATTGCGTCCGAACGATCTCGGCGTCGTTCCCTGGAAGAAGATCGAGACGTCCCCCGAATTCTGATTGGCGCACACGAGGTCGGGCCGTCCGTCCCCGTCGACGTCGCCGACCGCGACCGAGATCGGACCGCTCGTCGCCCCGCGGCTGTCGACGGTCTGCGCCGTCGTCGCGAAGACTCCGGGGCTCACGGCGTAGAAGATCGCCAGGTTGTCGAAGACTGGATTCGCACAGACGACGTCGAGCAGTCCGTCGCCGTCGATGTCCGCGACGGCCACGCTGTCCGGTCCGAAGAACGCGTCGGGATCGCTGAGGTGCCGGACTTCGGAGCCGGCGCCGAAGCCGCCGCGGCTCGCCTGGAGGAACACCTCGAGTGCGTCGGTCGCCTCGTTTGCGAAAACGATGTCGATGTGTCCGTCATCATTCAAGTCGGCGAGCGCGAGAGACCCGAAGGAGGCGTCTCGGTCGGGATCGAACGGCACCGGCAGCGTGCCGACGAAAGCGAACAGTCCCGGAGTCGTCTGATAGAAGAGACCCAGGGTGTGGGTGTTGCGATTCGCCGACACGATGTCGAGGCGGCCGTCGCCGTTCAGATCTCCCGCTGCGACGGCCAACGGGAAGATCGTCGACGCGGGATCGGAGAGAATGCCCCCGGGAGCAAGGTTGAACTGGCTCGGCGTCGTCTGGCGGAACACGGTGAGGCTGTCTCCGAACTGGTTCGCGCAGACCAAATCGAGATCGCCGTCTCCGTCGAGATCGCCGACCGCGAGGCCAACCGGCTTGGAAGTGATCGTCGCTCCGCCCAAGGGCCCGCGCGCGTCGAGCGAAAACGTGCCGCGCCTCGGGTGGAAGAAGGCCGCGAGGTCTTGCCCGCCGGCATTGGCCGTCACGATGTCCAGAAAGCCGTCGCCGTCGACGTCCGACAAGGCGACCGACTTCGGCCCGTTCGTGCTCGACGAATCACCGAGCGCTCCTCGCGGATCGAACTCGAAAACGCCCGGAAGCGTTTGGAAGAAGACCGCGACGTTGTTTCCGACGGTGTTCGCCACGACGACGTCGATGTTTCCGTCGCCGTCGACGTCTGCCGCCGCGACCGCGGAGGCCCCGCGAGTCAGCGCGCGATTTCCAAGCGACATCCCGGGTTGCTCGAACTCGCCCGGCACCGTCGATTGCTGGAGGAAGATCGTGACGTTGTCGCTTCGCTGGTTTGCCGAGATCACGTCCAGCTTGCCGTCGGCGTTCACGTCGGCCACGGCGACACCGACCGGACTGCTGCCCGTCGGAAGGACGAGGTTCGTGGACGGACTCGATGGAAATGCTCCGTCGGCCAATTGCAAGAAGATCGACAGACAATCGCCGCGGCCGTTCGCGCACACGATGTCGAGCAGCCCGTCCCCGTCGAGATCGCCGACGGCAACCGATTTCGGCTGGTCGATGGGCCGGGGCCGAAGCTCCTGCGGCACGAACGTTCCAGGCGTCGTCCGACTCTGCAAGAACACGGTCACGTCGTTGCCGACGTCGTTGGCCGAGACGATGTCGAGCCGGCCGTCGCCGTCGAAATCGGCGATCGCAATCGACGTCGGCCGCGCCGACGGGTTGGGAACCAGGAGAACCGTCGGCGTGAGTTCGAACGTGCCCGGCGTCGACGTCTGGTGGAAGATCGTGACGCTCGGCGTCCGTGCGTTCGCGGAGACGAGGTCGAGCTTTCCGTCTCCGTCCATGTCGGCGACGTCGACGTCGAGCGGATCGGCCTGCGTGAACCCGCGATCAACCGGGCCTGCCGGGTCTGGCGTGAACTCGCCGCGGCGCTTCTGGAAGAAGATCAGGAGCCCTTCCATTTGGTCCGAAGCCCCGGTGCTCGCGGCGACCAAGTCGACGAATCCGTCCCCGTCGAGATCCGCAGCCGCCGCGAAGGAGGGTAGCGGCGCGGTGTTCGGGTCGGGGAACTCGACGTTCGTCAGATCGACCCGCGGCGAGAGCCGCTTGGCGATGGAGGTCTCGCCGGGAACGCCGACGACGTGATCGACGGGAATCGCCCGCATGAATACGTCGCGGGGAATCGACGCGTCGTCGCTGTCCCACACGAACGTGTCGCTCACGCCCTGCGGCAGGGCGACGATCGGGTTCACACGCTTCGAAATTCGCCACTGTTGATCGACCGTCAGCGGCGGGCTGAATGCGACGTCCACGGTGGCGGTGAAGCCGTTCGGATTGTAGGCGAGAATCTGTCGACGCTGCGCGGTGCTCCCTCCCGGCGTCAAGATCTCCAGCTCGCGGCCGACGAGTCCTCTCGCAAGGAGGCCCGCCGCGGGACCGGTGAGTTCCGGCAGGCGCACTTGCACTCCCGCCGGATCCCGGCTCGCGTCGACGCGCGCGATCGTACCGCCGAACGACACGGGCATTTCAGTGGCCACCTGGTGCGCACGTCGGTACGCGGGATCGGCGAGCAGAGGAGCGATTTCCTCGCGCGTCGCGTTTTCGGGAAGCCGCAGATCCGGATCGTCGAAGGTTTGATCCGGGCGCCGCCATTGGAACACCACGTCCACGGTCTCGCCCTCGCGATCGCTCACCTGAAAGGGGACCGGAATGCCCCGTCGTCCGTCGGGGTTGACGACGAACGCGGCGTCGCCAACGACCGCGATGGGCGGGGCATTGGTATTCGTGGAGGGTCCAGATCGTGTGATGAACGTGACGATCGTGGCCGTACCGGAGCCGCAGCCTGGAAGTGACAAGAGCAATGTGGCGACCCCTAGGTTGGCTAGAGCGCGCATCGATCTCCCACGGCCACCTGCTTTCCCGCAACGTCTTCGAAGCAAACGCGGGATAAGCCCGTCGTCTCTCGCTCGTTACCCTTCCCGTCCAAAGTGGCCTCGGCGATTCGCGGGAAACGGATGGTATCGCTCGCGCACGCGGCCAGCAAGCCGAAACACTCGTCGGAAGCGCGCTGACGGCGCGGCCGGCGCGCCAGGCCCGGCGGCGAATCGATCCGAAGCGAGTCGGACGGTACTGCGATCGGAGCGGCCGCGCACCATTGACTCCGACGGGAGACTCCGCGATTCTCGGCGGTCGAGAGCTGCGCCGCGTCCAGAGAACGATCGACCACTCGGAGAGTCGGGAGCCTAGGCCATGCGCCTGTTTCGAACAGGGATCCTGTTTCTGTCGCTCTGCGGTTTGCCCACGCCACCGCTCGCACACGCGTGGGACGCGTACGGGCACGAGCTTTCCGCCACCATCGCATACCAGGACCTCAAACCGACCGCGAAGGCGCGGGTCGACGAGCTCCTTCGAAAGCACCCGCACTACGATCTGCTGTCGAAGAACTGTCCGGCCGGGTTCGACAAGGAGATGTTCGTCTTCATGCGCGCGGCGGTGTGGGCAGACATGATGCGGGACGAGAGGCTCGACCCCGGGGGGAAGGAGCACCACGGACCGTGGCACTACGTCAATCTGCCGATCGGACCCGACATCTCTCGGCGTCCCATCCCGGACCTGACGTGGAAGCCGGGCTCGGATCCCGACAACGTGGTGCAGGCGCTGCAGAAATGCGAGATCGAAGTTCACGACTCGGAGACGCCCGACGCCGAGAAGGCGAAGCGACTCTGCTGGATCGAGCATCTCGTCGGCGACGTGCACCAGCCGCTGCACACGGTCTCCATGTTCTCGAAGGAGTTCGAACAGGGCGACGCCGGTGGCAACGGCTTCGTCGTGAGCGAGAAGGGAAAGGTCCAAAAGCTCCACGCGTTCTGGGACGGCGTGCTCGGGTTCTCCGAGGATCCGCGCGCGATCGCCAAGAGGGGAGACGACCTTCGAAAGTCGCACGACCTCTCACGCGGCGCGCTCGCGTCGGATCTCGCCCACGGCACCTACTCGGATTGGGTCAACGCTGGCGCCGAACTCGCGAAGACGGTTGCTTACGACGACGGAAAGCTCCAAGGCGCGAAGTCGGTCGACAAGGACCACCTGCCCGCGAAGGCGCCGGAGCTGCCGAGCGGATATCGCAAGAAGGCGGAGACGGTCGCGCAGAAACAAATCGCGCTCGCGGGATATCGACTGGCCGACACCTTGAACCGCGTTCTGTCCTCGAGCCATCCCTGAGAATTCCACGCCGCAACACACGAACGGGCGCGATCGACGGCGATTCTGAAATGGACGATCGCCATGCGGAACCGATCATCGACCGCCTCACGCGGTGTCTCGGCTGATCCGAAAGCTCGCGCGACATTCGCATCTCCACCCCCCTTGCTTCGAGGTCCCGTCGTCGTGGTATACGGGAACTCCCAACGCGGCGGCGGGAGGCGATAGGAGCGGGGAGATGTTGTGCACGCTGACTTGCCTGCGCTGCACGAAGCGAATCGAAGTTCCGAGCGATCGAGTCCGCCCCGGGCGAACGCAGCTTTGCCCGCACTGCCGGAGCGCGATCGTCATGACCGGCGAGGAGCCGCGGATTCGAACGAGATCGAGAAAACGCGCCGAGTCTACGCCGGCAGTCCGATGGTGGGCCTGAAACGTCGCCGTCGCGGCCGCGAAAGTTCCGCGCGCGGATCTGCCGATAGTGGACTCGTGACCACGGCCCCAGAGATCCCCGCCGATCTGGGCTTCATCCGCCTCGACGTGAGGACTCTCCGCGCCGACGCCGTCACGCGCTTTTCGTTGTTCCTCGAGAACGAAGCGGGCGAGCACATCCTCTACCGCGGCCCCGACATCGTGCTGAAGGCGCAAGCGCTCGAAGGACTCCTCGCGAACGGTGTTCGCTTCATCGGGGTGCCGAAATCGGAGCGACGCGCGTATCAGCGTTACGTCGAGGAGAATCTGGCCTCGATGTGCGACGACCCCGCGATCCCGCTCGAGACGAAGTGCGAGCTGGTCTACGAGGCGGCGAACAGCGCGACCGAGCGCATCTTCGTCGACGAACTCTCGCCGCAGGCGATCCAGGAAACGACGCGCACGATCCTCCGACCCATGGCGACGGTTCTCGCCGGCAACGAGAGCGCGGTCACCGCCTACGTCTCCCAACTTCGCGCAGAAACGAATCTCTGGACGCATGCCGTTAACGGCTGTCTCCTTGGAATCTTGATGGTGCGGAAGCTCCATGGCGTCCTCGACCCGACGCGGCTCGTGGACCTCGGCGCTGGACTCCTATTGCGGGACATCGCCTTGAAAGACGCTCCACCGGATTTGCTGGATCCGGGACACGTGCCCACGCCGGAGCAAAAGGCCCTCTACGCCGAGCACCCCTTGCGCGCGCTCGAGATCCTCCGCCACGTTCCGTTCTCGGAGGAGGCGCGCGCCATGATCGCCCAGCACCACGAGCGACCCGACGGGAGTGGATTCCCCGCGGGGCTCAGCGGACGGCAATTCCATCGCTTCGGTCAGATCGCAGCGGTCGTCGACTCGTTCGTGACGATTTACGCGCGGCGCGCGTCCGGCGAGCGCCGAGCTGCATTCCACTCGATGCGCGAAACTCTGGATGCGCTCGGCGGACACGCGGAGCCCGAACTCGTGGTCAACTTCGTCTTGCTCTTCGCCAAGGAGAATCCGATGCGACGCTGGACGCCGACCCCGCGACTTTGAACCCCGCGGCTCCGGCCATGCGCCGCAGGGTCAACGACGTCCGAGGGTCGAATCCGTTTCGCTCGTTCCCGAAAAAAAGCTCCTCGCTCCTCGAAGCCGCGTACCGACCACATACACGGTTCCGGCGATCAGGACTCCCGTGAACCACGCGAACGGATAGATGGCGACGAACAGCGCCGGGACGTCGGCGACCAAGTGGGCCTGCTTCAAGAATCCAGGAACGTTTGGAAGCACGCCGAGCCCGAGCGCGATCACGGCCACGGGGTTCACTCCGGCATATCGACCACGGACGCGATAGAGATCCGGCACGTCGAGCTCTGTTCGACGGAGGATCCAATAGTCCGCGATCATGATCCCGGCGATCGGTCCGAGCAGGGCCGAGTAACCGATGAGCCAATCGAAAATGTAGACCCCCGCGCTCGAAAGAAGCTTCCACGGCATGATCGCGATTCCGACCAAACCGGTGATGAGTCCGCCCGTCTTGAACGAGATCCAGCGCGGCGCGAGGTTCGAGAAGTCGTTGGCCGGGCTCACGACGTTGGCGGCGATGTTGACCGAGAGGGTCGCGATCCCGATCCCGAGGAGTGCGGTGATGGCTACGATCGCGCGGGTCGTCGGCGAGACGAGAAGGGGCATGGCCTGGCCCGCCGGCGGGACGGACGACGTGATTTGACTGAGGATGAACTCGGGCTTCCAGAGCTCCGAGACGTCGGCTCCGGTGAGGATCGCCTGCGCGGCGCTGGTGATGATCACCCCGATTGCCGAGAACGCGATCATCGTCGTCGGGAGGCCGAGCGCCTGGCCGAGCATCTGTTCGCGTTGCCCTTTCCCGAAGCGCGTGAAGTCGGGAATGTTGAGCGAGAGCGTCGCCCAGAAACCGATCATCGCCGTGAGCGAGGGGACGAAGACGGTCCAGAATTCACCGACTGTGGCGAACTTCGACGGCTGCGAGAGCATCGGCCCGAGGCCCTGCGCCCGATTCACGATCCAGACGAGAAGGACGAGCGCCATGACGAGCACGATCGGCGCGGCCCAATTCTCGAAAACGCGCACCGCGTTCATGCCGCGATAGATGATGAAGATGTTGAGCGACCAGAAGACGAAGAACGTGATCGCGCTCGGAATGCCGAGCCCGAGGATCGTCGCGTCGCCACCGACGTGCGCGTAATTGGGCCACAGTGAAACCAAGAACGTCTTCACGGCCTCGCCGCCGATGAACGTTTGGATGCCGAACCAACCGCACGCAACGAGAGCGCGCAGCACCGCCGGGATGTTGGCGCCTTTCGTCCCGAACGCTGCGCGCGCAAGAACCGGAAACGGAATTCCGTACTTCGTTCCCGGATGGGCATTGAGGAGGATCGGAACGAGCACGATCAGGTTGCCGAGTCCGATCGTGAAGAGCGCTTGCCACCAGTTCATTCCGACGGCGATCAGTCCACCCGCAAGCATGTACGTGGGGATGCAGTGCGCCATCGAGATCCACAGTGCGGCATAGTTGTAGGTCGTCCACACGCGGCGCGACTTTGGCACCGGCGCGAGATCGCCATTGAAGAGTGGACTCGTCGCGACGTCCGCCGGGAGCTCGGCGAGCGCTTCCGTCACCAGCACGGGATCGTGCATTCGAGTTCCTTCGCCTGCCGCCAAGACGAACACCGGATCGCCGCGAGACCGGGCGCACATCCACGCGGCGAGCGAGCAAGCGCAGCACGATACGACTTCAGAATCGAATCGCAACCCCATCGATCGGCGGCGCCGATCCGCGAGCCCTGCAGTCGCCTCGACTCCGCGGCGTCCACGACTCCAAACGGTGCGACACGGATGGGAACGCAGGAGCTAATGCCCCTGCGTCGCGAGCGAGTCGATGAGTCGCTGGACCCGAGCGAGTGCGTCCCGGGCCGCGGGTCCGTGGGCGAGCGCGCGTCGCCGCGCCTCGAGGGCAGCGTCGAGGGCGCTCGCGTGATCCCCGCTCGCGTCGAGAGCCTTCGCCAATTCGAGGCGCGCGTCGAGATCGTCCGGCGCGAGGTCGAGCCCCCGCCGGTAGGAAGCAATTGCTTCGGGGAAGCGTCGGGCCTCGGCAAAGGTGAACCCCAGGCTGAAATGCGCGAGCGCCATCTTCGGCGCGAGCGAGCACGCGCGGCGACCCGCATCGATCGCCTCGTCAAGACGGCCGTGGACGACCAGCGCATTGCCGAGGTTGATCCATGCGTCCGGCGCGTTGCGCTCGAGCTTCACCGCCGCGCTCAAGTGCTCGAGCGCTTCGTCGGCGTTTCCCTTCTCGAGAAGGCGGACGCCGAGGTTGTAGTGCGAAACCCACGCCGAAGGATTCTGCGCCAGCGCGCCTCGCCACAGTGTCTCCTCGTCGTGATAGAGGCGCGACTGCCGGAACACGAGGACTCCGAGGAGCGCGAGGATCGCGACGGCGATCACTCGTGCGAGTCGGGCGATGTCCGCCGAGTGCGCTGCGGCACGACGCCTCCACTCTTCGACCCCGGTGGTCGCGAGCGCTGCAACGAGCGCGATCGGCCCAAGGCTCGCCAAGTACTGGAAGTGGTCGGCGACGAAGGAATACCGCATGAAGCTCACGTCGAAGAACCCCAAACCCGGGGCGAGGGTGAACGCGAAGAAGGCGACGCTTGCGAACACCCAACGGCCGACGCGCTGTCGCAGCAGCCAGGCCGCCACGAGGATGGCGAGCGCTCCCGCGGGCGGGAGGTACTGGACGAGCGACGACGAATCGATGGCGAATCGTGGGTAGATCGTCGTGAGCCCGGTCGGGACGAAGATCTTCGTCGCGTAGAACCACAGCGCGCGGCCGGCGACGAGGATGCGATCGACGGCCGTGAGTCCGAAGTCCGAGCCCATCGCGCCGGCGCGATGTCGCTCCACCCAAAGCGTGATCGGCGCGATAGCGAGCCCCATGGCGAACAAGGGAACGAGTCCCCGAACATAGCGGCGATCGAGGGATTTGCCGCGCGCCCAGCGGATCACGAGGAGCGCCAGCGGCAGCGTGCACGTCACGGACTTCGAGAGGAGTGCGGCTGCGAACAGCAGGATCGAGAGCAGGTAGTCGCGCCGTCGCCGGTTCTCCTCGAACGCGAAGAACCGCTCTGTCGCGAGAAGATAGAAAAGAGTCGACAACACGTTCTTCCGCTCGCTGATCCACGCCACGGATTCCACGTGCACCGGATGAAGGGCGAAGATCGCGCCCGCGAGCCAGGCGCCGCGGATGCCGAGGCTGCACAAGATCCGCGCGAAGAGGAGCGCGCAGAGGGCGTGGAGCACCACGTTCGTCACGTGGTAGCCGATCGGCGAGAGCCCCCACAGTTGGCGCTCGATCCAGAAGCTCGTGAACGTGACGGGGTAGTACTGAGGACAGTCGGTCGTCGACCAGATTCGCAGCAACCCACCCAGACCGGACAGCGACGGGTTCGCCATCACGTGATCCGAGTCGTCCCAGATGGTGCCGGAGAAGAGCGCCGGTCCGTACGCGATCAACGTCACGAGCAGGAGACCCGAGGCGAGGAGGATCCGACGTCGACGCGATGGGGGTTCGGCGGAGGGCGATTCGCCGGCGTCTCGAAGCGTCGGCGCGGTCACGTCGGTGTTCGCCGCAAGTCACTCGGTCCTTCGGGCGAACTCCACTCTCGCCGGCACCTCCACATGATGGGGCGAATCCTAACGGTCTGGTGCGCTCGGGTGAAGGCTCCACGGCGATTCGACGCCTCGGGAGCCTCGCCTTGCCATGGGGCACGCCGACGGATACGCTGCTCGAATGCCGACGATCTCGTTCCCTCGGATGCGAACGCTCATGAAAATCAACTTCACCCCGTCACGCGAGTCCCTGCTTCTGGTGACGCTCAGTTGGACGCTCGCGGCATCGGTTGCCGCCGCTCAATCGAATCCGGGAGGGCCTCCTCCGGGCAGCCCGAGCGGATTGCCCGCGGGAGTGACTCGCGAGCAGATGTGGCCCGCTCCGACCGCCGAAGACTGGAAGAAGCCGTGCCTCGTCAAATGGGAGCGCACGTGGGAGGACGCACAAGCCGTGTCGCGGGAAACGAAGCGCCCGATCCTCGTTTGCATCAACATGGACGGCGAGATCGCAAGCGAGCACTACGCCGGCGTCCGATATCGCCAGCCGGAAATTGCTGCACTGTACGAGCCCTACGTCTGCGTGATCGCGTCGGTCTATCGCCACAATCCGCGCGACTACGACGAGCAGGGCCGTCGAATCCCGTGCCCGAGGTTCGGGACCGTGACGTGCGGCGAGCACATCGCGATCGAGCCGATCCTCTTCGAAAAGTACATGGACGGCCGGCGCATCGCGCCGCGACACATTGCCATCGGGCTCGACGGAAACGAGATGTACGACGTGTTCTTCGCCTGGGACACCGACTCGGTGTTCAACTCGATTCGAAAGGGGATGAGTGACCATCCGAGTCCGCCGCCGCTCGCGCGCGGCGACCGCTCGATCGTCGAGCGCGTGGCGAGTCGCGACAGCGACGACCGACGCGCCGTCGAATCGGCATATCAGTCGGGCGATCGCGCGCAACGGCGCTCGCTCCTCGAGTCGGCGATGGCTCACAGCGACGCGGCCCCGATCGATCTCCTGCGCCTCGGAATGTTGAGCCTCGACAGCGAGCTGAGCCAGCTCGCTCGGCGCGCGCTCACGCAAACCAAGGCGCCGGAGGCCGCCGACCTCATCAACGACGCGCTTCGTGCTCCAACGAGCGCGGCGGAACGCGACGCCTTGGTCGGGACACTGTCGAGGATCGGCGAGACGTCGCCACGCGCTCGGACTCTGGCGACCGTTCACCAAGGACTGTCGAGCCGATCGAGCGCCGTGGACGTGGACAGTTGGTCGAAGGCGCTCGAGGGGGGGGCTTCGTACGCGCCCGCGACCCCCGCCGTCACCGACAAGCCTCCGAGCGAGAACGGGGCTCCGGGCGGCGAGGCGCGTCCCCGCGACGGGGCATCGCTGCTCGCGCTCTCGGAGGACTATCTCTCCCGCGCGGTCGGCGCCGTCCAACCCTGCGAGCCGATCCCGGATCGCCTCGTCAATTCGAAGATCAACGAGAAACTCACGCGCTCCCTCTTCCAAGATGCGCGCCGAACCGCGATCGAAGCGGAGACGTTGGGCGCGAAGGGCTGGCGAACGGACGCCGTGATCGCGGTCGCCGCCTACTACCTCAGCGACGACGACGAGGCCCACAAGCGAGCCGAGACCGCCGTGAGCGGAATGCCCGCGGAAGCGCCCGGCTGGAACGCGATGGTCGTGCTCGCGCTCTTCGCCGAGCAGCGCTGGCAGGCCATCGCCAAGGCGGTGCAGGAGAAGAAGCCGTGGCCGCCGCAGTGGCTCACGGACGTGAATGCCGCGTATAGCGTCCTTGCTCGCCATCCCTACGGAACCGACGACCAGGCCGGAATGCACTACGACATCGTCAAGTGGCTCGGTGCCGCGGGCCAAGCGCAGCGGGTGCTCGACGAGGGCCTCACGCGATTCCCGGACTCCGCGATCCTGCACGAGAAGTTGCGCCATCGCATTCTCGAAGAAAAGGGAATCGACGGACTCGAGCCGGCCTACGACGCGATGCTCGCTGCCAAAGGCGCGTCGCCCACCGTCGAGTGGTACGCGGGCTATGCATCGATCGTCGCCGCCGAGTTCCATCGTCGCGCGAAGAACGAAACGGCGGCGCTCGCCGCATACGAGCGGGCAATCGGCCACTACGATCACTACGTGCAATCGAATCCCGACAATCGGGCATCGGCCGACGCGTTCGTCGCGCTCGCCATGGCGGGACGAGCCCGGATCGCCCTCGAGCGCAAGGACTACGAGCGTGCCGTTTCCGAGATCGTGGCGTCCTTCGAAAGAAAGCCCGAAGCGGCGGCGACGCAGGACGGCCTCAACATCTCGCCCGTCGACACGGCGAAGATGCTTCGGGCGCGACTGACGGACGCGAAGCGCGACGACCTCGGGGCGACGCTTCAAAAGGCGATGGATAAGCTCGATCCCGAGCTGTTGAAGCTGCCGGCGTACGAGACCGAGGGACCGCCTCGCCGCCCGCGCGAACAAACGAATCGGTAGGGCGCCATTCTCCGGACGAGCAGACCGAGCCGTGCCCATCGCATTTCACCCCTCATTCCCACAGGAGCCGAACGCACGTGACCGACGTCCGCGCCGTCGCCGAGCGCATCCAGCAGGAGAGTTCGTTTCTTCGTGACGTGATCCGCGAAGTCGAAAGCGTGATCGTGGGGCAGAAGTCGCTCCTCGACGGCATGCTCATCGGACTTCTCGCCGACGGACACGTGCTGCTGGAAGGCGTGCCCGGTCTTGCCAAGACTCTGGCCGTGCACTCGCTGGCGACCGCGCTCGGCGGTACGTTCCGTCGCCTCCAGTTCACGCCCGACCTCTTGCCTTCCGACCTCGTCGGCACGCAGGTCTACAACCCGAAGACGGGAGACTGGACCGTGCGCGAGGGGCCCGTGTTCGGCAACTTCGTTCTCGCCGACGAGATCAACCGCGCGCCGGCAAAGGTGCAATCGGCACTGCTCGAAGCGATGCAGGAGCACCAGGTGACGCTGGCCGGCGAGACGCGACCGCTGCCGGCGCCGTTCCTCGTGCTCGCCACGCAGAACCCGATCGAACAGGAAGGCACGTATCCGCTTCCCGAGGCGCAAGTCGATCGCTTCATGCTGAAGGTGGTGGTCGGCTACCCGAGCAAGGACGAGGAGAAGAAGATCATCGAGCGCATGGCGACGACCGGAAAGAAGCCGGTCGCGCGTAAGATCGCCAATCCGTCACAAGTGATCGCTGCGCGAAACCTGCTCGATTCCGTCTACGTCGATGAGAAAGTGGTCGGCTACGTCGTGGACCTCGTTTTCGCGACGCGCCAACCGAAAGATGCAGGGCTCGCGGACCTCGAGAAGCTGATCCTCTACGGCGCGTCCCCGCGCGCCTCGATCGCGCTCACGCAGGCGGCGCGCGCGCACGCGTTCCTCGACGGTCGCGGCTTCGTGACGCCGCAAGACGTCAAGTCGGTCGGCATGGACGTGCTGCGACACCGCGTGATCACGACGTACGAAGCGGAGGCCGAAGGGCTCACGTCCGTGCAGGTGATCCAACGGGTGTTCGACAACGTGCGCGTGCCATAGCCCGATGGAGACCGACGACGATCGCGAACTCGAGCTTTCGGAACTCCTGAAGGAAGTCCGGCGCATCGAGGTTCAGTCGAGCCGGCTCGTCACGGACGTGATGGCCGGCGGCTACAGCTCGGTCTTTCGCGGCGCGGGCATCGAGTTCGACGAGGTGCGCGAGTACGTCGACGGAGACGACCCGCGATCGGTCGACTGGAACGTGACGGCGCGAACCGGCCGACCGCACGTGAAGAAGTATCTCGACGAGCGCGAGCTCACCGTTCTGTTCCTCCTCGATCTTTCGGCGTCGATGACGGGGGGCTTTGGCATTTGGTCGGCGCGCCAGACGGCGGCTCGCGTCTGCGCGTGCTTGGCCTTGTCCGCGGTGCAGAACAACGACAAGGTCGGGCTGATCGCGTTTGGCGAAGCGGTCGACAAGTACGTGCCGCCGAAGAAGGGGATCGGCCACGTGCTCGCGATCGTCCGCGATTGCCTCGCGCTCCCGGCTTCGAGCACGCGCACCGATTTCGGCCCGCCGCTGCACTTCGCGGCGACGGTCGTGCGCCGGCGCGCGATCTTGTTCCTCGTGTCGGACTTCCTCGCGACCGGCTGGCGCGACGCGGCGACGGCGTGCGCGCGTCGCCATGACGTGATCGCGGTGCGGCTCCTCACTCCGGAGCTGGCGCCTCCCGAGGCCGGCCTCATGCGAGTGCGCGATCCCGAGAGCGGGCGAGAGCGCGTCGTCGACTGGCGAAGTGCGCGGGTGCGGACGGCTTACGCGGAGCGCGTCGCGACGTGGCGCGCGCAGACCGCGGACGAGCTGCGCCGCGCCGGCATCGACCTCATGGACGTGGCCGTGCCGCGCGTCCATGTGAAAGACGCCGTGGCGCGGCCGATCCTCGAGTTCTTCCGCATGCGCGAGAGGCGCGGCG
This sequence comes from Planctomycetota bacterium, assembly GCA_016178505.1. Taxonomy (GTDB): domain Bacteria; phylum Planctomycetota; class JACOTG01; order JACOTG01; family JACOTG01; genus JACOTG01. The sequence goes on from JACOTG010000190.1 coordinate 96,724, forward strand.
CAAAGCGATGAGACGCGTTCGTGCCGCGTTGCTGGCGGCGACGCTCGCGCCCGGCTGCGGCGGCGGATCGCCGATCCGCGACGAGGAGATCGCGATCCACGTCTCCGCGGGCGCGAGCGAAGTCGAGCTCGGCAAGGCGTTCCCGCTGACGGTGGTGCGCGTCTGGAGCACCGATCTCGTTCCCGACGAGTGGAGCGACCGCGCGCTCGCGCCGCTGCAAGTGCGACTCGAGTCGACGACGCGTCGAGAGGATGCGCGCCACGTCGAGGAGACGCTCCGCTTCGCGGGCTATGCGTTCAGCCTCGACGAGATCGTCGTGGCGAAGCCGACGTTCAGCGCGACGCCGAAGAACGGCGGTCCGGCGCGCACGGCCGCTGCGGACGACATCCACGTTCGCGTGAAGCCGGCGCTCGCCCGCGAGACGCCGGGCCCCGCGGAGCTTCCCGGCGAGCCGCTGCCGGAGCCGTTCCCGTGGCTTCGATGGCCGGCGACCGGCGCGGCAGCCTTGATCGCGCTCGCGCTCGTTTGGTGGAGGCTCGGCCGCCGGGCCGCGGAGTCGACGATGGCCGCGAAGGAGCCGACCCCGCCTCCGCACGTGCGAGCCCAGCAGCGTCTCCTGCGACTGCGCGAGAGCGAGCCGCGCACTCCCGCGGAGATCGAGGCGTACACGATCGAGGCGTCGAATCTCGTCCGCGACTACATCGAGGAGCGCTTCGCCGTGCGCGCGCCCGAGATGACCACCGAGGAGTTCCTCGCTTCGGCGACCGCCGCGCGCGCGCTCGAATCGGAGCATCGCGCGCTCCTCTCCGAGTTCCTCGCGCACTGCGATCTCGTCAAGTTTGCGCGCTACACCCCGACCGCCGCCGACCGCGCGCAGCTCGTTGCGTCCGCGGAACGCTTCCTTCGCGAGACGAGCGCCGCCGAGGAGGTTGCTTCCGAAGCGGGAGCCACGAACGGAACCGCGACCTGAGTCAGCCTCCGGAAGCATGCCGTCGCAAGGATTCTCTGACGCAGCGCGGCGATCGTCGCGCGAGATCCGACGAGGGTGCGGCTCGCCACGTGAACGGTCGAATTCACCGTGGCTCGGACTGAATGAAGCGTCGCACGGCGAATCGTTGGCTGCCGTGCGTCAGCGAGTTGGCGGCGCGGTCGACGGTCATCCACAATAGTTCGTGATCCGACTCTTCTGCGATCGTGAGTCCGAGGAGTTGGGCGGAGACGAACGTGCTTCTCTTTTCGAAGCACGTGTTCTCGGTCGGCGAGTGCGCGATCTCGATGGCGTACGC
>JACOTG010000191.1 GCA_016178505.1 Planctomycetota bacterium
AGGTCGAGGATGCGCGCCGCACCGTCCGATCCATCGATTCGCCAGCCGGTCTGCTCGAGGACCGAGAGGATGTGACTGCGTTCGACGCTCTCGAGCGTCTCTCCGTCCGCCGACGACCCGGCCGAGTCGATCTGAGGCGGCGCGGCCTCATCGCGAACCCTGCGCTCGGTCGAGACGTGCGGCGCGGCCAGCGTCTCCGGCGCGATCTCGAGGTCCGGCCCGGTCGAGAGGATCACGGCGCGCTCGATCACGTTTTCCAGCTCGCGAACGTTTCCCGGCCACGCGTACGCGAGCAGGCGCTCCATCGCCGGCGCGGGAACGCGCGTGATCTTTCGGCCGATCTTCGCCGCGTATCGTGCGACGAAGTAGTTGGCGAGCAGCGGAATGTCTTCGATGCGCTCCCGCAGCGGCGGTACGGTCACGGGGAAGACGTTGAGTCGATAGAAGAGGTCTTGGCGGAACGAGCCCTCCTCGATCGCCGCCGAGAGGTCGCGATTGGTCGCGACGATCACGCGCACGTCCACCTCGATCGTCTCGCTTCCGCCGACGCGTTCGAGCGCGCGCTCTTGCAGAACTCGCAGCAGCTTCGATTGCGCGCCGAGGGGCAGCTCACCGATCTCGTCCAGGAAGATGCTGCCGCGGTGCGCGAGCTGGAACCGGCCGATGCGTCGCTCGGTCGCGCCGGTGAACGCGCCCTTTTCGTGGCCGAAAAGCTCGCTCTCGATGAGACCGCTCGGAATCGCCGCGCAGTTCACCTTGATGAGCGGCTTGTCCTTGCGCTTGCTCCCCGAATGCACGGCGCGCGCGATCAGCTCTTTGCCCGTCCCGGTTTCACCGAGGATCAGCACCGACGAATCGGTGGCGGCGACGAGCTGCACCTTGCGCATCGTCTCGGAGAGCGCGCGGCTTCTCCCGATGATCTCCTCGAAGTTGTGGACTCCGCGGATCTCCTCCTGCAAGTACTCGTTCTGTCGATAGAGGCGGCTCAGCTCTTCTTCGCTTCGGCGGCGCTCGTCGATGTCGCGAAGGATGAGAGTGAAGAGCGTCTTGCCGACGACGACGACGTGGCTGAGCGTCGCCTCGACCGGAAATTCCCCCCCGTCGCTTCGACGTGCGGCGAGGCCGCCTGGCGCCCACAGGAACGGACTCGACGACGAGCCGCGCTCGACGCCTTGAACCAGAGGTTCGAGCGCTTTGCGAAACCCAACCGTGACGAAACGATCGAGCGGCTGACCGACGGCGTCCCGCGCGAGCACGCCGAAGATCTTCTCGGCTGCTCCATTCCACAGCTCGATGCGTCGATGGGCGTCGAACGTGACGATGGCGTCCATTGCCGAATCGATGACGCGAGAGAGCTTCGTCTCGCTCGCTCGCAGGGCGTCCTCTGCTCGCTTGCGTTCGATTTCGGCGCGAGCACGCGCGGCGAAGATGCGCATGATCGCGATGCCGCGCGGGCCGTCGGGCATCGGCTCGTCGTGGATGATCGCGAGGTGACCGACGACGACTCCCTTGGAATCGATCAAGGGAACGCCGCAATAGCTCTCCGCGTTCCAGTCCGCGAGGCCTTTGTCCTCGGGAAAGAGCGCCTGGAGGTTTGCGCCGTGATGCGACATCTCGCCGCACAGAACCGATTCGCACGGCGTCCCGGCAACGGGGATCTCGAAGTTGTCGAGAAAGGTCCCGCGCCCCCACACCGCCAGAGTTCGAAACCGCTTGCGATCCGCACTCAGCTCCGAGACGAACGAGTACTGCACCGCGAGAGCCGCCGCTAGGTGACGCACGAGCGAAGCGAAGAATCGCTCGCCGGTCTCCGCCTCGACGCCCTCGACGATGGCTCGCAGAGCCGCGTCTTCCGTCAGCGCGTTTCGGGTAATTCCCATTCGCCGCACAGTCTACCGCGCACGGCCACCGATCGCCGACGCCGCGAAGTGAAACCTTCACCTCCCGCGCTCATCACACGCGCCGCAATTCGCCGGTGACTTCAAGAACATCTGTCCTTTCTCGAGGAAAACTTCGATGAAACCGTCCTTTCTGCGTCCCCTTTCGCTCGTCGCGGCGCTGGCCCTCGCGGCCGGCACCGCATCGGCCCAGGTCGTCGAGAAGAAAGCGCTCACGCTCGCAGGCGCGAAGAAGCTGATCGCCGCCGCGGAAGCCGAAGCCAAGCGGCTGAATGCGCCGGGCGGCGTGATCGCGGTGGTCGACGACGGTGGAAATCTCATGGCGCTCGAGCGGCTCGACGACACCTTTGCCGCGGGCGCGAAGATCTCGATCGGCAAGGCGCGAACGGCCGTGCTGTTCAAGAAGCCGACGAAGGCCTTCGAAGACATCATCAAGAACGGGCGTACCGCGATGGTCGCGCTCGAGGACTTCACGCCGCTCCAGGGCGGCATCCCGATCGAAGTCGACGGCAAGATCGTCGGCGGCATCGGCGTCAGCGGGGCCGCGAGCGCCGCGCAAGACGAAGAGCTCGCGATCGCGGGAGCGAACGCCGCAAAGACGCTCACGTCGGATTCGACCGGCAGGATCGCGCCTGCAAAGGTCTCGTACCTCGCGGGCAACTCGGTCGCCGCGGCATTCGCGAAGGGGCAGCCGCTCCTCGAGGTCGACGGCTACAAAGTGCACGCGAGTCGACGCGACTCGGCAGGCGTGGCCGAGGTCCACGTGCGCGACACGGACATCCTCTACGTGCTCGACGGCTCGGCCACGCTCGTCACGGGCGGCTCGGTCGTCGACGGCAAGACGGTCGCGACCGACGAGATTCGCGGAACGTCGATCCAAGGCGGCGAGAAGCAACGCATCGCAAAGGGCGACGTGATGGTCGTCCCGCACGGAACGCCGCACTGGTTCCAGGAAGTGAGCGCTCCACTCCTCTACTACGTCGTGAAGGTCGACTCGTGCGCGGGAGGGACCAACTGATGCGGCTCACAAGAACATCGATGCTCGTCGCGCTGGCGCTCGCGGGCGCGGTGCGCGCGAGCGCTGACGATCGTGCACCCGCGCGGCCCGACGCCATCGTGGACCTGCGAACGAACGAAGGCGTCAAGCTCGTGAAGGGTCAGTGGCGCGTCCACGACGTCGCGATCGCGGACGTCGATCATCATGCGCCCGGCGCCGATCTGAAGCCGACCGGACCGGCGAATCGCACCCACGACGTCGCGCCGAAGGCGGGCGCCGCCGACTTCGACGACTCATCCTGGGAAGCGGTCGATGCGTCGTCGCTCGAGGTGCGTCGCGGCGGCGGGCGCTTGAGCTTCGAGTGGTATCGCATCGCCGTCACGCTCCCCGACAGGATCGGCGCGCTCGACGTCGCCGGCGCGTCCGCCTTCTTCGAGATCGTCGTCGACGACTACGCCGAGGTGTGGGTCGACGGCAGGCTGCCGCAAGTGCTCGGCGCAACGGGCGGGCCCGTCGTGAAGGGATGGAATGCGCCGAACCGCGTCCTCCTCACGCACGATGCGACGCCGGGTCAGAAGTTCCAACTCGCGGTCTTCGGAGCCAACGCACCGCTCTCCGATCCGCCCGCCAACTACGTTTGGATTCGATCGGCGACTCTCGACGTCTATCGACCGGGTCGACTCGCCGTCGGGCAAGAAGTGCCGCTCGAGGTAACGCGCCTCAACCCAGCGATCGACGCGATCGTTCCGAAGAACGCCAAGCTCGAGAAGCTCGCGGATGGCTTCGAATTCCTCGAAGGCCCTCTCTGGGTGCCCGAGGGCTACCTCCTCTTCAGCGATCCCAACCGCAACGTGATCTACCGATGGTCGGCGGACGCTGGCGTCACGATCTTCCGCACGAAGAGCGGCTACACGGGCATCGACGTGGGCGAGTATCACCAACCCGGCTCGAATGGGCTCGCGCTCGACCACGACGGACGACTCACGATCGACGAACACGGCAACCGCCGCGTGACGCGCCTCGAGAAGAACGGCACGCTCACGGTTCTCGCCGATCGCTACGAGGGCAAGCGGCTCAACAGCCCGAACGATCTCGTCTACAGGTCCGACGGTTCGCTCTGGTTCACCGATCCGCCGTTCGGACTGCCGAACGTGTTCGAGGATCCAAAGAAAGAGCTGCCCTACAGCGGAGTCTTTCGTCTCGCGGACGGCAAGCTGCATCTCGTGAGCACGGACCTCGTGGGGCCGAACGGCCTCGCATTCTCGCCGGACGAGAAGTTTCTCTACGTCGACGATTGGGACCCGAAGAAAAAGGTCGTCATGCGCTACGAGATCGCGGATGACGGCGCGCTGCAAGCCGGAACGGTCTTCTTCGACATGGGCGGCGCGCCCGGAGAGGAAGCGCTCGACGGGCTCAAGGTCGACGTGCAAGGCAACCTCTATGTGTCGGGCCCCGGCGGCGTCTGGATCCTCTCAGCCGAGGGGAAACACCTCGGTACGATCAAGGGACCGGAGCTGCCCGCGAACTTCGCGTGGGGAGACGTCGACGGCAAGACGCTGTACCTGTGCGCGCGTACCAGCCTCTACCGAGTTCGGCTCGGAGTTGCGGGTACGCGAGCGTTTCCGGCGAAGGGGCGCGACTGACGATGCTCACCGGACGCAAGCCGCCATGGGCGACGTCGGTCCTCGTCGTCGAGGACGACGAGGATTTGCGGCGACGGCTCCGCGACTCGCTCCTCATGCGTGGTTTCTTCGTCGAGGCGGCGGCGAATGAACGAGAGGCGATCCGGCTCCTCGACAGGCTTCGGCGCGATGTCGTCGTGACGGCCGTCGAGAAGCTCGCGATCCTTCGCGGCGGCGGCCTCGACGACCCCGCTCCGGCCGTCGTGGTCGTCGACGATGACGAGACGCTTCGTCAGCGATTCGACTCGCAGCAGATCGCCAACCGCATCGAAGAGGCCGTAGCCGGAAGCGCGACGGTGCGCGACCCGTCGCTTCGCTGACGCGCGGCACGCACGAAACCCGGCACCCCGGCCCGCATCCGAGCGGCCGGTTCAGGCGCCCGAAGTCGGGCGAGTCCGTGACCCGTCAACCACAGGAGAACCGATCGTGATCGATAGTCTGATCGTCGCCGACGACGACGTCCCGGTCGTCCGAGCCGACCTCACCGAACCCGTCGCTCACCGTCGATTGCTCGCCGAGCAGACGACTCGAGTGGCTGCGATGCGTCCATCCGAATCGACGGGCTTGGTCGTCGGTCCGAGGCTAGCCGCCGAGTTGGCGCGCGCGTTCGCCGCGCGTCGCTGCAGCGGTGCGTGAATTCGCAGCGCCAAAAACTCGGAGTGCTCTTGCGGATCGCGGCGGACGATGGGCATGATCTCTCCCCGCGCCCGGGGCTGGAGACACCTCGGGAATCGTGACGAACGCTTCATCGCGAGGCAATGCAGCTTCGCTGCTGCCTTGCAAAGAAGAGATCTCGATCCATAGGAGGAAACCGTGCAGATTGGAATGGTGGGACTCGGTCGAATGGGCGGCAACATGGTGCGGCGCCTCATGCGCGACAAGCACGAGTGCGTGGTGTGGGCGCGAAGCGCCGACGAAGTGAAGAACCTCTCGAAGGAAGGCGCGACGGGCGCCTCATCGATCGAGGATCTCGTGAAGAAGTTGAAGGCGCCGAGAGCCGTGTGGGTGATGGTTCCCGCCGGCGACGCGACGGAAGAGGTCGTCACGACGTTGTCGAAGTTCCTCTCGAAGGGCGATGCCGTGATCGACGGCGGAAACTCGTTCTTCAAGGACGACATCCGGCGCTCGAAGACGCTCCGCGAGAAGGGCATCTCGTACGTCGACGTCGGAACGAGCGGCGGCGTCTGGGGACTCGAGCGCGGCTACTGCCTCATGGTCGGCGGCGAGAACGATACGGTGAAGCGGCTCGAGCCGATCTTCCGCACGCTCGCGCCGGGGCAAGGTGCGACGCCGCCCTCGGCAGGGCGCAAGAAGGGCGTGTCGACTGCCGAGGAGGGATTCCTCCATTGCGGACCCACGGGCTCGGGTCACTTCGTGAAGATGGTGCACAACGGAATCGAGTACGGCCTGATGCAGGCATACGCCGAAGGCTTCGACATCTTGCTCAACGCGCGGTCGAAGGAGCTGCCGGAAGACCAACGGTTCGAGATGAATCTCGGCGACATCGCCGAGCTGTGGCGACGCGGAAGCGTCGTCGGCTCGTGGCTCCTCGATCTCTCCGCGCTGGCGCTCGCCGAGAGCCCGACTCTGGCCGAGTACACCGGCTTCGTGCAGGACTCGGGCGAAGGACGTTGGACGATCATGGCGGCGATCGAGGAAGCGGTCCCGGCCGATGTGCTTTCAGCCGCACTCTACACGCGGTTCCGCTCGCGCCAGCAGCACACGTTCGCAGAGCGCGTGCTCTCCGCGATGCGCAACAAGTTCGGCGGGCACGTCGAGAAGCCGGCAGGCAAATAAATGAGCCCACCGAACACTCGAAAGGATCGCGGCGCGGCGCCTTGCACGCTCGTCATTTTCGGTGCGGCGGGAGATCTCACGCGCCGCAAGTTGGTCCCGTCGCTCTACAACCTTCGTTCGAACGGTCTCATCCCGAACGAGTTCGCGGTCGTCGGCGTGGCGCGCAAAGAGCTCTCGACCGAGTCGTGGCGCGAGTCGCTCTCGAAGGACATCCGGGAGTTCGCTACCGGCAAGGTCGATGACGCGCAATGGGCTTGGCTCCGCGATCGGATCCACTACTCTCCTGGGAATTTCGACGACCCCGCGACCTATCGCCGTCTCGGCGAGCTGCTCGCCGACGTCTCGAAGAAGCAGTCCACGGGATCGAGCGTCCTCTTCTATCTGTCGACTCCACCAGACTCGTTCGCGCCGATCGTCAAAGGGCTCGGAGCCGCGGGGCTCACGAAGGATGCAGACGGCTCGTTCCGTCGCGTGATCATCGAGAAGCCGTTCGGCCGCGATCTCGATTCGGCGCGCTCTCTCAACAACGACATCCGTTCGGTTCTTCGTGAGGACCAGATCTACCGAATCGACCACTATCTCGGCAAAGAGACCGTCCAGAACATCATGGTATTGCGGTTCGCGAACGGCCTCTTCGAGCCCGTGTGGAATCGCCGGTACGTCGACCACGTGCAAATCACGGTGGCCGAGTCGGTCGGCGTCGAAGGGCGTGGGAACTACTACGAAACGGCGGGCGTGCTTCGCGACATGGTGCAGAACCACATGCTGCAGCTGCTCGCGCTGATCGCCATGGAACCACCAGTTTCGTTCGAAGCGGATGCCGTGCGCGACGAGAAGGTGAAGGTCCTGCATGCCATCCGCCCGATGAGCCCCGAGGAGATCCTCGTGCGAGCCGTCCGCGGGCAATACGGCAAGGGTCTCGTCGGAGACAAGGGCGCCCCGGGCTATCGCACCGAGACCAACGTGTCGCCGACGTCCGCGACCGAGACATTCGCCGCGCTGCAGCTCTTCGTCGAGAACTGGCGATGGGCCGGCGTGCCCTTCTACCTGCGCTCCGGCAAGCGGCTTCCGCGACGACGCACCGAGATCATGATCCGCTTCCGGATGCCTCCGCAGCTGCTGTTCCGCGACACGGCAGTCGGCGAGATCGAGCCGAATCGCCTCGTGCTCCACATCCAGCCCGAGGAAGGGATCTCGATCCACTTGAAGGCGAAGCAACCCGGCCCCACGATCGTGCTCAACACGGTGCGACTCGACTTCGACTACAAGACGTTCGGCGAGCCGGCTGCGGCAACGGGATACGAGCGACTCCTGTACGATGCGATGATCGGCGACTCCACGCTCTTCCACCGATCCGACATGGTCGAAGCCGCCTGGAAGATCGCGACGCCGATCCTCGACGTTTGGCGATCGCTTCCGCCGCGCGATTTCCCGAACTACGCGGCGGGCACGTGGGGACCAGCGTCAGCCGACGCGCTCATCCAACGCGACGGGCATCACTGGTGGAACGGCGACGATGACAACGGGGGAGCGAAGTAGGCGATGATCCTCGCAGGCGACATCGGCGGAACGAAGACGAACCTCTCGGTCTTCGAGTTGGTCGGCGGCAAGCTCAAGGCCGCAGAGCACGCGACGTTCAAGAGCAGCGAGCACGGCAGCCTCGACGAGATCGTGGCGAAATTCGTCGCCGCGCATCACGTTCGGGTGGAGCGCGCGGGCTTCGGCATCGCCGGCCCCGTGAAGAACGGCGTTTGCGAAACGACGAACTTGCCGTGGATCGTCGATTCGAAGAAGCTCGCGCGCGGACTCGGCGTCGCCGATGTCGCGCTGATCAACGATCTCGAAGCCAATGCGTGGGGAATCGCCGCGCTCGAGCCCAAGGATTTTCGCGTGCTCAACGAGGGGGCGCGCGACGCGCGGGGTACCGCGGCGGTCGTCGCGGCAGGAACCGGGCTCGGCGAAGCGGTGCTCTTCTGGGACGGTCGCACGCATCGTCCGTCGCCGAGCGAGGGCGGGCACACGGACTTCGCGCCGCAGTCGCCCGTCGAGGTCGATCTCCTCCGGCATCTCATGGCGAAGTTCGGGCACGTGAGCTACGAGCGCGTGCTTTCGGGGCCGGGTCTCGCGAACGTTTACGAGTTCGTGCGCGTGACCTCGCGCGCGCCCGAGCCCGCTTGGCTCACCGCGGCCATTCGCGAGAACGGAGCGCCGGCCGCAGTCTCGGCGGCAGCGCTCGCGAAGAAGGACCCGGCTTGCGTGGACGCGCTCGATCTCTTCGCTCGCCTCTACGGCGCGGAGGCGGGCAACATGGCGCTCAAGGTGATGGCGATCGGCGGCGTCTACCTCGGCGGCGGCATCGCCCCGAAGATCCAGGACAAGCTCGTCGACGGCGCTTTCATGGAGTGCTTCCTCGCGAAGGGTCGCATGCGCGCCCTGCTCGAGACCATTCCGGTCCGAATCATCCTGAATGACCGCACGGCTCTCCTCGGAGCAGCATTGCGCGCTGCTGCATGATTCTGAACGCTATCTCTCGCCGAGATCCGGCACCGACAGGCCGTTGAAGATCTTCGAGGCGAGCCGATTCGGGATCTCCACGTGGCGCGGTACGGCCTCGACGGCGCCGGTGGTCGGGTTGCACCAAAGTGAGTGAGCGCGTCCTTCTCGCTTGAGATAGCAACCGTGCGCTCGGCGGTGTCGGAGCAGCGTGCTCCACTTCACTTGATCTTGACCGTGCCGCGGATCGCGTCAGGCGGCAGGCCGCGCAGCGCATCCTTGCGCCGATCTTCCAGGATGAGCGCGATCGCTCCGGCTAGGCTACGAAGTGCCTTGTCTTTCGTCTTGCCTTGCCCATTTGCGCCGGGGATCTCGGGGCAGTAGGCAATGTGCCAATCGCCATCGCGTTCGATGATCGCCGTGAATTGATTTCTCATCGCATCGCCCTCTCGCGGTCGCTTCCGATGTGTCGACGTTTCGGCCTAGTCTACTCCAGTGCGCTGGGACGGTCCAACGCACCCATATCGCGGCACATCGGCTCGCAGACGTCGTGCGGTCGACTTGATTCCAGCCGATCCTGGGCTACTCTTTGCGACCACGAAGGATCAAGTTGTGGAGTTGCTCCAGAAGTCGTCCCGCCTGCCCTGCGCCATCCCGGTGCGCGACCCGGATCACACCGGCACATCGCGACCGCTGCGCCTCGCATGGAAGTGACCCCCAAAGAGCAAGTCATCTGCCGCGCCGCAGGGTGCGGCTTCGGCACGCGGCCGCTGCAACCGCGTCGCGAAAGGAGTTCTTGGCCAACCATGAGCACGAACCTCCCGCCAGCACGTGGGGAGGGAGATCGGTCTCCCGCCTCCGACCGCCCGACGAACGCCGATTCGAACGGCCGCGCGCTGAACTGGATGGACGGATTGGAGCGGTTCTATGAGTTGAGTGACGCCGCGCTCCTGCCATGCCTCAAGGAAGTGCGCATCATGCGCCAAGCCCTCGACGCTCCGCCGAGCGAGGTGATGCTCGTCATCGGCCGTGCGCCTCGCGACGCATCGGAGCGCCTGACGCGCGCCGCGCGCACGGCGTTTCCGGGCTGGCCCGTGCACGTGATGCGTCGACTGGAGCCGCCGACCACAGAGTGACGCGTCGTCACTTCCTCGCTTGCCCGAGGAGCCATTTCATCAGCTCGGGATCGCCGTAGGCTTGATCCCAACAGTTGTGCGCGACGCCGGGATACTCCGTGAATCGTGCCTCGACCCCGAGGGACTTCAGGGCGTCGTGCATCTTGCGCGATTCGGTCACGGGAACCGTTGGATCGCTCGCACCGTGGAAGATCCAGATCGGCAGCGACTTCACCGCCTTCGCCGTCTCGCCGTACGGATCGCCCTCGAGGGGCTTGCGATCCCAAGGCGCACGGATTCCACCGCAAACCGGCACGATCGCGGCGAACCGCTCCGGATGCTTCGCCGCAATCGCCCACGTCCCGTATCCGCCGAGGCTGAGCCCGGTGAGGTAGACGCGCTTCGGATCGGTCCCGAATTCCTTTTCGCTCGCATCCAGCGCCGCGAGTGCCTGGTCTTCCATGTCCCCCCGCCAGTATTCGCGGCCGCGGCATTGCGGCATCACGACCACCGCGGGGAAGCGCTCGGGGTGGCGAAGGATTGCCGGTCCGATGCCGATGCGCGTCTGCTCGAGTCCGTCGCTGCCGCGCTCGCCGGCACCGTGCAGGAACAGAACGATCGGCAGCTTCATTCCCGCCTCGTGCTTTGGTGGGACCCAAACGCGATATCGATAGGTCGTTTGTTTGACGACAACCTCACGTGCCAGGAATGCGTCGTCGTCATTCGCCGATGCCGCCCGAGTCATCGCGGCCGTGAGTGCGAGCCCACCGACACCGATGACGATCCTTCGCCGAAAGCTGTCCACGAGTGGACCTCCGATTCTTTCGTCACTTGACTCCAGCCGATCCCGCGATAATCTCCCCTTTGCCGCTTCTCGTCCAGCGCGCTGTGACCATCCCAGAACGCGACACTCCAAGGAGTCTTACGCGATGTCCTGCTATTCGTCGCCCTTCGGCGAACGCTTCGCCGCCCTGCTCGTCTCGGTAATCGATCGCATTCGCGATTTCGTGGAATCGCTCGGTGCGCTCGTTTCACCGCGACCGGCCCTCGCGCCCGTCCCCTCGACGCGACGCGAGCACCCCCGCCGGCGTTAGCCTACACGCTTCGGCGCGATTCTCGCGAGCCGAAGCATCCCATCGATAGGTAAACTTCTCCCGGACCGCACCGGCAACGCCGGGTGACGGAACGAGGAGGGTTCGTGAGCAACGTCGACGAAGATCCGGATCCGATCGAATCGGTGATTCCCGAGATCATTCGGGCAAAGACGCTTGCCACTCGTCCGATGGACGAGCCGCGCGCAGCGCTCCCGACTCTCGACGCACTCGAAGCGTTCCTTCGCGAGACCCGCCGTTTCCCGCGCCTTTCGGCAGACGAGGAGCACGCGCTCGCGGAGCAGGTCTTTCACACGGGCGATCGTGACGCGGCGAGGCGACTCGTGCTCCACCACCTGTGGCTCGTCGTGGCGGTCGCGCGCGAGTATCGGCGCGCGGCGATCGATCCCCTCGACTTGATCCAGGAGGGAAGCCTCGGACTCCTCGAAGCGGTCGAGCGATTCGATCCATTCCAAGGGACGCGATTCGCGACGTATGCCCGCTACTGGATCCGCGCGTACATTCTCCGCTTCCTCCTCGGCAATCAGAGGATCGTGGACTTGGGCCGTACGCGCGCGGGGAGAAAGCTGTTCTTCCGTCTGCAGAAGGAACGGCAAGCGATCGAGAACAGCGGCATCGACGTGACGCCGCGGCTCCTCGAAGATCGCTTGGGCGTCGACGCCAGCGAGATGGCGCGCGTGCAGAACGTTCTTTCCGGTCAGGTCTCGCTCGATCGGCCGATTGGGACGGACGAATCGCACACGCTCGTCGAGACGCTCGCCCACGCGTCGACCACATCGCCGGCGGACCAAGCGGCCGACGCCGATTTTCAGCGCACGTTAAAGGGCTTGCTCGACGCCTTCGAGAAGACGCTCACCGACGAGCGTGAAATCGCCGTGTGGCGCGAACACCTCATGTCCGAGTCACCGATGACGCTCTCGGTTTTGGGTGAGCGGTGGGGAGTCACCAAGCAGCGCGTCGGCCAGATCGCCGACAAGATCAAACGTCGATGCCGCGAGTTCCTCGTCAAGGAACTCGGCCCGGAGACGCAGCTCGGCTGGATCTTCGAAGACAACTGAATGCCGGCGCCGGCCGTCGACGCGCTTGAATGAGCGGGCGCCCGACTCGAGTGAGACCGGGCGCCCGGGCAATGCGCGATCGCTTACTTCACGTTCACCTTGATCGGTTTCGGACGGGCTTCCTCGCGCTTTGGAATCATGATCGAGAGGACCCCGTTCTTGTATTCGGCCTTGACTCGGTCTGCGTACACCGGGCACGGCAGGTTGATCGAGCGCTGGAACGCGCCGTAGTTTCGCTCGGTGCGGTGCCAGGTCTTGCCCTTCTCCTCGACTTCGCTCTTCTTCTCGCCCTTGACGGTGAGCACCTCTCCGGCGATCGACACGTCCATGTCTTTCGGATCGATTCCCGGGATCTCCGTCTTCACGAGGATCTCGGTGTCCGTCTCGGCAAGGTCGAGCGCCGGCGCCCACTCGCCAAACTTTTCCGCGAGCGGCATGTCGATGCCGGTGAAGAACTCGTTGAAGAGCCGGTTGACACTCGTTTGCAACGAGGCCAACTCCGATCCATTGCCTCGCTTTCGTGGAATCAGGTTCATCTCGTTACCTCCTTCGAACTCCTGTGAGGAAGAGCCAACGATGCACATTCGACATCCAACGACTGGGACGCGCTCCTAGACAGCCTTGACGTCGATCTGTTGCGGTCGCGCATGCAGAGATTTTTTCAGCACGACGCGGAGCACGCCATTTCGCAGGATGGCCTCGATCTGGTCGCGATCGAAGTCCCCGGTCAGACGGAAGGCCCGGAAGAAATCTCCCGTTTCGAACTCTCGGTAGAGAGGTCGAGCCCCGGCCAGGTCATCGGGCGTCACGCGCCCGTAGATCGTGAGAACGTCGTCTTCGAGCTTCACTTGCAGACCCTCGAGCGAAACTCCAGGTAGTTCTGCAATGACCTCGAGAGCGTCGTTCATCTCGACGATGTCGACCCGTGGCGAGTAGGCCGCCTTCTCTGACATCTGTTCGAGAGTCATCGTGCCCGTCTCGGCGCGCTCCAGCGCCGTGCCTTTTGCGTTTGCCATGTCGCTCCCTCCATTCAAAGAGGCATTTCGGCAGGCGCTTTGAATTCGCGGCAACGAGGATCGAACGGACGGCCGCAGAATAGGGGCGATTTGCGACTCGGGTCTCGGAAAGCGACCTCATCGCGCTTCGCAGCCGCGAGAAGTCGTTTCGAGCTTTCGCGAACGCCCGAACGCGGTCGAAGCCACAGTCGAACTCATTGCACAGGAACGACGCTTGGTGCGTCCCCCTGCCGATCGCTGCCGACGTCTAGCCGGCAGCTGCTCGGCGGAGCGCGCAAACGTCGTTCCCATGAAATGGCGAGCGGCGTGCGAGACGGATCGTGGGTCGTGCGCACGACGACGATGCGCGGAGGGTGAAGTTTCGCGGAGCGCGCGGTGAAAATCCCCCCGATCAAACGCCGAGATTGGATCTCACGCCGCGGCGTGAATCCCCGGCAAGTGGCTAGCCCTCGGTCTTCGTCTTCGGACCACGAACTCGCTTGATCTGGACGATCCCCTTGATCGGGCCGGGCACTCCCCCGCGTACGAGGATGATGTTCTGCTCCGGCAAGACCTCGGCGACCAGCTGGTTCTTGATCGTGCGGCGCGCGTTCCCCATGTGACCACCCATTCGCACGCCTTTGATGACGCGCGATGGAAACGCCGACGAACCGATGGAGCCCGGCGCGCGGTGGCGATCCGACTGACCGTGAGTCTTGGGACCGCCCGAGAAGTGATGCCGCCGGACGACGCCCTGAAAGCCCTTGCCCTTCGAGGTGCCGATGATGGTGACGATGTCGCCTTTCGCGAATTGGTCGACCTTGATCTCGTCGCCCGCCTTCAGCTCTCCGACCGGCATGCGCAATTCATGTAGATGCTGCATGGGCTCGAGGTTGGCCTTCTTGAACTCGCCGAGCTGCGGCTTTCGCGTCCGGCGCGGCTTCTTCGGAAGGAAACCGATCTTGACGGCCTCGTAGCCATCCTTTTCCTTCGTCTTCACCTGGACGACGCGGCACGGGCCCGCCTCGATCACGGTGACGGGGACCTGCGTCCCGGTCTCGTCGAAGATGCTGTTCATGCCGAGCTTCCGGCCCACGATCATCGCACTGGTCATTGCGTCTGCCATGTCGGCTCCTTAGGTGTCTATCGCGCCGGGTCGTTCGGTCGTCGAATCCGACGGGCCGACCGCGGAGCGAGCCGCGTAATATATCAGCCCGCCTCCGAGCGTCAACGACCTAGTGCGGCCCTCGTTGCAGTACCCCCGCTGCGCTCGTATCTTGTCCGCCTTTGCATAGGCCATCCCTCGGCTGGGACGTGAATAACGCGATGATCCTCGTCACGGGTGCAACCGGCTTCATCGGACGGACCCTCGTCCGACGCCTGCGCGAGCATCGCTTCAAGACAAGGGCGTTCCTTCGGCCGACCTCCGATGCGGCGCGCCTCGGCGGAGCGGGAGTCGAGATCGCGTGGGGAGACGTGCGCGATCCGGCGGCCGTTCGGGCCGCCATCGACGGCGTGACGACGATCGTCCACTGCGTCGGAATCCTCCTCGAGCGCCACGGCCAGACCTTCGAGTTGATCCACGTCCTCGGCGTCCAGCGCATCGTCGACGCGGCGCGCGCCGCGCGCGTGAAGCGAATCATCCTCCTCAGCGTGCTCGGTGCGCGACCCGACGCCCGCACGCGCTTCGCGCGCACCCGTTTCGCCGGCGAGGAGATCGTGAGGAACTCGGGAATCGACCACACGATTCTGCGGCTCGCGGTCGTTTTCGGCGCCGAGGATCACTTCACGAATCGCTTCGCCTCGATCATCCGCTGGAATCCGCTGCTTCCGCTCGTCGGCGGAGGACGCGCGCGAATCCAACCGATTCACGTCGACGACGTCGCCAGCGCCGTCGTCTACGCCGTTCTGCAAGATCGCTTTCACAACGAGACGATCGACGTCGCCGGAGGCGAAGCGGTCCGTCTGCGAGACGCGATTCGAGCCATCGCCGGTGTCATCGGCGAGCACGTGCGACCGTTTGCCGTGCCGTCCGCCGCCGCGCGGCCGGCGATTGCTCTCGCCGAGACCTTCCTCCCCGAATCCCCCATTTCGCGCGAGATGGTGGATCTGGCGTCCGAGGACGCGGTTTGCGACGTCTCTCGCGCGCGCGATCTACTGGGACTCGAGCCGCGCCCGCTGAATGCCGCCATGGAACACCTCGCGGCCTGGAGGCGCTGAGCGATGTTCGAATTCGACCGCGGCATTCACGTCCAGGGCACGTCCCTCTGGCTCGACTCGAAGATCGGGCGAGAGTTCTCGTTCGTGTCGCACGCGCACTCGGATCATGTCGCGCGTCATCAGCGCATTCTCGCGACGCCGCAGACGCTGCGACTTCTCGCGCGGCACTTTCAGGCGCGAGAGACGACGTCGCTGCCGTTCGGCGAATCCGTGGAGATCGCCGATGGAGGCACGCGAGTCACGCTCTTCCCGGCCGGGCACATCCTCGGATCGGCACAGATCCTCGTCGAGCGCGACGGAAAGCGGCTCGTTTACACCGGCGACTTCAAGATGCGATCGGGCTGCACGACCGAGCCGATCGAGGTCCGCGAGTGCGACATGCTGATCATGGAATGCACGTTCGGCCGGCCGGGCTACCGCTTCCCGCCGCGCGAGGAGACGATCGACAAGATCGCGGCGTGGATCGACTCGGTTCACGCGATCCACGGCGTGCCCGTGCTGCTCGCGTACGCGACGGGAAAGGCGCAGGAACTCGCCAAGGCGCTCGGCGATCGCGGATACCTCATCTCGGCGCACCCGCACGTCCATTCCGTTTGCGAGGACTACACCGCGCTCGGCGTCCGCTTCGAAAACCTCGAGCGCTTCGTCATCACGAACTATCGGAATCGCGTCGTCCTCTTTCCGCCAAACAAGCGCCACTCCGGGGATCTCATGGCGCTGCCGAAGCGGCGGACCGCGTTCGTTTCGGGATGGGCGATGGGCGAGGCCGCACCGGCTCAGATCCACTCGGACGCCGCTTTTCCCCTTTCGGACCACGCGGACTTCGACGAACTGATCGAGTACGTTCGCCAGGCGAGACCCTCGATCGTCTACACGACGCACGGCTTCGACGATTTCGGCAAACACTTGAAAGCGGCCGGCTTCCGCGTGAAGCCGCTTGCCGAAGCGAAGACCCCGACGGGCCAGCTCGCGCTCTTCGAGGAGGAGTGAGACGCGCACGTCGCGGCGCCGACGCCATTGCAGTTGCGAAATGCGGCTGGTAAAGGATTCTCCCTCCAAACGGCGCCGCATCCGGGGCCGTAATGGGACGCTCGAACAGGGAGTGAGACATCAACTCGTCCCGGCCTGAGGCCATCAAGCCGTCACGAATCGATGAGACGCTCGAACAGGTAATGAAGAACCAATCAACCACGAGACGGGATCGGCGCACGCCGATCGAATGGGAGCCATGATCCAGGTCGAACATCTCTCCAAGGCGTATGCGAACACGCTCGCGGTCGACGACCTCTCGTTCGAGGTGCAAGCCGGGGAGATCCTCGGATTCCTCGGACCGAACGGCGCCGGCAAGACGACCACGATGCGAATCCTCACCGGTTTCATGCCGGCCACGTCGGGCACGGCGACGGTTGCGGGATTCGACGTGTTCAAGCAGTCGTACGACGTCCGCAAGGTGCTCGGTTACCTCCCCGAGAACGTGCCGGTTTACACCGACATGCGCGTCGAGGAGTACCTGCGCTATCGCGCGAAGGTGAAAGAGGTGCCGCGCGCCGAGCGCAAGAACCGCATCGAGTCCGCGATGGAGCGCTGCTTCCTCAAGGAGGTGC
>JACOTG010000196.1 GCA_016178505.1 Planctomycetota bacterium
ACCAGAGAACTCGGCGTGCAGCATATGGTCGCTGCGATCGCGCAGGGGTACGCCAAGGCGCGAGGAAAGGAACCGCTCTTCACCTCGGCGAAGGATGGAACGACCGGAAAGCGCGTCTACACGATCGAGGCGAAGTACCGCGAAGACGTGGCGCGTATTCTCGCCGAGCTGCCGAGCGAGCCTGCTGCACCGCCGGCTCCGAAGCGAGGACCGGGTCGACCGCGGAAGGCCGAGATGGAACCGACGGCACCGAAGCGCGGTCCCGGTCGTCCTCGGAAGATCGACGTTGCCGTCGAGAATCTGATCGGCATCCCCGCACCGCGATATGCCGCTGCCGCCAAACGGACGGGCGAGTCGATCACGCTTCCGTTCGCAAAGATCCCCGACCTTGAGTTCTGGATGCAGCTCGTCGCGATGGCGAACGAGGCCGTGCGGCGCGGGAAGTTGATCAGGTTCGTGTCGGATGGGAAGGATGTGACGATCGAGGTCGAGGGGTAGGGCAGGAGCGGCTCGGCCCAGCGGTCAGGCGTTTGACTCACGACAGCCCGCCCTCCTCGCGGTCTCCCATCCCCTGGATCACGCCCGCACCGTCGGTGAGGATCGTGAGGTTGGTGGGGATGTTTCGCCCAATCGCAAGTCGAGTCGACGGTAGTGACGACGCTTGCCTCGTGAGGATCGTGGGGTTCGTGAGGTAGTTTCGCCCGAAGCCAAGTGCGAACGGCGAGTCCTCGTCTTGCAGCAAAGTCGTTCGTGAGGCTCGTGAGGTTGGTGAGGATGTTTCGAAGATCTGTGTTGCTCCCCATCGTTCGGTTGTCGCCGTCGCTCGACAAGACGTCCGCGCCAGAACTCGCCCTGCGATTAGGCGAAACATCGTCACGAACCTCATGATCCTCACGGGAGCGGGATGCGAGCGACGCAGCGCCACGAGTTCGAATCGGGCGAAACGTCCTCACGATGGTCACGAGCCGCCGCGGCCCCGCACCGATTCGGCATTACGCGAACGAGGCTCTCGGTCGCCCCGGATCGCCAGAACGGCGAAACGCGCGAAGTTGATCGAGTGCTTCGTGAACGAATCCGACGTTTCTCTCGAGATGCGTAATCCGAGAGCCTGACTCGACAAGCCATACCGAATCGCTGCGCGGACAACGAGTCGCAGAGACTTAACGAGGTCGCGCCGTTTCTGCGTTATTTAGGGAAGGCCGAATTCAGATGTTGATCGCTTCAGAAAGCGGTGCCTCGGTAGGTCGCTCAAAGAGTCTCTGCGGAGCGCTTCGATCCGTCCGCCCCGTCGCCGCGGCAGTCGGGTTACGGCGCGCAAGCGTCTCCCGATACTCCCTCGCCTCCGCGAGCCTCGTGACAGTGCAGTCATGACCGGCCGATCGGACGAATTTCTCGATTTCGTCGAGGGCGACTTCGAAGAACTCCTTTCTCGGGTTGACAAGGTTGGTTCGGCGATCGCTCAGGAACTGGTGAAGTGCAGCCTCGAGAGCTGGGGCGTCCTTCGATGGAATCATCGCGTGAATGTCGAATGGAAACGGCACTGACGCATCGCTGAGTTCCCGTACCCGGTCCTCTGGGTCGAGCCGGCGCGTCATGCCGACCTTGAGGGCCCGGTCTCCAAACGATCCGATGTTCGAGATGACGTACACGTGACCGGACTTCGTGAGCTGCGCCCGTGAGAGAGCACGCTCTTTTTCGGCCCGTGCTTTTTCGAGTTCCGCTTCGAGAGCGCCGATGCGTTCGTCGTATGCTCGTTGCTTCTCGCCGCTCGCGTGCGCGGCCTCGGCACGGACCTGTTCGAGTGCGCGTGCGAATCGAGCCTCATCTCGTTCCGCGTCCTCGCTGGCCTTCTCGATTTCTCGCTGCGTCTTCTCCTCTTCCCGCATCTGTTCTCGGATGCGTTGCTGCTCTTCTCTTTCTTGGTGATTCTTGTCTTCGTACTCGTGCGCCAGGCGAATCTCGTCGAGCTTGAGGTCCAAGTACACCTTCGTGATCGAAACCTGGAGGATCGAGCCCAGCTCGTTAATCGCGGCGAACGCTTTCCGGATCCGCTCCTCCATCCGAGTGACGTTGTTCCAGCTCACGACCGCGACGGCCGCATCGCATTCGCCATTGAACGCGCGAAGCACGAGCTTCAGGTTCTGCTTCGCCATGCGTGATCCGGCTTTCGCGTTTCCTGCGACCTCCCACTTGACCGGGCACGATGCCGCTTCGCCGGTTCGGACGAGAGCCTTTTGGCGATCCCGTAGGGCGACCAGCGCCTTCTTGTAGTCTTCGGCCGTGTCGAAGGAAAAGTGCGGCTTGTACAGGCCAAACGAAGTGTCTTCGAGATTCTCCTCGAGAAGTGCAATCTCTTGGCGCAGCGACTCATGCGTGGCGCATGCCTTGTCGTATTCGTTCGTCAGCCGAGCACGGGTCGCCTCACTCGAAGCGACGAACGCCTTTAGCTCCTCGGCTGCGCGGCGACGCTCTTCTTTGAGTCTCCTGACTTCACCATCAATGTCTATCACGGGCCGAAAGCGAGCGCTCAGCCAACGTCGGTCCTTTTGGAGCCGAAACGCTGCGAGTGCGAGAATAATGTTCACGACAATCGAGCAGACGGCGATCCATGGGCTCATGGCGGGCTCCTCCTCGCCCCCCATCATCGGATTCAGACCGCTTCGTCTTTACTGGCTGTGCTGAACGGAACGCGACACTTCCGCGACGTTGCGTCATGCGGCAGATGTGCCATTCGGACATACCCCTTCGATTTCAGCGGGGAATTGCCGATAGCTCACGAGCTGTTCGGATATGAGCGGAATGCACACTGAAGGAGAGCGCTCTCGACGCACTGAATTGCAGTGCCCTGACGCGCGATCAACAGCAGTCGATGGAGGGAACAATGGTTCGTCACGTCATCAGCGCATCGCGCGGCATCGTGAGCATCGCCCTTACCTTCGTGATTCCAGCAGTCCTCATTCTTGTAAGCGGAAACACCGCTCGTGCGGCAGCTGTTCTGCCGGACGACGTGCCTGGCGATTCTCCGTCCGGCGCCGCAGTGACGGAGGATGCCGGTGGCGCGATTCGCGCGGACTACACCGTACTCGCCAGAAATCTCGCCGACCCTCTGTTGACTCGGCCGGACGAACCGGCGCCACTGAAGGACTTCTCCCAGCTACTCGCGGAGGCGCAGGCGATGGTGGTTGCGTACGATGAGATACGCGCCCATACCGCGGACACCGCAATCTCTTTCGTCGCGAAGGAGGCGAGCGAGTCCAGTTCGGTCCTCGTAGAGAACGCGCGCGAACGCTTCGGACGCGCACAACAAGACGGTCTCACACCGATTCTGAGGATGGCGCTCGGCATCGTCACCAACAGTCCGGGACTCGTCGGTGCGGAATTCGCCAACGCCCTCGATCTGCAAGACAAGAAGGACGACGAGACGATCGCCACCTTAAAGGCATTTCTCCGAAACCGCGCCGCCCAACTGATGCTCCCCGAGATCGCGAAGCGGTGCACAGGACCGTTGCTTGACGGCCCCTCGTCAATCTCGGTGGACTTCGACGAATCCTGGGCGGGGACGAACTCACAGGACTCCCTGAAGGTTCAGAACATCTCATCGCGGACGCTTCACAACTGCACCGTTCTTGTGGTTCTTCAAGGAGCGGCCGGGGACGTTGCACAAGACGTTCACTTCGTGCAGGAATGGGAGAGTGGCTCCCCGCGGTTTGCGAGATACGGACTCGGTTTTGAGACCCGCGCTGGTCGGGTCGGTCGCCAAACGGTTTTCGACGTTCAGGAGATCCGCGTCTCGGTGTGGGCGGACGAGCTGCGACAAGAAGGGCTCGCCTATCGCTATCCGGGCCGAGAGCGCGATCGAGACATTGGGAAGCAGATTGAAGGGAAGCTCGACGTCCGATTGAAGTACGTCCCGACGCCGTTCTTCGGAACCGGCCGCTCGTTCGACCTGACTCTCGTCGGCGTGAACTCGATCCCGCGCCACAAGATCACGCTCACGTTTCACCGAGGGCGCGACTCGGCGTCGATGTCCTGGGACAAGGATTGGTGGCGTCAAGGCGAGGTGCGGCGATTCGACACGGCTGGAAAACTCGCGTGGGATCCCGAACGAGTCGACATCGCGATCTGCTTCTACGGCGACTCGTATACGTGGCGGCGGACCCTTGAGGTCCCGCACCAACACCCGTAGGGGTTGCGTGACCGTCAACACATCAGCGAGTCAAAGGAGATCAAAAACGTGAAGAATACTGGATATCACCCGGACGCGCCTGGCAATGCTGCTCTTGAAGTCCTCCGAGGCCTTATCAATCTCGTTGTTGCTGAGAAGATCCTCGACGGCCGAATGATTACTACGATGCTGAACGAGATCGCGGAGAACCTTGACAAACAGGCATGCGAACTAACCGAGGCCGGCCGCAACAGTCGCGGCCCAAGTGATGCGGCAACTTTGGTCCGTGATCTGTTGGCCAATCGCTAGGGCGATGTCTTGGCCTGTCTGCTGGACGAAAGTTATGCGCGTGGCCCAGCACTCTGTGAATTCGTCGTCGACTACTTCTAGGAAAGATCACAGATCAGGCGCCGGCCCAAGCGTCGAGTCACGCTAGCGCCCGCCGGAGCCGCGCGGGGTCGACCCTCACGTACGCCATCGTGCTGGCGATCGATCGGTGCCCGAGCGCGGCCTGCGTCAAAAGAAGATCGCCGGTTTTCTCCAGGACGCGCATCGCAAAACTGTGGCGGAGGCAATGTGGCGATACAGACCGTTGGATTCCCGCCTGCGTAGACCATTGGCCAAGTCGTCGCGCGAATTGCCGGCTTGTCAGCCGCCGGCCATTTCGCGTCGTGAAGACCGGTCCCGTAGTTCGTCGGCCGATCCAGGTCCGCAGATGCCCAACGACCTCTGCGTTGAGAAACAGACGCTCCGTTCTGTCCGCCTTGCACTTCAACGTCGCCTCGCCCGCCGCGAGGTCGAGATCTTCGATGTCGAGCACGAGTGTGGACCCGATCCTCGCGCCGGTGAGCAAGAGGAATTGGACGAGCGCGAAGTCCCGCTCAGCCTCGAAGCCTTGGGCGACCTTCAATGCCCGAAGGAGCTTCTCCCTATCGGT
>JACOTG010000197.1 GCA_016178505.1 Planctomycetota bacterium
CGCGGCCGCGAAGAACGCGATCGTCTGGCTAGTTGCGAGCGACGAAGCGAGGCAGCCGAGCGCCGTGAACATCGCACCGATGCCGAGCGCACCGGCGTAGCTCGCCGCGATCGGTCCGCGATCGGGCGCGCCGCCCGAGCGCTGGAGCAAGACGTAGTAGAGGATGGTCGGCGCGAACTGCAACGCGAAGAGCGCGAGCGCAGCCGCGAACTTCGCGAGCACCACCGCCGCGTCCGACACGGGCGACGTCATCAACGTCTCGATCGTCCCGCTCGATTTCTCGAGCGCGAACAGGCGCGACGTGAAAACCGCGGGCAACAAGATCACGAGGAACCAGAAGAAGAACCCGCCGAAGAGAAACGCGTGCGTCGCGCTGACGTTTCCGGACGTCTGGATCAACGCCTGGTAGAGCGTCATTCCGTTCACGAGCAGGAAGACGCCGGTGACGATCCAGAGCGGCGGCGTCACGAGGTAAGCGAAGATCTCGCGTCGCGCGAGGACGAGGAACCCCGTCACGAGACGCCTCGCGCCGTCTCGTGCGTCGTGACGCGCACGAAGATCTCTTCGAGCGATTGCTTCTCGCGCCGCAGCTCGCGAAGCGGGAGGCCGCGCTCCGTCGCGCGTCGATAGACGGCGTCGAGGACGGCCTCGGCGTTGCCTGAGATCGAGAGAGTCACGGTCGACGAGACTCCCGTGCCGTTGGTCCCGACGACGCCGATCACGCCCGGCAGATCCGCGAATGCCGCGCGCGCCGTGTCGGGTGGAGCCAGCAATTCGACGACGACGCGATCCACGGCTCGAAGGCGGGCGAGGGGCTCGTCGAGCGCAATGCGGCCGCGGTCGATCAGGAGCACGCGACTGCAGATCATGTCGACCTCGGGAAGGATGTGCGTCGACAGGAGGATCGTGTGGCTTTCGCCGAGCGATCGAATCAAATCGCGCACCTCTCGGATCTGGCGCGGATCGAGGCCGACCGTCGGCTCGTCGAGGACGAGAAGGGGCGGATCGTGGACGAGCGCGTCGGCGATGCCGACTCGTTGGCGATATCCCTTGCTCAGCTGCCCCACGATGCGCGTCCGCACGTCGCCGAGACCGCACCGCTCGACGACCTCGGCGACGCGGGCGCGGCGGCGCGCGCGAGTGGCCACGCGCTTCAGCGCCGCGCGAAAGAGCAGATACTCCTCGACCCGCATCTCGCCGTAGAGCGGGTTCGATTCCGGGAGATAGCCGATGAGCCGTCGCACGTCACGCGATTGGCGGACGACGTCCTTGCCGCCGATCTCGGCGCTGCCTTCGGTCGCGGGGATGAAGCCGGTGAGGATACGAAGCGTCGTCGACTTGCCGGCCCCGTTGGGCCCGAGGAAGCCCACGATCTCGCCGGCGCCGACCTCGAACGTGAGACGGTCGATCGCGGTCACGCCGGCAAATCGCTTCGTGAGGTCTCTGACTCGAATCATCGATTTTTCCGTTCGCCCGGGTCTCGTCACGCGGCGTCGGCATCGGGTTAAGACGGGTGCCCGTTGCAAATCTCAACCCAACCGGAAGCGGCCGTTTTCGCGATCTTCGCGGGTGCCGTTCCGCTCGCCGCGGCGCGCGCGATCGCACGGCGCGTGCGGATTTCGATCGACACGCGGAAAAGGGAGCGCGATCAACGCCGGCGCTTCCTTGCCGTGAGCGGCGCGCCGTCACGCGGTTCCGGCCTCGGCGCCTCGCCCCCCTTCTCGCCGGCGAAGCCGAACTCCTTGATCTTCCGATAGAGCGTGCGCTCGCTGATCCCCAGCCGCACGGCGGCGCGCCCTCGATTCCCTTCGGATTCGGCGAGCGCGGCGCGGATGAGATCGCGCTCGACGTCCGCGAGCGGTCGGACCGAAAGGAGCGTCGCCGGGCCCGCCGCCTTGGCGTCGCGTACGATCGTCGTCGGGATGTCCTCGACGTCGAGCTCGGTTCCCCTGGACACGACGACCATGTTCTCGATGCAGTTGCGAAGCTCGCGCACGTTGCCCGGCCACGGATAGTCGACGAGGATCATCCGCGCCATCGCCGTCATCCCCTTGATCTTCTTGGCATGCGCGTGCGCGAACTCTCGAAGGAAGTGGTCGACGAGGAGCGGAATGTCGGCTTGTCGGTCGCGAAGCGGCGGCAGCTCGATGGTGACGACGCGCAGTCGAAAGTAGAGGTCCTCGCGGAACCGACCCTGCCGGACGAGTTGCTCGAGGTCTTGGTTCGTCGCTGCGATCAATCGGACGTCGACCGCGACGGGCACGTTCGATCCGACGCGCAGGATCTCGCGCTCCTCGAGGACGCGCAGCAGCTTCACCTGCGTCGGGATCGGCATGTCGCCGACCTCGTCGAGGAAGAGCGTCCCCTTGTCGGCGAACTCGAAGCGACCCTTTCGCGCTTGCACGGCGCCCGTGAAGGCGCCGCGCTCGTGGCCGAACAGCTCGGACTCGAGCACGCCTTCGGAGAGCGACGCGCAATTCAACGCCACGAACTGGTGCTGCTTTCGCGGGCTGTTCTGGTGGATCGCCTTCGCGACGAGCTCCTTGCCCGTGCCCGATTCGCCGAGGATGAGCACCGTGACGCTCGTCGGCGAGATCTGGCCGAGCACGTCGACGATGCGCTGCATCGCGGGCGTGTTGCCGATGATCCGCTCGAAGCCGAACTTCTTGTCGAGCTGCTGCTCGAGACTCCGCGTTCGCCTCGCGAGCGCGCGCTGCTCGGCGGCCTTCTTCACGACCGTGCGAATCTCGTCGAGGTCGAAGGGCTTCTTGAGGTAGGTCAGAGCACCCTCTCGCATCGCCGCTACCGCGCTCTCGACCGACGCGTGGCCGGTCACGACGATCACCTCGGGGGGATCCTCGCGCTCGCGGGCGGCCCGAAGAATCGCCATGCCGTCGACGTCCCGCATGACGAGGTCGGTCACGACGACGTCGATCGGAGCGTTCGATAGCGCCCGCAGCCCCGCCTCGCCCGAGGCCGCGACGACACAGCGGAAGCCGACGCGCTCGAGCGCTTCCTGCACGGCGAGCGCATGGTCTTTCTGATCGTCGACGATGAGAATTGCGGTCTCCGACATCGCGTTCAGTCTTTCCCGTCGCCCGGAGGATCGTCCCGCACGGGCCCCGCGCGCGGAAGCGTGATCGTCACCTGCGTGCCGCGACCCACCTCGCTCTGGACGTCGATCGCCCCATCGTGCTCCTCGACATAGCGTCGCGCCGTGGGCAATCCGAGGCCGGTGCCCGTGCGCTTCGTGCTGTAGTACACCTGGAAGATCTTTGGGAGATTCTCGGGGGCGATGCCCGCACCGGTGTCGATGACGTCGATGCGCGCGCGACTTCCCTCGCATCGCGTCGTGACGATCAACTCTCCGCCGGCCTCCTCCATTGCTTGCTGCGCGTTCAGGATCACGTTCAGCAACGCTTGCTTCACGAGATTGCGGTCGAGGCGAACGGGGCCGATCGTCTCGTCGAACGCACACTGGACGCGAACGTGGCGGCGGGCAGCTTCTGGCGCGATGAAGTCGATCATCTCGCGGATGACGGCGTTGAGGTCGACGTCGCGAAGTCGGAGCTTCGGACCGCGCGCGAATCGAAGGAAGTCGTTCAGCACCTCCTCGAGTCTCTTGACCTCGCGCTGAAGCACCTCGATCTTCGCGAGGGTCTTCTTCTCGCGCGGAGACTTCGAGTCCTGCCAATCTTCCTTCATGAGCTGAAGGTTGATCGTCATCGTCGAGAGCGGGTTCTTGATCTCGTGCGCGAGACCGGCCGCGAGACTTCCCAAGAACTCCAGCCGGCTCCGCTCGCGGGTGCGGATCTCGGCGTTTCCGGCGCCCTGCCCCGTTTCATCGGACGGCGGACTGGACACGGCTACTCGCGGACCTCGAAGAGCTTCTGCAGCGCGCGGACCAGGTCCCCGCCATCGTCGTCGAGCGAGCCGTGCTTGAGGTTCTGGAGCGGCCGATGGAGGAGTTTGCCGGTGAGTCGCTGAGTGAGCGCTTCGACCTCGGCCCGATCCGCATCGCCGAGGTGCGGCAGCTTCTGGAGGACCCGCTCCAGCTCCGCTTGGCGAATGCGCTCGAACTCCTTCGCCATGTCGCTCACCAACGGGTCGACGGCAAAGACGTGAAGCTCTCGTCCGAACTGGCGCACCGCGTGATCGACGATCGTCTCGCAGCGCACCACTTCTTGCGCTCGCGATTCGACGTTTCGGGTGACGACTTCCTCGAAGTCGTCGACGTCGTACAGGTAGGCGTTGTCGAGTTCGTGAACGGCGGGTTCGATCGAACGCGGCACGGCGATGTCCACGAAGTAGATCGGCCGCTTGCGTCGCGCGTGAAGCGCGGCCTCGACCATTTCCACGCCGATCAGGAACGAATCGCCGCCGGCACAGGCGAGCACGATGTCGGATTCGCCGATCGTCTTTTCGAGTCGATCGATGCCCATCGCCTCGCCGGAATACCGGCTCGCCACGTCGCGCGCGCGCTCGATGCTGCGGTTGGCGATGACGATCCGGCCGATCCTCTCGGATTGGAGGTGACGGAGCACCGTCTCGCCCATCTCGCCCGCGCCGACGACGAGCACGTTGAGCCCCGCGAGGTCGCGGAAGATGCGCCGCGCGAAATCGACCGCCACCGCCGCCATCGACGTGTGACCGGACGTGATCTGTGTCGTCGACTGCACTTCCTTGCCGACCTTCAGCGCGTTCTGGAAGAGGGCGTTGAGGATCTTTCCCGTCGCGCCGTGGCTCGCCGCGATTTGGTATGCGTCGCGGACCTGTCCGAGGATCTGGGTTTCGCCGACGACCATCGAGTCGAGCGCCGAGGCGACGCGAAAGAGATGACGTGCTACGTCGAGCCCCTGGTAGGCGTAGAGGTAGGGACTCGTCGTGCCCGACGACAAGCCGTGAAAATTCTCGAGAAAGGTGGCCACGCGCTCCGCGCGGACGTCGGCACCGTCGAACGCGCCGTAGACCTCGACCCGATTGCACGTCGAGAGGATCACGCCCTCGCGCAGGCCCAAGTCGCTGCGAAGTCGCTCCAGCGCGGGGCGAACCGCGTCCGCAGAGAATGCGATTCGCTCGCGCACTTCCACCGGAGCGGCTCGATGGTTGATCCCGGCCACGAGGAGATTCACCTGTCAGTGCTCCTCGTGCGTCACCGACTCGGGGTGCGGTCCCTGGCCGGTGACGACGCTCATGCCGATGAGCAGAACGATCATTCCGAGGAACCCGAACACGGTCAGGAGGGCGACCTTTCGGCCCCGGACCCTCGCCGTGATACGGCCGATCAGCAGCACGACGTAGAAGAGCCAGAGCGCCGAGGGCGAGAGGATTCGCGGGTCCAGCCACCACCGCGCAGAATAGGACCCGTGGCCCGACGCCCACGCGAGAACGGCGATGATCGCCAGAGTCATGGCCCCGAGCCCGAAGACGACGGAGACGAAGTTCAGTCGATCGAGAACCTCGAGCGACGGAAGCCGCTGGAAGAGGCTCTGGAATCGCTTCGTCTTCAACTGCCGAACCTGAGCGAGGTACATGAGGCCGACGACGAACGCGAACACGAACGACTCGTAGCCGAAGATCGCGAGGATCACGTGCGTCGCCATGAGGCCATCTTGTGGACCATGCATTCCCGCGCGACCCTGGATGAAGAAGATGACCCCGAACGAGAAGAGCACGACCGCGGGCATCACGAACGACACGACGTAACGAGTGCGCCACACGACGTCGACGATCGAGAAACCGAAGACGACCAACCACACGAGCGTGAATTGGAGATCGGTCGGGCGAAAGATCGGGATCGCTCCCTCGTTCGCCCACACGACGGCGAGATAGCCCGTGTGCGCAAGGAACCCGAGGAGCGTGCACGTCTTGCAGAGCCAGAGCTTCACGAACGGAACCGAGAAGAGAAACGCCACCCCGAACAGTGCCGCGAGCGTGTAGAAGAGCACTCCGAAGTGGAGACAGAGGCTTTTCGTCAGTTCGAGATGTTGCACGTCTGGTCGTCCGTTCGAATGGCGTCGCGCCCTCCAAGTCGGCCCGCGCCACCGAGCGCTTCCCCACGCTCGGCGCAGGCGGCTTCTAGCATCTAACCATCAGCCCGTCAACGGCTTTCGATTGAGCCCACCCCGTCCGAAGCGTCGAGAAATGGGTTGACGGAGCCGTCGGATTCCTGTAGATCGTGACCCGGCGGGCCAGGACTCGCACCTTCCGTTGACCCTCGACCTCGATCATGGAACTCATCCGACTCGACTCCGGCCAAGTGCCGCCCGAAATCGTCGCACGAGTCGCGCAAGTCCTTCGTGCGGGCGGTCTCGTCGCGTTCCCGACGGAAACGGTCTACGGGATCGGAGCGCTCGCCGAGAGCGAGGCGGCGATCCAGCGGCTTTACGTGACCAAGGACCGTCCCCATCGAAAGCCGCTGACCTTCCACGTCGCGTCGGTCGAGGACGTTCGGCGATGGATCGACCCCATTCCGCCGATGGGTGCGAAGCTCATCGAGAAATACTGGCCGGGACCGCTCACGCTGGTGTTCGAGCGCGAGGGCGCCGACGCCGTCGGAATCCGCTTCCCTGCGAACGCGATCGCTCAGGAGTTGATCCGCGCGGTCGAAGCGCCGATCGTCGCCACGAGTGCGAACCCGTCCGGCGAAGAGCCGGCCGTCACCGGAGAAGACGTCGTGCGGTACTTCCCGGCGAGCCTCGACGTCGTCATCGACTCCGGACCCACCGAGCTTCGCCAAGCGTCGACCGTGGTGCGGATCGCCAAGCACCACTGGGAAATGCTTCGCGAGGGCATCATCGACGAAAGCCTGATCGCCGATCACCTCGCGGAGACTCTGTTGTTCGTTTGCACCGGGAACACTTGCCGGAGCGTGATGGCCGAACACCTCTGCCGGCGAATGTTGACGCAGCGCTTCGACGTTCCCGACGAGAAGCTCCTCCAATTCGGATATCGCGTGAAGTCGGCCGGCACGCTCGCGTTCCCGGGGGGCGCCGCGTCGGCGCACACGATCGACGTCATGCGGGCGTTCGGATGTGACGCCGCCAGACACGTCACGCACTCGCTCACGCCGGAATGGATTGCCGAAGCGGACCGCATCTTCGTGATGACGCGCGATCAGAAGAAGCTCGTGGAGAGCCTCGCTCCCGAGGCGGCGGAAAAGATCTTCCTATTGAATCCGTCGGGTCGCGACATCGAGGATCCCTTCGGTCGCTCGCAAGAGTGGTACTTGCGGGTCGCGCAGGAGATCGACGAGTCGCTTCGAAAAATCGAGCGCGTCGGAAGCTGACCGACGCTGGCGCGCTCGTTCCACACCACGAAGGAGAGAGACCGTGGCCCTGAGCGGCTTTGCCACGACCGACGGGACGGGCCGCATTCGGGCGCGAGCCCAATCGTCGGGCGGCGTCGCCGAGGATCATTTCCGCGAGTGCGACGGCCTGTGGCTATCGTCGATTGGAATCGGCACCTATCTCGGCGAAGGCACCGACGCGGCCGATCGCGCATATCGTGAAGCGATCGAGGCATTCGTCGAACGCGGCGGCAACGTGATCGACACGGCGATCAACTACCGGTTCCAACGAAGCGAACGGCAGGTCGGCGAAGCGATCGCGGAGCTGGTGCGCACGGGTCGAGCTTCTCGCGACGAAATTGTCGTTGCCACGAAGGGCGGGTTCGTTCCGTACGACGGCGCGGCGCCGGCGCGACCGTCGGATTGGTTCGCCAAGGTGTATCTGGACACGGGAATCGTCGATCCCGACGAGCTTGCGGCAGGTTGCCACTGCATGAGCCCGCGCTACCTCTCGGATCAGATCGAGCGCAGCCGGCAAAACCTCGGCCTCGAAACGATCGACGTCTACTACGTCCACAATCCCGAGATGCAGCTCGAGGAGGTCGGACGCAGCCGATTCCGCGGGCGACTTCACGACGCGTTCTGCGAGCTCGAGCGCGCGGTGTCGGCGGGCAAGATCCGCGCGTACGGCACGGCAACGTGGGAGGGCTATCGCTGCGTCGAAGGCGCCACCTCGCACCTCGATCTCGAAGAGGTCGTCGCGATTGCACGCGAGGCCGGCGGGCCGAATCACCACTTCCGATTCGTTCAGCTCCCCGTGAGCCTCGCGTTTCCCGAAGCCTTCCTCGTCGAGACGCAGGCGACGTCGGGCGGAGCAACGACGTTCGTCGACGTCGCCGCGCGGCTCGGAGTCACGGTGATGGCGAGCGCGCCGATGCTGCAAGGGCGGCTCGCCGGGCGCCTGTCGCCGCGCGTCGCCGAGGTTCTGCCGGGATTCGACACGAACGCTCAGCGCGCGATTCAATTCACGCGCAGCGTTCCGGGGCTCGCGGTCGCGCTCGTTGGCATGGGCCATCTGTCTCACGTCGTCGAGAACCTCGTCGTCGCACGAACCGCGCGCGCGCCCGAAGCTTCGCTTCGCAAGCTCTACGCTGGATGACGGCGGCCTCGCGAACGCAGCCACGGAATCGGCTGTTTCGCGACGGCGCTCGGCACCACGAGACACGGCGTTTGACTGTAGCCCATCGCGCGCAGCGATGCGGTCGCACGATCGAGAAG
>JACOTG010000202.1 GCA_016178505.1 Planctomycetota bacterium
CGTCGCTCACGAGTCGTCGGCGAACGTCCTCGAAGATCGGGACGATTGCTCGACCGATCGAGGGGCGCGGCCGGGACGAGCCGGCGACGGGGGGCGATGGGGTCAGTGGGGGTTGAACTTCGTTGTCATTGGCCAGATTCGAGAGTGGGACTTCGTGTCCCGAGCGAAACTTCGCAGAATCTTTAGCCCACGATTGCTGGCGAATCAAGTCGCTGATACGAGAGCGGCCCCGCCGATCGCACCGATCCGAAGCACTCGACGTCTCGGGCATGTCCCGTCCGCGTCGTTCGCGGACGGACGTGAATCCATCGATTCGTCGACGGACCGAAGGAAGCGGCTGCGCTCACGGCTTGGCCGGCCCGGGACCCCGTGGCGCCGGCGCCCCGCGCAACAGTCCGCCCGTGCTCAAGTCTTCGTCGACGTCCGGCCAGTGGATGCCGTAGCCGCCGCCGCACACCTGCCAGTTCGCGCGCTGCGCCGGCGTCGCGTTCAACAGGCGAGGAAACCACGCAAGGGGGACCAGGATGGTTCGGCCATCCTCGAGATCGACGCTCAGGCGGTCGCCCGCAACCCGAACGTCCTGAACGCGCTCACCAGGACTTTCCGCCGAAGTGCTCATTTCAGGCCTCCATGATTTCACGCTCGTGAATGATCACGAGTCGCCAGATGCGACGCCGCTCGACCGGGCCGAATCGTACGTTGTGGGCGAGCGTAACGGGCTCGAGCCAGAACTTGGCGCTCCGGCGATCCCGGTCGACGTGAACGTGCGGCGGCTCATCGTCATCGCTGCTGAAGAAATGTAACCGGTAAGGGCCCCTTCGTAGAACGGTCGGCATCGACGATCCTCGCCGCGTGTCGGTTCGAAGCTCTCTCGACGCACCCCATCTAGTCGGCGCGGCGTCACCCGAGTTGCATTTGCCGTTCGGCTGGCCGAGAGAACTCTCCCGGAACGGAGTCGTCGGGAAGTCGATGGCTTCGGCTGAGCACGCAACTCCCCGGCCGGCCGCCGGTCGGCACGTGCTTGCGTTTGGACCTCAGACGCGCGAGAAGTAAGGCGTCGTTGGAGTGAATCCTCCGGGGGAAACCGACGGGATGACCCGATTCCGAGTCAGAACCCCTCACTTTCCGCAGTCCCCGAGCGAGACCGATCCCAACCGTACGCCATCGCGGGCATTGAACCGCTGGTCTTTTTCTCGCGCGAAAACGACGTGTCGCTTGGATGGGAGGCAGTGAGGAGGAGCCGTGGTAGCCGACCCGAACGAGGATCGTCTCGACGCTGGGCTGAAGGCGGCGTTTCGCTCTCAGCTACAGAGCATCGTCGTGAAGATCGGCGCGCAGCCGATCTCGCTCCGCGACGAGTCGGTCGGCCTGGCGCCGCTCGTCACGTCGCGGACAGTCGACGTTCCGTCCGGCCGCGAAGGCCGCTACCAAGTGCTCGGCGAGATCGCACGCGGCGGCATGGGCATCGTCATGCGCGGACACGACCTCGATCTGGGACGCGACGTCGCGATGAAAATCCTGCGCGAAGACCACTCCACGAAGCCCGACGTCGTCCAGCGCTTCGTCGAAGAGGCGCAGATCGGCGGGCAGCTCCAGCATCCCGGGATCGTGCCGGTCTACGAGCTCGGTCAGCGCGCGGATCAGCGCCCCTTCTTCACCATGAAGCTCGTGAAGGGAAAGACGCTCGCGGCGCTGCTCGCCGATCGCACGGATCCGATGCAGGATCGTCGCCGCTTCCTCGCGATCTTCGAGGCCGTCTGCCAGACGATGGCCTACGCGCATGCGCGAGGCGTCATCCACCGCGATCTCAAGCCCGCGAACGTGATGGTCGGCGCCTTCGGCGAGGTGCAGGTCGTCGACTGGGGCATGGGCAAAGTGCTCGGACAAGGCGGCATCGCCGACGAGCGCAACGCACGATCGCGCGCCGCGGTCTCGATCATCGCGACCGTGCGCTCGGAGTCGCAGGGCTCGGACTCGCTCGTCGGCTCGGTGATGGGGACGCCCGCGTACATGCCGCCCGAGCAAGCGCGCGGAGCCGTCAACGACCTCGACGAGCGGTGCGACGTCTTCTCGCTCGGCGCGATCCTCTGCGAGATCGTCACGGGACAGCCGCCCTACGTCGGCGACGCGCTGACGAAAGCCGTGAACGCGGACCTCACGGACGCGTACGCGCGCCTCGACGGGTGCGGCGCGGACGACGACCTCGTACGGCTCGCGAAGTCGTGCCTCGTCCCCGCGCCGATCGCGCGCCCGAAGGACGCGAGCGTCCTTGCAGCGGCGATCGGCGCGCATCTCGCATCGGTCGAAGAGCGCGCGCAGAAGGCGCAGCTCGAGGCCGCCGAGGCAACGGTCAAAGCGTCCGAGGAGCGACGGCGTCGCAAGCTCTCGCTCGCGCTCGCCGCCGCCGTCGTTGCATTCATCGTGCTCGGTGGCGGCGGATGGCTCGCGATCGAGAGCGCGCATCGCGAGCGCATCGCGGAGACGACTCACGCCGTGAGCCAAGCGCTCGACGAAGCGACGCTGCTCAAAGGCAAGGCCGAAGCGAGCGACGAGCTCGAGCCCTGGCAGGACGCCGTCTCGGCGGCAAAGCGCGCCGAAGCGCTCGCCGAATCGAGGGACGCCGACGTGACGACGCGCGCGCGCGTGCACGATCTCATGGCAAGCCTCCAATCCGGCGAACAAGCCGCAAACGCCAAGACCGAGCAACGCGCGAAGGACAAGGAAATGATCGACCGACTCGACGACGTGCGCGCGACGCTGTCCGACCAGTTCGTCTATGCGACCGCCGACGAACAGTACGCGCAGGCCTTTCGTGCGTACGGGATCGACATCGAGACGCTGGCCGTCGGCGACGCGGTGAAGCGCGTGAAGGACTCGGCCATCGGCGCAGATCTCATCATCGCTCTCGATGATTGGATCGACGTGCTCCCCTCTCGCGGTCGGAAACACGACTGGGCTGTCACCGTCGTGAAGGCCAGCGATGACGATCCGTGGCGCGCCCAACTTCGCAATGCAAACAGCGTGGAAGATCAGCATCGCCTCGCCGAGCACGTCGACCTCGAGAAGACGCCCATCGATAGTCTCGTCCGCCTCGTCCATCGCCTCGGGATCGAAGGGGACACGCTCCGAGCCGCGTCGCTCTCGAAAGACGTCGCCCGGCGTCACCCGGGTGACTTCTGGGCCCTCTTCGCCGCGGGATACTGGGCCGACCGATCGCACCCCGCAGGGCTCGCGGACGCGGTGACCTTCTACACCGCGGCGGTCGCCGTTCGTCCCCGATCGCTGCCGGCCCGCAACAACTTGGGCAACGCGCTCCGGGACAAAGGCGACTTCGACGGCGCGATCGCCGAGCACCGAGAGGTGATCCGAGTCCAACCCGACAGGGCGATGTTCCACTCCAACCTGGGCAGGGAGCTCCAGGCCAAGGGCGACTTCGGCGGTGCCGTTGCGGAGTTCAAGTGGGCGATCCGACTCCAGCCGAACGACGCGTACGACCACGACATGCTGGGGGTCGCACTCATGAGCCGCGACGAGCCGTACGGAGCCCTCGCAGAGTTTCGCGAAGCGATCCGACTCGAGCCCGGTTTGGCGACGGCTCGTGTCCACCTCGGAAAGGCACTCACGGACGAGGGCGATCCCAACGGCCCGATCACGGCGGCACGGGAAGTGGTCTTGCTCGCGCCGAACGACGCCGCGGCCCACGTCCACCTCGGGCTCGCACTCGCGGACGGCCATGACCTCGACCGCGCGATCGAAGAGTACCGGGAAGCGACTCGGCTCAAGCCGGATCTGGCCGACGCCCATGTCGACCTCGCCATCTCGCTCGCAGCCAAAGGAGACGGGGATGGCGCGATCAGCGAGTATCGCGCGGCAATTCGGCTCGATCCGACTTCAGCCGAGGCTCACAGCAACTTGGGCGCTGCGCTTCAGGCAAAGGGAGATCTCGACGGCGCGATCGCCGAGTGCCGGGAAGCGACTCGGCTGAAACCAGATCGGGCCGAGACTCACTACAACTTGGGCCGAGCGCTCCAAGCCAAAGGCGACCCGGACGGTGCGATCGCGGAGGCCAGCAAGGCGATTCAGCTCGAGCCAGATATGGCTGACGCCCACATACTCGTCGCCGAAGCGCTCGTGGTCAAAGGCGATCTGGATGGGGCGATCACGGAGGATCGCGCGGCGATCCTTATCAAGCCGAACTCATCCGTGGCCCACAACGACCTCGCGTGGATCCTCGCAACGGCCGCACGTGAGGACCTGCGCAATCCCGACGAGGCCGTCCGTCTCGCGCGGCGCGCAGTCGAGCTTCGGCCGAATGAGGTCGGCCCTTTGAACACGCTCGGCATCGCGCTCTATCGACACGGTGATCTGCAAGAAGCGGTGTCGACCCTGAATCGATCGATGGAGCTGGGCAAGGGCGGCTGCCCCGAAGACTGGTTCTTCCTCGCGATGGCTCATCAGAAACTCGGGAAGGCGGACGAGGCGCGGCGCTGGTATCAGCGAGCGGTCGAGCAGATCGAGAAGGAGTCATCCGTCCGCGACGACCTTGGGCGCTTTCGCATCGAAGCCGAGCACGTGCTCGAGATCGGCAAGGAACACCGATGAGCGAGTCGCCGCGTGACGATCGACCGGGCCGCGATCCCGCGCCGAAGTCTACGTTTCGGGCTCCTCCACAAAGCATCGTCGTGAAGATCGGGGCGCAGCCGATCTCGCTCCGCGACGAGTCGTCCGGAATGGCGCCGCTCGTCAAGCCGCGCTCGCTCGAAGTTCCATCGGGCCGCGAGGGCCGCTATCAAGTCCTCGGTGAGATCGCACGCGGCGGCATGGGCGTCATCATGCGCGGACACGACGTCGATCTCGGTCGCGACGTCGCGATCAAGGTCTTGCGCGAAGACCACGCGTCGAAGCCCGACGTCGTCCAGCGCTTCGTCGAGGAGGCGCAGATCGGCGGCCAGCTCCAGCACCCCGGGATCGTGCCGGTCTACGAGCTGGGTCAGCGCGCGGATCAGCGACCTTTCTTCACGATGAAGCTCGTGAAGGGAAAGACCCTCGCGGCGTTGCTCGCCGATCGCACGGATCCGACGCACGATCGCCGCCGCTTCCTCGCAACGTTCGAGGCCGTCTGTCACACGATGGCGTACGCGCACGCGCGAGGCGTGATTCACCGTGATCTCAAGCCGGCAAACGTGATGGTCGGGGCGTTCGGCGAAGTGCAAGTCGTCGACTGGGGAATGGGCAAGGTCCTCGCACACGGCAGCGTCGCCGACGAGCCCCAATCGAAGCCGAGCGCCACCGTCTCGATCATCGCAACGGTGCGCTCGGAATCGCAGGGCTCGGACTCGCTCGTCGGCTCGGTGATGGGGACGCCGGCATACATGTCGCCCGAACAAGCGCGCGGCGCGGTTGCCGAACTCGACGAGCGATGCGACGTCTTTTCCCTCGGCGCGATCCTCTGCGAGATCCTCACGGGGCAGCCGCCCTACTCCGGCGAGGCGTTGACGAAGGCCGTGAACGCAGACCTCGCGGACGCGTACGCCAGACTCGAAGCGTGCGGCGCCGACGATGACCTCGTGCGACTCGCGAAGTCGTGCCTCGTTCCCGCGGCCGTCGCGCGTCCGAAAGACGCCGGCGTCCTCGCCGCGGCGATCGGCGCGCATCTCGCTTCAGTCGAGGAGCGCGCGCAGAAAGCGCAGCTCGAGGCCGCCGAGGCGACGGTCAAAGCGTCCGAGGAGCGAAGGCGACGCAAGCTCTCGCTCGCGCTCGCCGGCTCGGTCGTCGCGCTGATCGTGCTCGGCGGAGGCGGATGGCGCGTGATCGAGAGCGCGCATCGCGAGCGCGTCGCGGAGACGGCCCACGCCGTGAGCCAAGCCCTCGACGAAGCCACGCTCCTCAAGGGCAAGGCCGAAGCGGGCGACGACCTCGCGCCGTGGCATGAAGCCGTCTCAGCCGCGAAGCGCGCCGACGCCCTCGCCGATTCGAAGGACGCCGACGAGACGACACGGGCACGCGTCCGCGACCTCGTGGCAGGCGTCGCGGCGGGTGAACAAGCGGCAATGGCAAAGGCGGAACGACGGTCCAAGGACAAGGAAATGGTCGCTCGACTCGACGACGTGCGAGCATCTCACGCCGACAATTGGGATCCGATCCTCGCCAGCCAACGGTACGCGGTGGCTTTTCGGACGTACGGAATCGACGTCGAGGCACTTTCGATCAACGATGCGTTGCGCCACATTCGTGACGCGGGCATCTGCATCGATCTCATCGTCGCCCTCGACGACTGGATCGACGCGCGTGGGGCAGCCGGCATCGACTCGGCGAATCTTCGCGACCTGGTGCATGCGTGCGACGATGATCCGTGGAGGGCAAGACTTCGCGCCGCGACCGGCCTGGAAGACGTCCGCCGCCTCGCCGATCAGGTCGACCTCGACAAGATGACCGTCGATAGTTTGGTGGGTCTCGCCAATCAGCTCGGTGCGCGAGGTGACGCCGGCCGGGCCGCCGCGCTGGGGAAAGCCGTAGCGCGTCGTCATCCGAGCGACTTCTGGGCCCTCTTCACCGCGGGGTCATGGGCCGGCAACTCACGCCCACCCCAGTCAGACGATGCCGTCGCCTTCGACACCGCCGCTGTCGCCGTGCGGCCACTTTCATTCGTCGCTCACAACAATCTCGGCATCGCGCTCGCCGCGACAGGCGACACCGATGGCGCCAATCGGGAATGGCGGGAGGTGGTCCGCCTTCGGCCGGACCTCGCCATTGCTCACTTGATACTCGGCCGTGCACTCTCGAAGAATGGCGACTTGGACGGCGCGATCCGTGAATACCACGCGGCGCTCCAGATCAATCGAGACTACGCGGAGGCCCACGACGCGCTGGGAGTCGCACTCGAGAGCCGCGGCGAACCCTACGGCGCGATTGCAGAGTTTCGCGAAGCGATCCGGCTCACGCCTGGGCTGGACAGGGCGCGTGACCACCTAGGCAAGGCACTCACGGATCAGGGCGACCCCGACGGCGTGATCACGGCGGCGCATGAAGTGGTCTTGCTCGCGCCGAATGACGCCAACTCACACGTCAACCTGGGCATCGCCCTCAAAGACAAAGGCGACGTCGACGGCGCGATCGAGGAGTTCCACACGGCAATGAAGCTCGATGCGAAACTGCCCAGCGCTCATCACTTTCTCGCTCACGCGCTGCACGAAAAAAAAGACTTCGACGGCGAGATCCAGGAGTTCCGCGAGGCGATCCGACTCCAACCGAACTCGGCCGAGGTCCACAAAGATCTCGGCCTCGCGCTGAGAGCCAAGGGTGACGTCGACGGCGCCATCGCAGGATTTTGCGAGGCGATCCGGCTGAAGCCGGAATGGGCCGACGCCCACCTCAGCCTGGGCAACGCGCTGTTGAAGAAACGTGACTTCGACGGCGCAATGCAGGCGTACCGCGAGGCGACCCGACTCAAGCCGGACTACGCCGTCGCGCACTACGACCTAGGCCTCGCGCTCAATTCCAATGGTGACGTCGACGGCGCCGTCGAGGCGTACAGAGAGGCGATCCGACTCGATCCGCGCGACGCCGACTTCCACTACGCCCTGGGTAATGCGCTCAAGGCCAAAGGCATGGTCGACGGCGCGATCGAAGCGTACCGCGAAGCGACCCGACTCAAGCCGGACGACCCCGACATCCACATTGGACTGGGCAACGCGTTGTGGAAAAAGCCTGATCTCGACGGCGCAGCCATGGAGTACCGCGAGGCGATCCGACTCAAGGCGGACTACGGCTTGGCCTACGAGAACCTGGGCGGCGCGCTCAAGGAAAAAGGAGATCTCGACGGCGCCATCGCGGCGTATCGCGACGCGATTCGCTTCACGCCGGATGACGCCGATGCTTACAACGGTCTCGCGTGGATCCTCGCAACGTCGGCGCGCGAAGATCTTCGCGACCCCGACGAAGCCATCCGTCTGGCACGTCGCGCCGTTGAACTCCAGCCGAAGGACGGTCTCAGCGTCAACACGCTCGGCGTGGCACTCTACCGTCGGGGCAAGTTCAAGGAGGCCGTGTCGATCCTGAACCATTCGGTGGAGTTGCGCGATGGAGGAAGCCTCGAAGACTGGCTCTTCCTCGCGATGGCTCACCATCAACTCGGAGACGCGGACGACGCACGTCGCTGGTATCAAGAAGCGGTCGAGGCGATCGAGAAGCTGCCGTCGGTCAGTGACGAGCGTCGGCGCTTCCGCGCCGAGGCCGAGCAGGTCCTCGGGATCGGCGGGACTCCGCGCTGAACTCGCGGCGAACCACAGACCGCCGTTGCGGCGCATCGCCTTCGTCCATCACCGCCCAACGCGGTGATTCTGCGCGTCGAGTGACGCGACGCTTCGGCTGCAACGGTCGAAACGACCGCCGCTCAACCCATCGACAGGCCGTGGTAGGATTCGAGTCATTCCGAATCGTGACGCCCGAGATGCTCTGGAAGGAATGAAACCATGACCGACGAGAAACGAGCCGCCACTGACCCCTTCATGGACGAGGTTCGTGCGCGCCGCAAACTCCTGATGGAGCAGCACGGAAACGACCTGAGTTCGCTGTGCAAGAGCATCGAGCGACTGCAGCGTGAGCATCCTGAGAAAGTGAAGGACCGGCGCCGCACGACGTCCGCCGGCGGATAGCTCCTGCAGAACCGGTCGCTCGTCAACTGCGGATCGATCAATCGGTCGATTCACCCGTGCTCGCGAAATCCTCCGGTGCCCCACCGTCGCTTCCGTGGCGCGGCGTGCCGATCGCCTCGCCGATCGCGGCGCGGACGCGGTCGACGTCGACGGGGTCGAGAGCCGAGACGAGGAGGCCGCCGTCATGGCGGGCGAGCGGGCCGAAGCTTCCCACGTCGACGAGGTCCTTCTTGTTGAAGACGAGGAGCTTCGGTATCCGCGCGACGCCGAGCTCGCCGAGGAGCATCGTCACGGCCTCGGTCTGTTCGAACACGCGCGGGTTCGATGCGTCCGCGACGTGGAGAAGGAGCGCCGCTTCGCGAAGCTCCTCGAGCGTCGCCTTGAATGCAGCGACCAAGTCTTTGGGAAGATCGCGCAGGAACCCGACGGTGTCGGTGATCACGACCTCGCGACCGAGCGCGGGCAGCCAGAGCTTCCGCGCGGTCGTGTCGAGCGTCGCGAAGAGCTGGTCCTTCACGAAGACGTCCGCGCCGGTGAGCGCGTTCATCAACGTCGACTTGCCGGCGTTCGTGTAGCCGACGATCGCGACGGTCGGCGTGCCGCTTTGCGATCGCTTTGCGCGCATGACGCCGCGGTGCTTCGAGAGATCGGCGATCTCTTGCTCGAGACGATGCACGCGATCGCGCACGTAGCGCCGGTCCAGCTCCGACTTCATCTCGCCGACGCCGCGCGTCGAGCCGATGCCGCCGCGGATCTGCTCGAGCGACGCGCGCGCGTACGTGAGGTGCGGCAGCATGTACTTGAGCCGCGCCAGCTCCACTTGCAGCTTGCCTTCGCGCGACACGGCGCGCTGCGCGAAGATGTCGAGGATGAGCTGCGTGCGATCGATGATCTTCACCGGAAGCGACCGCGACACGTTTCGCGCCTGCACGGGCTTCAAGTTCTGGTCGAAGATCACGCAGTTCGCGCGCTGTCGCAGGACGCGCAGCGCCAGCTCCTCGAGCATGCCCTTGCCGACGAGCGTCTTGCTGTCGAGCGCCGCGCGTCGCTGCACGACGCGATCGATCGGCGCGACGCCGGCCGAGCGCGTCAGCTCCTCCAGTTCGTCCATCGACTCGCGCGCGGCTTCGAGCGAGCCGGTCGTGGCGCCCACGAGAATCGCGCGCTCGCCTTCCTCGGTGCCGACCATCTCGTTCGCGGTCGACGCGAACTCCTGCTCGAGCGCGCCGATGAACTCGAGGAACTCGCCATTGATCTCGTTCGGCCGCATCGGCCCGCTGACTTCGACTCGCTTTCGCTCCGTGTTCGTCGGCAGGAGGTGCGCCTGAACGACGGATGCCAGCGCGCCGTCCTCTCCCACGTTGACCTGCAGCGACAGGTCGAGGTTCTGGCGGACCAACTCGGTGAGATCGTTCTTGCCGAACTCGTCGTTGTTCAGGCTCGTGTGCACGAGGCGAAGCCCGCGTAGCATTCCCGGCCCCGTGCGCGTCGAGCCGAGATCGGGAAGGGGCAGCCGATGCGCGTCGCCGAGGCAGACGTACGCAACGTGGCCGCGACGATCCAGCATGACGCCGATGCGGCGATACAGCCGGCCCGAGAGCGCGGCCATCTCTCGCATCAGCTCGACGGTCGCCACTTGTTCGCGCGGCACGCGACGTCGAAACAGGCGCTCGAGTGCACCGACGTCGCTCGCCTTCAGACCGAGCGTACGTCCCGTGATCTTGTGGATCTGTCCCCTCCCTATGCGACCTTTCGCGGATCGAGCCCGCGCAGGAACGCGCGGTTGATCTCATCGTGCGAGCCGTGCGCGATCACGCGGCCGTCGCGAAGGACGAGAAGCTGAGGCGACTCGTGCCTCACGGAAAAGCGCGTCGCGACTTCTTGGCTCAGCGCTTTGCTCGCGATCACGTCGACTTGGAACGCGGCGAAGCGCAACGCCGCGGGCTCGCCGAGAAACGCCGTGAATTCTTGCTGAGCCCACGCGCTCACGGAGCATCGCGTAGAGTGCTTGTAGACAAGAACGTCCTTGTCGCGCGACGCGGCGACGGCCTCGTCGAGGTCCGCGGACGTTCGAATCGGAACGATCGGAATCATCGAGTCTCCGAGATCGGTGGATGATGGATGACCTGGATCGAGTTGCCGTCGGGGTCATCGAGGTAGAACGACCGCGCGCCGTCGCGATGCGTCTTCGGCTCCGCGCGAAGCGCAACGCCACGCGACTTCACGAAGGCGGCGAATCGATCGACGTCCTCGGGCTTGCGCACCAGGAGCCCGAAGTGGTCGAGCCGCGATCGCTCGGGAGGGTCGAGTGCGCCGTCCGCTTCGTGAAGCGCGAGGTTGTCCGCGCCCGAGGTGAGGTAGACGTTTTTCGGATCGGGCCGCCACTCGACGCGAAAGCCGAGCACGCCGACGTAGAACGCTTCGGCACGCGCGAGGTCCCTCACGCGCAACGCCACGTGCCGGATGCCGAGGTGTTTCGATTCGTCGATGGACCACGCTCCCGATGCTCGATTCGAGCCCCGATCATACATCGCAAGGCGAGACAGCGATCACGTCGAGTACGGCACCGTAGTCTCGACCCTGGGCGATCTCGTCTCCGTCGACCTGCCCGACGAACTCGCGCCGATGGTCACGCAGTTTCTCGAGGCCGCAGACGAGCCGTAGATCGTCCTCGCGCTTCGATCCTGGTACGTGTCGGGTCTCGTCTGCGAACGACGCCTCGTTTGCTGGCACGGCGACGAGACCGGACGGGCGCGCGAATTCAGCGAGACAGATTCCTACATCATCATACGAGGCCCTGATCGAGCATCGCGTCGGCGACTTTCGAGAACCCGGCGATGTTTGCACCGTTCACGTAGTTGCCGGGGGTCCCGTACTCCTCGGCCGTGGTCCGGCACACGTCGTGGATGTGAACCATGATCTCGCGCAGCCTTCGATCGACCTCTTCCCGCGACCACGACAAGCGCATCGAGTTCTGGGACATCTCGAGGCCGCTGGTCGCGACGCCGCCGGCATTCGATGCCTTGCCCGGCGCGTAGAAGATCTTCGATTGGAGGAAGACTCGAACGCCGCCCAGAGTCGTCGGCATGTTCGCGCCTTCCGCGACGCACGTGCAGCCTCCGCGGACCAGCTGGTTCGCGTCGGCCTCGTTGATCTCGTTTTGCGTGGCGCACGGGAGCGCGATGTCGCACGCGACCTGCCACAGAGGGTTCGCCGCCGCGCGGTCCGGGGAATCGCTCGAGGCGGCGGCATCGACCGCGTGGAAACGAGCGCGCGGGTATTTGTCCTTGTACTGCTGGATGCGACCTCGATCGACGTTCTTGAGCTTCTTCACGAAGTCGAGCTTGCCGGCGTCGACACCGTCCTCGTCGACGACGAATCCGTTGGAGTCGCTGAAGGTCACGACCCTCGCGCCGAGCTGGAGACACTTGTCCGCCGCGTACTGCGCGACGTTGCCGGAGCCGCTGACGACGACCCTCTTTCCGCGAAGCTCCTCGCCGCGCGTCTTCAACATCTCCTGCGCGAAGTAGACGCAGCCGTATCCCGTCGCTTCAGGCCGAATCAACGAGCCGCCCCAGTTCACGCCCTTCCCCGTGAGCACGCCGTCGAATCGGTTGGCGAGCTTCTTGTACTGCCCGAACAGAAAGCCGATCTCGCGGCCGCCGACGCCGATGTCGCCGGCCGGCACGTCCGTGTCCGCGCCGACGTGGCGGTGAAGCTCCGACATGAAGCTCTGGCAGAAGCGCATCACTTCGACGTCCGACTTGCCCTTGGGATCGAAGTCGGAGCCGCCCTTGGCTCCGCCCATCGGAAGGCCGGTTAGCGAGTTCTTGAAGGTCTGCTCGAAGCCCAAGAACTTGATGATGCTTTGGTTGACCGACGGATGAAATCGCAGCCCGCCTTTGTACGGGCCGATCGCCGAGCTGAACTGCACGCGCATGCCGCGGTTCACGTGGATCTCGCCGGCGTCGTCCATCCACGGAACGCGGAACTGGACGATGCGCTCCTGCTCGACGAGGCGCTCGAGGATTCTGGCCTCACGGTACTCGGGATGACGCTCGAGGACGGGGACGAGCGATTCGACGACTTCTTGAACGGCTTGGTGAAACTCGGGCTGGTGCGGGTCGCGAGCCTTCACGGTGGCCAAGAACTCGGCGGCGAAGTCGGACATGGCAGGGGCCCCTTTCTCCTGGGGAGTCGCCGTGGCCGCGTCGCCTCGACGGTGCCCACGGCTCGCGCCGCCGAGACCTGCACGGACAGGAATCGAGGGCGATTGTATGGGGCGGCCGCACGGGCCGGCAACAGCGAGGTTCGGCGCGACGAGCGAAATGCCGACGGCTGACGCGCCGGGGCGTCGTCGTCGCGCACGATCCTATTCGTCCGAGCGAGCGCCGCGGCG
Source organism: Planctomycetota bacterium (assembly GCA_016178505.1). Lineage (GTDB taxonomy): Bacteria > Planctomycetota > JACOTG01 > JACOTG01 > JACOTG01 > JACOTG01. The sequence continues at coordinate 13,054 of JACOTG010000202.1, forward strand.
CTCGGGCTCACTCGCCAATCGAGAAGGCGACATCGCCTTCTTCGCGTCGAGCTTCGTGCCATCCCACGTAAACGTGCCCTCGCCGCCGAACGTCTCTGTGAAACCCTCGGCATACCAGCTCGGCATGACGACCGGCGTCACGCCGTATTGGTAGATAACTCGATCCGACAGGCGCTCGCGAACTTCGACGCGGGCCTATAGAATCCCGGGAGTCCTTTTCGGAGAGATCTGCATGACGCCGACCGGCCCGACGCCCGCCGTGCACCGCGAACCCTCGACTCACGGCGGTTGGGAGCTCAACCATCGCTATGGCGAGCGCGTGCACATCCTCGACAACGCTCATTTGCTCACGCTGCTCGCGCGGCTCGGCAGTCCCGACGTGAAGCACCCCGATCTTGTGCCGCTCTTGCGCACGATCTACGAGGTGCTGCTCGTCAGCGTCGCGGGCAACGAGTTTCCGCGCGTTCACGGCGAGGTGCCGACGCGCATGACGCAGAGCGATCCGAAGTCGGGCGTCTATCGCGGGCCGATCCTCGATCCGGCGACGCGCATCGTCATCGTGGACGTGATTCGCGCCGGCATCGTTCCGTCGCAGACGTGCTTCGAGATGCTGACCCGCGTGCTTCCGGAAGAGCACATGCGACTCGATCACCTCAACATGTCGCGCGTCGCCGACGCGCGCGGTCACGTCTCGGGCGTCGATCTATCGGGAAGCAAGATCGGCGGCACAGTCGACGGCGCGATCCTCCTGCTTCCCGACCCGATGGGCGCGACCGGCTCGACGACGATTCGCGCGGTGCGGCATTACCTCGACCACTTCGGGCAGCCCGCTCGAATCGTCACCATGCCGATGATCGCGACGCCGGAATACTTACGCGCCGTGCTCACCGCGTTCGGCGACGACCTCGTCGTCTACACGGCGCGGCTCGATCGCGGACTCTCCCCCCAAGACGTCCTCGCGGACGTCCCGGGCGCGCAGTGGGAGCGCGAGCGCGGCCTCAACGATCACGACTACATCGTGCCCGGCGCGGGCGGCATGGGCGAGGTTCTCAACAACTCCTGGTGTTGAGCCTCAGGCGTCGACGTCCGCCGGCGCCGTCTCGCGCGCTCGCACGGACCATTCTTCGCGCGTCGCGAGGATGAGCGGCGACAGGCGCGCGTAGAATCGCAGCACCCACCAGAGGTACTCGACCGCGGCGCCGAGCTGCAGCAGCCCGAACACGAGGTGACCGCTCTTCCCGATGAAGAAGTCGGGCCAGTACGAAACCGCGGCGGCTGCCAGTGCACAGAACGCGCACGCGGCGGGCATGCCGAGCCGGATGTCGAGCATCTGCTCCTCCTTCACGATGTCGAGGAGCTGCTTTTCGGCCGGGCCGATCCGCTCCGACGCCCGCTTGTGGATCATGCGCAAGTCGACGACGAAAAGGACCGTGACGATCACGGAGTAGACGGCACCGAGCACGAACCAACTCTGCACGTTCGCGACTTGACTGAACATCACGGCCTCGACCAACGTACAAGCGACGTACATGAAGTTGTGGCCGAACTCGAGGGGCCAACGAATCAACGTCAGCGTGTGGATCAGCGACCGCAGCCAGAAGAGCAAGATGACGAGGAGTCCGGTGAGCACGTACGGCCAGTACGCCACGCGCGCCTCGACGATGAGCGAGCGCGAGCTGTCCACGAGAAAGTAGAGCGCCACGCCTTGAATGATGCTGATGAGCGTCAACTCGATGTTGACGACCATCCCGTCGAGCTGGCCTTGAACGCGGCTCGGTGTCTGTGGCGGCGCCGCTCGATCGGCTCTCGCCACGCTATCGGTTTCCCATGTTGACGCTGTCTCGCAAAAGGGCGCGATGATAGCTTGTCGCGCCTCTCACATTGAACGAGGAACCCATCGATGAATTCACGCTGCTGGCTCGCCGTCGTCGCGCTCGGTCTCGTCGGCTGCTCGTCCACGTCGCGCCCGGCATCGCCGCAGAAGGCGGCACCGGCGCGCGAATCACAGCCGGCGACTCCGGCCGCCACGTCGGACAAGGACAAGAAAGACGAGAAGAAGTGGGATGTCTCGAATCCGCCAGGCCCGTCGCACGACGTCGACATCGACGTCGACGAGGGAACGTGGATGAGCCTCGACGTCAGCCCCGACGGCAAGGAGATCGCGTTCGATCTGCTCGGCGACCTCTACACGATCCCGATCGACGGGGGTGAGGCGAAGGCGCTCACCAGCGGCGTCGCGTGGGACATGCAGCCGCGCTACAGCCCGGACGGCAAGCGCATCGCGTTCACCAGCGATCGTGCGGGCGGCGACAACATTTGGGTGATGAACCGCGACGGCTCGGACCCGAAGGCCGTGTCGAGCGAGACGTATCGCTTGCTCAACAGCCCCGCGTGGACGCCCGACGGCGAGTTCATCGCGGCGCGCAAGCACTTCACGGGGCATCGCTCGCTCGGCTCCGGCGAGATCTGGCTCTATCACCGCACGGGCGGCGAAGGCCTGCAGATGACCGAGAAGCCGAACGAGCAGAAGGACCTCGGGGAGCCCGCGTTCTCGCCCGACGGCCGCTACCTCTACTACAGCCAGGACGTCACGCCCGGCTCGACGTTCGAATACAACAAGGACCCGTACGGCGAGATCTACGACATCCTGCGGCTCGACCGCGAGAAGAACGAAACGCGACACCTCGTCGCCGGCGCCGGCGGCTCGGTGCGGCCCACGCCGTCACCTGACGGCAAGCGCCTCGCGTTCGTGCGTCGCGTGCGGTTGAAGAGCGTGCTCTATCTGCGCGATCTCGAGTCGGGCGAAGAGTGGCCGATCGCCGACGACCTCGAGCGCGACATGCAGGAGACGTGGGCGATCCACGGCGTCTATCCGACGATGGCGTGGATGCCCGACGGCAAGTCCATCGTGTATTGGGCAGGCGGCAAGATCCATCGGCTGGACGTCGAGTCGCACGCGTCTCGCGTCATCCCGTTCCGCGTGAAGACGACGCGACGCATCATCGACGCCGTGCGATTCCCGCAGGACGTCGCGCCCGCGAACTTCGACGTGAAGATGCTGCGCTGGGTCGAGGTCGCGCCGGATGGCAAGTCGGTCGTCTATCAGGCGCTCGGGCATCTGTACGTGCGGGAGCTGCCGGATGGCACGCCGCGGCGGCTCACGTCGCAGAACGATCACTTCGAGTTCTATCCCTCGTACGCGCGTGACGGTGGATCCATCGTCTACACGACGTGGGACGACAAGAAGCTCGGCACCGTGTGCGTGGCGCCAGCGCGTGGCGGCGAGGGCCGCGTAATCACGAAGACGCCCGGGCACTTCGTCGAGCCTGCTTTCACGCCGGACGGAACGAAGATCGTCTTTCGTCGCGTCGCCGGCAGCGAAGGCGGCCTCCTCTCGCCGTTGTGGAGCGACGAGACCGGGATGTTCGTCGTCGCCGCCGACGGCAATGGAGACGGCAAGGAGACGCTGCTCACGCGCGACGGCGTGCGTCCGCACTTCGGCGCCGAGAGCGATCGCGTCTACTACATGGACTTCGAGGGCGAGGACAAGCGCGTGCTCAAGAGCATCGGCCTCGACGGCCGCGAGCCGCGCACGCACGCTCGCTGCGAGAACGGCACCGAGTTCCGAGTGTCGCCGGACGGCAAGTGGCTGGCGTTCCGCGAGCGCTTCAACGCTTACATCGCGCCGTTCGTGCGAACCGGCAAGATCGTGGAGCTGTCGTCGAAGACGAAGGCGATTCCCGTGACGCGCGTCTCGCGCGACGCGAGCGAGTTCCTGCGGTGGTCGGGCGATTCGCGAAAGCTCCACTGGTCGCTCGGACCCGAGCTCTTCACGCGCGACGTCTCCGAGGCGTTCGCTTTCGTCGAGGGCGCGCCGGAGACGCTGCCGAGTCCGCCGGAAAAGGGAGTGAACGTCTCGTTCTCGCAGCCGACCGACGTCCCGTCGGGCTCGATCGCGATCGTCGGCGCGCGGCTCGTGACGATGCGCGGCGACGAGGTCATCGAGGACGGCACGATCGTCGTCGACAAGAATCGCATCGTCGCGGTCGGCAAGACGGGCTCGGTTCAGGTGCCGAGCGACGCGAAGATCGTCGACGGAAAAGGAACGACCCTTGTGCCCGGGCTCATCGACGTGCACGCGCACGGGCCGCAGGGCGAGAACGGATTCACGCCGCAGCAGAACTGGCTCCACGACGCCGAACTGGCGTTCGGAGTCACGACGGTCCACGATCCGTCGAACGACACCGACACGATCTTCGCGTCGAGCGAGCTCGCGAAGGCCGGGCTCGTCGTGGCGCCGCGCATCTACTCGACGGGCACGATCCTCTATGGCGCGAGCGGCGACTTCAAAGCGGAGATCGACAGCCTCGACGACGCGAAGGGTCACCTGCGGCGATTGAAAGCGGTCGGCGCGTTCAGCGTGAAGAGCTATCAGCAGCCGCGGCGCGAGCAGCGGCAGCAGGTCATCGCCGCCGCGCGCGAGCTCGAAATGATGGTCGTGCCCGAGGGCGGCTCGCTCTTCCAGATGAACATGTCGATGATCGCCGACGGCCACACGGGCATCGAGCATTCGATTCCGGTGCCGGCGGCGTATCGCGACGTGATCACGTTTTGGTCGCACAGCGGCACGGGGTTCACGCCGACCTTGATCGTCGCGTACGGCGGGCTGTTCGGCGAGACGTACTGGTATCAGCACACGAACGTCTGGGAGAACGAGCGGCTGCTCACGTTCGTGCCGCGGCCGGTGATCGACGCGCGAAGCCGCCGGCGCACGATGGCGCCCGAGGACGACTTCAACCACGTGAGGAGCGCGCGCATCGCGAAGGCGCTCGTCGACGCGGGCGGCCACGTGCAGCTCGGCGCGCACGGGCAGCGCGAGGGTCTCGGCGCGCACTGGGAGCTGTGGATGTTCGTGCAAGGCGGCATGACGCCAATGCAGGCGCTGCGCGCGGGCACGCTCGACGGCGCGCGCTACATCGGCCTCGACCGCGACCTCGGCTCGCTCGAACCCGGCAAGCTCGCCGACCTCCTCGTCCTCGACAAGAACCCTCTCACCGACATCCGCAACACCGAGTCCCTGCGCTACACCATGATCAACGGCCGCCTCCTCGACGCGCACACCCTAGACGAACTCGGCAACCACCCACGGAAACGCGCTTCGCTCTACTGGAACAACTGACGCATACGGAGCCTGGAACCTTTTTCCCACTTACGCGCGCGGATTCCCTGTAACCATTCGACCTCGCCACCCGACTTGGATCGTGGAGGTGAGCATGGCGAGGAGACCGCGACTTGACGGGACCGGCGCGCTGCATCACGTGATGAACCGTGGTCTCGCGAAGCGACCGATCTTTCATGGCGCCGACGAGGTCCGGTACTTTCTCTCGCGACTCGCTCACGCGGTGAGGCGCGAGGCGATCCAGATTCTCGCGTTCGTGTTCCTGCCGAATCACTTCCATCTGCTCGTCCGGACGATGAACGGCTCGATCTCGAGCGCCATAGGCGTCGCCGAAAACGAATATGTTCGCCAGTTCAACCGCCGGCAACACCGCGATGGCCCGCTGTTCCGCGGGCGGTTCGCGTCGAAGAGGATCCAGTGCCCAGCACACTTGCAGATGGTGGTGAGGTACATCGACCGAAACCCCGTGAAGGCGGGGCTCGTGAGCCGCGCGCAGGATTACCCGTGGGGCAGCGCCATCCACTACGCGAAGGACCGCGGCCCGGGGTGGCTCACGCGCGACGACGTCGAGCAGGCCGTTTGCGATCGACTCGGGCTTCCGCAATTCGATCCGGCGAAGTACGAGGCCGTGTTTCCGTCACACGTGGACGTGGACGAAGACTTGTTGGTCGAGCGCGGATTCGTGTCGGCGGCGCCGGAGCCGGCCTCATGGGACGACTTGCTGCGAGGTGCGACCGCAGCGGTTCGCGACTGGATGGCGCGCAAGTCGTGCCTCGCCGACGATGCTGCCGTGCGGTCGCCGCTCGTCCCGCCGGACTGCGTCATCGCGCACATCGCGCCGGCGCGCGCGGCCGAGCCGGGTTGGACGGTGCGACCGGACGTTCGTCGCATGCCAGGCTGGGAGATCCTGACCGTCGGGCTGCTCCGCGTCGCCGCGGGCCTCACCGCTCTCGAGATCGAACGCCGCCTCGGCCTTGCGAAGTCCAAGGTCTATCGAAGCATCGTGGATCACGCCCAGCTGATGGAGCGCGACGGCGACTACGCCCGTCGCGCGACGCTCATCGCGTCGGAAGCCATTCGCGCGTTCTATCGATGGGGCACGGCACGACCGGGCGCGTGATAAGTGAGAAAAAGGTTCCAGGCTCCGTATGCGTCACTTGATGAACGTGCCTTTTTGGAGTTCGTCGAAGGCGTGGCGGAGTTGGTCTTGCGTGTTCATGACGATGGGGCCGTACCACGCGACGGGCTCTTGCAGAGGCTTGCCCGACACCAGCAGGAATCGGATGCCGTGGTCGCCGGCTTGCACGGTGACCTCGTCGCCGCGGTCGAAGAGGACGAGCGAGCGGTTTTCCGCCTCCGTCGGCGGCGTCGCGTCCGCCCAGCCGACGCTCTCGGTCGGCACTGCGAGCGGGCCCGAAGCGTTGCAGAACTTTCCGCTGCCTTCGAACACGTAGGCAAACGCTTGGCTCGTCGTCTCGACCGGCAGCGTCTTTCGCTTCCCCGGCAGCACGCTGACGTCGACGTAGACCGGATCGGCCGCGATGCCTTCGACGGGACCGCGCTTTCCCCAGAAGCTCCCGCACACGAGGCGTGCTTGCGTGCCGTCGTCGTCCGTCACCACGGGGATCTCGGGCGCCTTCACCTCCTGATAGCGCGGCGCGGTCATCTTGCGCGACGACGGGAGGTTGGCCCACAGCTGAAAGCCGTGCATGCGTCCCTGCTTGTCCCCCTTCGGCATCTCCTGGTGGATGATGCCGCTGCCGGCCGTCATCCACTGAACGTCGCCGGAAGTGATGACGCCGCGATTCCCCATGCTGTCGCCATGCTCGACCGTGCCCGCGAGAACGTACGTGACCGTCTCGATCCCGCGGTGCGGGTGCCACGGGAAGCCGGCGAGGTAGTCCTCGGGTCGCTCGTTGCGGAAGTCGTCGAGCAGCAGGAACGGATCGAAGTCGGACGTGTTGCCGAATCCGAACGCGCGCCGCAGATGCACTCCGGCGCCTTCGAGGGTCGGCTTCGCCTTCACCAGTCGCTTCACCGGTCGGATCGACATGACGGCACCTCCGCGCTCAGTTCCAAAGCGTGGCCAGAAACGTGGCGACTTCCGTCACTCGTTGCTCCTCCGACGGCCCGAACGCGTTCGCCGTGTGGCTGTCGATGTCGATCTGGCCGTAGATGCGGTCGCCGTTGCGGATGAGAACGACGAGCTCGGACTTCGTCGCGGTGCTGCAGGCGAGGTAGTTCGGCGTCTTCGTGACGTCAGGGACGTTCTGGTCGCGCGCTTCGGCGACGGCGGTGCCGCAGACGCCGCGGCCGACCGGGATGCGCGTGTGCTCGGTCTTCGCGCCGACGTACGGGCCGAGCACGAGCACGTCGCCCGCAAGCTCGTAGACGCCGACCCAGTTGAAGTGCGGGCTCGACCGCTGCAGGAGATGCACGGCTTCGATCAAGAGCTTGTCGCGACCTTGGCCGATCGTCGCGAGCTTCTGTAGTAACCCCACGATTTCGCGACCCGTCATGGCGATCCCCTCTTCGAGAGACGTCCCGAGTCTTCTACCATGTCGAAGCCATGATCGACACGCGTGCGCGACTCTGCGATCTCGGGCTCGCGGTCGTCGCCTCGCCGGTCGAGGCGGCGGTGGCGCGCCTCCACGCGGAGCTTCGCGCCGCCGGCATCACGTTCGCACCGCGCGTCTATCTCTCCGACGGTTGGGGCTGCCCCGATCGCGTGCCGGTGATCGGCGTCCCGTTCACCCTCGCATCACCGGAGCTGACCGAGTGGCTGCGCACCGAGGTCGACGACGTCGAGGACGACGACTTCGTCGCGCTCGCGATGCGTCACGAGGCCGCGCACGCGTTCGCTTACGCCCATCGCCTCTGGCTCGATCGCGGGTACGAGCCGCTCTTCGGTTCGTTCGATGCGCCCTACCCCGATGCCTACGAGCCGACGCCGCATCACCCCGACTTCGTGCGCCACCTCGACGGCTGGTACGCGCAGCGTCACGCCGACGACGACTTCGCCGAGACGTTCGCGGTCTGGCTCCGCGACGGCGACGCGGCGATCGCCCGGTACGCGGGCACGCGCGCCGCGGAGAAGCTGCGATTCGTTGTGGATCTCGTCCGGCGCTTCGGCCACGCGACGCCGATCGTCACCGGCGGTCCGCTCGATGCGCCGCTCGAAGAACTGACGCAGACGCTCGGCGAGTGGCTCGAGCTGCGCCGCGAGCGATTCACAAAGCGGTATCCTCCCGCCCTCGACGACGTCGTCGCGGTTGCGTTCGCGGGAACGGGTTCCGAGAGCGTCGCGACCGCGCTCGCGATGCAACGCGAATCGATCGTCGCGCGCGTCGCGGAGTCGACCAACGAAGCGCCCTACTTCGTGCGTCGACTCTGCCGGCGGATCGAGCGCGCGGCGCGCACGCGCCGGCTTCGAGGCGACGTGTCACGCGCGATCGACCTCGTGACGACGCTCATCGAACGGTACGCGCAAACGCGCTCGTTCGTCTGAGAGCGCTCGTTCACTTCCACAAGCTCTCGCGAAGCCACTTCCCGATTTTCGAGGTGCCGTATTTCGAAAGGAACGCCTTCCGCTCCTTCGCGTCCGCTTCGAATCTCGCGTCGAGCGCGCCGAGCAGTGCTTCATCCGCAGCGGCCTCGGGCTTCTGTGCGGCCGCCGCTTTCAACAGCGCAGCCCCCTCCTTGTCGAGTCCAGCACCGGCCGCGCGACGCGACAATCGCTCGCATCGACGAAGCGCGCTCGAAACATTCGGCACGCCGTCGCCCTCGAGCTTCAGCCACGCGGCCTCCATCGCGATCTCGCCCGCGAGATCGTCGGCGACGAGCTTCGCCATCTTCTCGGCGTCGACTCCTTGGAGCTTCGACGCGTTCCGCTTCGCAAACCCGCGGAATTCGGTGAGCTTGCCGTCGACGAGCGTGGCGAACGCACCGCGAACTTCTTCCGTCGCGATCCCGGCGCGGAGGCAGCGCAGCGCGTTCATGCCGATCTCGCGCACGTCGTCGCCGCGCCCCGTCAGCACGGGACCGAACGGAACGAGCACATCGGGCGGCCATCCCATGCCTTCCGTGTGAACGCCGCGAACCGGCGTCCCTCGATCGTTCACGCCGAGTCGAAAGGAGACGAGCCCCGACGGGCACTCGAATCCGTTCGGGATGATCCCCCACCCGCCCGTCGTCCGGCCGATCGAAACGACGCGCCCCGTCTCGGTGAGCGCCCACGTGAACGTTTCCGCCGACGACACCTCGAGCTCGTCCTGCAACATCACGACTGGCCCGTCGAACTGCCACGAGCCCGACGCCTCGATGCGACCGTTGCGACCGTTGGCAACGCCCTTCGGAAAGAAGCGGCCGCACATCTCCCAGGCCTCGGCGTCGCCGCCACCGCCCATGCCGCGACAGTCGAGCACGAGCGCCTCCATCCCCTTCAATCGATCGAACGCCGCATGAAAGGCCTTCACGGTCGGCTCGTTCATGCCGCCCGTGACCTCGAGGTATCCGATCTTCTTCGAGCCGAACGCTTCGATGAATGCGCTCGTCGCGCCTTCGGCGGTGGCGACGCCTTCGGGCCGGAACGACTCCTCGGGATAGAACGCCTTGCCGCCGGGCCCCCAACGTCCGACCTCGACTTCTTTCGTCTCCTTCGACGGGAGAAGGAACGTCACCTTGATCTTCTGCTTGTCGCGAAACGGCAGGAGCTTGTTGCCGAGCGACGCAAAGAGACCGTGATCCGTCGAGATGCCCTGGTACGTCGCGATGCGGCGGCGCTCGCGCTCCATCGACAGCCACGCCGGCTCGCCGTCGATCGACACGAGCACCGAGCCGAGCGGGATCTGCTTCTCGAGCGGATGCGTCTTCATCACGCCGCGAAGCACGAACTTCCCTTCGTCCCACCCGAACCACAAACCGCCGCCGTAGAGACCGTCCCACTTCGACGGCAGCAGTTTCTCGTCGACGGACGAGTGCGTCACGCCGGTATGGCTGTCGCGCAGCGTCGCCAGGAGCTCCATCACGAGCTTCACGTGCTCGACGTCGCTCGCGCATTTCGAGAAGCGCGGCGCGAACGCGTCGCACGTCGCTTTCCAATCGATCTTCTTCGAGGCGACGGCGGCGCCCCGCGCGGCGACCGTCGAGCTCACGAACTCGAAGTCCGCGACGTAGCGCTTCGAGTCGCCGGCGCGAGCGGACGTTGAAGCAACGAGAGCGATGCACCACGAAAGCGCGCGAGCACGTTTCATGAGTTCGATCCTTTGTTGTTTGTTGTTCGCTGATGAGGAGCAATCCTAACCGCTGGCAGATCGCCCGCCGACGACTACAATCAGCGCCGTCTTGCAGGGCTTGGGCGGGTACATCTCAGACGAAGGGCGATATCCGAGAGGGAGGAATCCATGCGCACACAGAGCTTCGTTGCACTCACGTTCGTCGCACTCGCGAGCACTACACTTGCCTCCACGCGGCTCGTGCCTCAGGACTTCCCCACGATCCAGGCTGCGGTCGACGCCTCGTCGCCAGACGACTTCGTCCTCGTGGCCCCCGGGACGTATGCGGAGTCGATCCGCATCGACGGACTCGATCGGCTCACGATCGGCGTCCAGAACGCGCTCGGCGGGCCGGTCGTGCTCGACGTGCGCGCGTTCGACGCGGGGATCGTCGCGCACGACCTCGACGGCCTCGTGATCCGCGGCCTCACCATCCTCCAGGACCCCGCGCCGTCGAGCTTCGCGGCGATCGTGCTCGATGAACCGGGTGCGTTCGGCGGCGGCCCCGCTCCGCTCTCGCGCATCGTGATTCGCTACGTTCACATCGTCGCGTCGAATCGCGGCGTCGCGATCCTCGGCGGCACCGACCACGTCGTCGTGCACTGCTCGACGATCGAGGTCGGCGGCGAGTACGGCGTCGGTTGGGATCGCGGCTCGCGGATGCGCGTGAAGTTCTCGGAGATCCGCGCGCTCCCGGGGACGGCGCCGCAGTTCGGCGTGCTCGGGCGCGGGAATTGCCCGGCGCTGCCGTTCGGCCCGCCATCGGTGCTCGACCGTGTGCTCGACACGCGCATCGAAGGCGCGTTCCGAGTCGGCATCGGAGTCGCCGGCGTCTCGGACTTACACGCCATCCACGACACGATCCGTCTCGCGGGCCCGCACCACCCGTCGGGCGAAGGAACGACGGGGATCCTGATCCAGGGCGGGTGCACGGCGCCATCGGATTCGAGCAACGTCGAAGTTCGCACGAACGACGTCGAGAATGCGCTCGTCGGCCTCGAGCTGTCGGGCGTCGAGGACTCGATCGTCATCGGCAACTCGCTCGGCCGCAACGGCTCGTCGAGTTCGCCGTTCGGTTCGGCGATCGCCATCGACCCGCAATCGGGCGCTGGCGCGAGCTGCGGGCTGCGCATCGTTTCGAACAACTTCCAGGGCTTGCATTCGCCGCGCTCGCAGCCGGCCGTTCGCGTGAATCCCGCGACGCACTGCTCCTCCGAGAACGCCAACGGCATCGATCACACGAACGCCGTCGACCTCGGTCGCGCACTCCTCGGGAGTTAGGCCGTTGCCCGCGGCGCGGCGGGCGTGTAAACGAGCGGGATGAACGCGCTCATCGTGTGCGTGGGTTTCCTTGCGGCGCCGGACGAGATCGTTCTTCGAGATGGGCTCGTGATCGGGCCGCCGGGAAAGTTCGAGCGGTCGATCCTGCATCAAGACGCGATCGAGGCCGAGATCGTCGCCGGTCGCGCCGTCTCGCCGAAGGCGGGCGACGAGCTGAAGCTGCCGGACGGCACGTCGCTTCGATGGGAGCCGATTCGTGCCCGCGACGACGGGTGGTTCGCGCACGATGCACTCGGCAAGGGCGGCTACGTTTTCCTGTCCGTCGAGAGCGCGAGCGAACGCGTCATGATCCTCGACGCGGCCGGGCACTCGCTCGTCTACGTGAACGGCGAGCCGCGCGCGGGCGATCCCTATCAGATGGGCATCGGCCACTTGCCCGGCCTCCTGCGCGCCGGATCGAACGGGCGCCTCTTCCCGTGCGCTCGCGGACGCATGCGAGCGAAGCTCGTGATTCCGACGGCCGACGCGCTCTTCGATGCGTCGGACATGACGCTTCCCGACGACGGCGCCACGAGCGGCGTCGACCTCGCCGGAGCGATCGTCGTTCGCAACGCGTCGACGCGGCCGATGGAGCCGACGCAACTCGACGCTCGGATCGGCGACGCCTCGTCGACGACGACGGTGCCGACTCTCGCTCCGCTCTCCGCGCGGAAGATCTCGTTTGATCTGCCGCAGCATCGCCCGAATGCCGGCGCCGCATCGAGCGAGGTGAGGCTCCGATTGCTTCGCAAGAGGAAGATCCTCGACGAGACGACGGTGACGCTGCGCGTTCGACTCCCCAATCAGGGTCATCGCCGAACGTTTCGAAGCTCCATCGACGACAGCGTTCAGTTCTACGCCGTCTTGCCCGCGCGCCCGCAGCCGCAGCGCGCGCCTGCGCCCGCGCTCGTCCTGTCGCTCCACGGCGCGGGCGTCGATGCGATGGGCCAAGCCGATAGCTACGCCGCGAAGTCGTGGGCGACGATCGTCGCGCCGACGAATCGCCGGCCGTTCGGCTTCGATTGGGAGGACTGGGGGCGCCGGGACGCGATGGAGGTGCTCGACCTCGCGCGCGCGTCGCTCGACACCGATCCGCGACGCACGTACCTGACGGGCCACTCGATGGGCGGTCACGGCACGTGGCACATCGGCGCCACGTACCCCGATCGGTTCGCGGCGCTCGGGCCGAGCGCGGGCTGGCCGAGCTTCTCGTCGTACGCCGGCGCCGCGCAATTCGCGGGCGGCACGTCGATCGAAGAAATACTTCAGCGCGCGATCTCGCCGAGCGACACGCTCGCGCTGTCCCGCAATTATCTGCAACACGGCATCTACATCTTGCACGGCGACGCGGACGACAACGTCCCGATCGACCAGGCGAGAACGATGCGCGACCGCCTCGCGACCTTTCACCATGACTTCGTCCTGTTCGAGCAGCCGAAGGCCGGACACTGGTGGGACGCGTCCGACGAGCCGGGCGTCGACTGCGTCGACTGGGCGCCGATGTTCGATTTCTTCGCGCGTCACGCGATCCCCGACGACGAGAGCGTGCGCGACGTCGACTTCACGACGATGAACCCCGCGATCTCGTCGCGCTGCCACTGGGTCGAGATCCTCGCGCAGACGCACTCGCTTCGCGCGAGCCACGCGGCGCTGCGCTTCGACCCGGGCAAGCGGCGCTTCACGGGCACGACCGATAACGTCGCGCGTCTCGCGCTCGACCTGGCGCCGTTCGAGCCGGACGAGCCCGTGAACCTCGAGGTCGACGGCACCAAGCTCGCGGCGATTCCGTGGCCGAAGGACGATCGCCGATTGTGGCTCGCGCGCGAGGGCGACGCGTGGGCCGTCGCGACGAGGCCGTCGCCGTCGCTGAAGGGTCCGGCCCGCGCGGGCCCGTTCAAGGAAGCGTTTCGCCATCACGTCGTCTTCGTCTACGGAACGCGCGGCACGCCCGAGGAGAACGCGTGGGCGATCGCGAAGGCGCGGTTCGACGCGGAGACGTTCGGCTATCGCGGCAATGGATCGATCGATGTGGTCGCCGACTCGGCGTTCGACGCGAGTCGCGAGCGCGACCGCAACGTCATCCTCTACGGCGACGCCGACACGAACGCCGCGTGGCCGCCGCTCCTCGGCTCGAGCCCCGTCGTCGTGCGCCACGGCCGCGTGACGATCGGCGATCGGTCGCTGGGCGGCGAAGACCTCGCGTGTCTCTTCGTGCGACCGCGCGCCGACAGCGACGTCGCGTCGGTCGCCGCAGTCTCGGGCTCGGGGATCGCGGGCATGCGGCTCGCCGATCGTCTTCCGATTTTCCTTTCGGGCACGGCGTACCCCGACTGCATCGTCGTCGGTCCGGACGTCCTCGCGAAAGGCATTGCCGGCGTGCGCGTCGCGGGCTTCTTCGGCCCGGACTGGAGCATTGCGTCCGGCGACTTCGCGTGGCGGCCCTGACAAGTCGAGTCTCCCGGGAGTATCTTGTGCGCTTCTCCAAGGGGGACGAACGACCGTGAATCCGGAACGCGATACCAACGCCGAAATCGAGGCGCTCGGACTCGACGTCGAATCGATGGTCGGGCGCGGCGCGGGCGAGATCCGCGCGATCCTCGCCGAGACGAGCCCGGACGTCGCGCTCATCGTCGGAACGGGCGGCGTGCCGGCCAGCTGGCCGCGAGAGATCCTCGACGTGGACGCGGCAAGCGATCGGCTCGCGTGGTTCTTCCAGGCCGCTGACGGGTCGTGGCTCCCGTTTTACGCGTACAGCTATCGCAAGTACGTCGTCGAGTTCGGCAAGGTCCCCGCGTGCATCTACACGCGCCGGCCCACGGCCTCGCCGTTCGCGCGCGTCCGGCCGATCGTCGATCTCTTCGTGGATTCGCACGGCACGTGCATTCACGCGAGCGCGCGCTGGGCCGAGCGCGTCTTGCAGCAGGCGTGCGCGCACCGCGAAATCGGTCGGCGCGCCGAACGACAGCTGCCCCTCGCGCGTCCGCTCGCTCCGCCGCGCTTCCTCGCAACGATCGAGCGCCTCGAGCAGATGATCGGCCTCGTGCCGCCGCTGCAATTCATGACCGTCGACGACTTCGCGGCGGGACCGGCCGGACGCCTCACGATCCGCGTCGCGTGCATCGGCGAGGGTCGCGGCTTTCTCGTGTACGACGGGGGAGAGACTCCGCGCCTCCACGTGAAGGTGGCGCCGGGCGACGTCGGAGAACTGAGCCTCGTGCGCGCCGACGGAAGTCCCGGTGTCGCGGCCGTTCCCGCGACCGGGCTCCGGGTCGGGCTGCGTGATTCGTCGGGCGCGATGCGACTGTGGCTCGACGCGTACGCGGGCAATCTCCACGCGCGAATCGGCGACGACGCGGGAATCGAGCGAGCCGTGAAGGCGCTTCTCATCGCCGGCCCCACCGATTCGGCCGCGGTGGCCGGGCGCGCGACGGCGGTGACGCTGGCGCTCATGGCCGCGGGCAACTCAAACCCTTCCGAAGACGACCGCACGCCCGTCGGCACCGGCCTCCACATGGACGTGCCGGGCGGCCTGCTTTCCATCCGCGACGTCACCGGCACCGTCCGCGCGCGGCTCTCCGCGAGCGCTCTCGACGGCGAACGCGCCGCCTACGTCTTCGCGGAAGGCGACGACGACGCCCCATCCGACCGCCAATAACCGCACGCGTACGGAGCCAGGCTCGACTCCGGCGGATTATTTCCCACCGTTGCCGCGACCCCTCGCGGCAACGACGCGCGACCGCAGCGGCGATTCCGTGCGTGACACGGTAACCAATCCCACCCCCCGCTCGCCGTCGTCCGGGGTCTGACCCCTTTGGCCGGATCCGGCGTCGTGCCACTCGACATTGCCGGCGGCGCGTGCCTGGCACGATTGGCCGGTTAGAGTTTGGCTAGGGCGTATTTGCGTTTGAGTTGGAGGACGACGGCGTCGGGGTCCATGATCACTTTGTCGGGCTCGAAGGCGCAACGGATCGTGACCGTCTGCTTCTCGCCGGGGCCGAGCGTCACCTGAGTTCGCGATTCGCGGTAGTCGGGTGAGACCATCGCCGCGGCCTTCGCGGCCTCGTCTGGGGTTTGCTCGACGAAGCGGTCGCCCTTGATCGCGGCGACCTCGACGGGCATGCGACCCGTGCCGCCATTTTCGACCGTGACCGTGACGGTCCACTCGTCTTTGCCGTCGACGGTCGCCTTCGACTTCTTCGCGTCGTTGAGCCAGTACTCCGGCACGACGACGTCGAAGCACCACTGCTTCACGAAGGCGTCGTACGCCTCGGGGTCCGGCGCGAACGGTCGCATGGTCGCGATGAAATCTTGCAAGACCGGATGATCGGGGTTGCCGACGTATTTCTCGAAGTAGGCGTGACAGCCCTTGAGGTTGGCCTCGCGCCCCATGAGCTGCTGCAACATCCAGAAGACCCAGCCGGCCTTGTCGTACGTCACGGTCGTGTCGCCGTCGCGCGTGCCGTCGATCTTGACCATCGGCTTCTCGGAATCGACCTGACGGCTGTCGCCGTAGCCCGCCTCGATCCCCTTGCAGAACTCGATGCGCGCCTGCAGACCCTTCACCTGCTCGAGAAGCATGATCGTGGAGAAGTGCGCCGTGCCTTCCGAAAGCAGGTTGCCGCCCGGACCCTTGCCCGGACAAACGAGATTCCCCCACCACTGGTGTGCGCACTCGTGCGCTGTGACGAAGAACGCAAGCTTCACCTTCGGATCGCTCTTGGTCAGGAAGCCGATGCCCTCCGAAAACGTGATGTTCGTGGGAAAGCCCTGTGCGTACGTCGAGAGCGCCGGGAATTCGCTGACCTTCAGCTCGGGCCATGGAAACGGATAGAACCACTCCGAGTACCAACGCCGCGAACCGTCGAGGCTCTCCATCATCTCGTCGACGTTGTACGCGTGCTGCGGGTCGTAGAAGAGCGCCGTGCCGGTTCCGCGGCGCACGACCCACTTCCCCGCAACGATGTTGAAGAAGTTGACGGGATAGTCGCTTTCCCAGACGACGGTTCGCTTGCCGTCCTTCACCTCTTCGCTCTTCAGTACGCCGACCGAGTTCCACGTGTACGCCTCCGGCCCCGTGATCCGGACGCGGGTCTTGTAGGGCTCGACGTTGCCGAACGCGGGCGGCGTTTGCCCTTCGAAGAAATCATCCGGATAGACCTTCGAGGTGGAGCGGTTGTCGTCGTCGATGCCGATTCCCTCTTGGAAGCCCACGAGCGGCACGAACGTCGGGCCGAAGCTCCCGAGGACCACCCCCGACGGCAAGATGAACTCCATGTTTCCGCGTCCTTTTTCGGAGACGCCCTTCGGATAGACGCCGTCGTACTCGAAGCCGAGCTTCAGACCGTCGCCCGGCTTCAACGGCGTCGGCGGCGTGAAGACGCACAGGAAACGGCGATCCTCGGGCGTCACGTCCTTGCCGTCGATCGTCCACTTTACGTTTTCGAAGTGATTGCCGATCGTGATCGGAATCTTCGCCAGCGTCACTTGTTGATGGTTCACGAGATCGAACGAGCCCTTCGCGTGGAACCAGCGCCGCTCGGGCTCGACCGTGAAGTCGAGATCCGCGAGCGTCGTCGACGGAAGCGGAGCGTCCAACCACGTCGCGATGTTCTTTCGCCAGTACTCCTTCTGGTCGATCTTCGCCGCTTTGCCATCGAAGCCCGCGCGCACTTGCGCCGCGAGGACGATCCACGTCACGAGCGGAACGACGAACCACGGAGCGAGACGAAGCGCCGACTTTCCGATCGATGCCGGGCGGAACGCGTCGACGACTCGCGCCGAGTCCCAATCGCGCCGGCGGAATAGGCGCACCGTGAGCGCCGTGAAGAAGACCGTGAGGCCGAGCGCCGTCACGCGATTGAGCACGAGGGCGACGCGGTCGAGCTGATAGGCGCCGAGATCGCTCCATTGGAGCGCGCTCAGAAGGCCCCAGTTGATGGTCCAATCCAGCTTGTTTCGACGCTGTAGGTAGAATGTGAGCACGAGGACGGCGGCCGAGAGCGCGTACGCCGTGTAGCGATTGCCGGCGATCGCGTAGAGGAGCGTGACGAACGATGTCCAGAGCAGCAGAGTCGGGACGAGAAGCAAGCCCCAGGTGATCGCGAACGGGCCGAGCGCGAACCCGACCTTCCCCTGCACGAGAAAGGTGATCGCGCCCGCGAGCAAGCACGCGACCATCACGACGACGCCGACGAAGCTGTTCGCGAGTGCCTTGCCGAAGAGGACGGCGCCGGTCCGCACGGGCGTCGCGTAGTAGATCGCCGCGAGCCCGGTGTTGCGCTCGCGCTCGAGGGACTCGACCGTGTAGAAGGTGAGGAGCATGCAGACCATCCACGTCAACGCATCCATGCATCCCACGGCGAACGTCCCCGGTGTCGCCAAAAGCGGCGTGTCGAACGCGCCGGTCTGAGTGAGCGCGATGCCGAGCGTTTCCAGGAGGATCAGCGGGACGAAGAGGTAGAGGCCGGGCTGAGTGCGAAGGCCACGCAGTTCGAACCGCGCGACATCGATCGTTTGCCGCACGAATCCGACCGGCGACGAGTGCATGTGAAGCGCGCTGACCGACCCGTCGACGTCCAGAGTGGATCGCGCTTCCGGTTCTCGCAACAGGCGGCGCGCAGCCCGAGGCGAAACATATCCCCGCAACGTCGATGCAAAGCGCTTGTGACTCCACGCGACTCCGACAAGACCGATCGCCGCGAACGCGACGCGGCTCAAGAGGAACGCCGAGTCGAATCCGATGCGTGCGTGGTTGTAGAAATCGACGCCCTTGTCCACTTTCAACCAGGTTTCGGTCAGCCAGCGAAGCCCCGCAGGATCGATGAGCATCAAGAGCTGATTCCAACGCGGGTCGAGCCAGGTCGGCGACCAGTTCCAGATGAAGAACCCACACAAGAGGATCAGCGCCACCGGCAGCACGAACACCAGAATCGGCTTCCGTGAACGCTCGCCCACCGCAAACGACGTCCCGGTGAGGAAGATGAGAGTCGGGACTGCGAACACGAGCGTCGGACGAAGGTAGTTCATGATCTCGAACGGACCGCGAAACTTGGCCGCGTCGGCGTTGGGAATCGCGTGGTAGAAGAGCGCGGTCAACGCGAGATCGATACCGACCGCAATGAAGAACGCGGCGAGAACGGCGAAGAACTTTCCCCACACGTACTCACCCGGACGCAGCGGTGTGGAATGAAAGATCTCGCCGACTCGCAGATCCTCGTCGCGGATGACCGTCATTCCGGAGCCAACGGCGACGAAGAACGAATAGAAGAGGAACACGACGACCGAGATCATCTGCGCGAACGCGAACTCGGACGTGATCCACGCCTTCTTTCCGCCGACCTCGCTGTCCCCCGATTGGATGCGCATCTCGCCTGATGACATCTTGTATGCGGTGAACGCCAAGATCGCGATCAAGAACCAGAACAGCGGCCGGCGCAGGTGGAACTTGAGATCGAGCCAGAAAACGGCGAAGAATCGCGAGGCACTCATGGGCGAACCTCGCCGACGGCGGAGAGGCGGTTGAACTTGCCGTCGTTTCCCGATGCGCCGTTCGACACCGCGCGCGCCGCGCCTTGCATGAGAACCAGGTAAGCGTCCTCGAGCGTTTCCTTCACGGGCTCGAATCCCGGCGGCGGTGTGCCGTTCGGCTCGTGGATCCGCACGCGATTTCGGCCTTCGTAGAGGATCGCCTGCGTGACGCGGCGCGTTCTCTTGAGCTGCGTCAGCTCGACGGCGTCGACGGTTCCCTCGAAGATTGCGCCCGCGATCGATGCGCGCGCCTCGGTCGGGCTCGTGAGCGCGACGAGCTTGCCGTCTCGAATCACCGCGAACCGCGGGCACAAGGTCGAGACGTCCTCGACGATGTGCGTCGAGAGGAGCACGGTCCGGTCCTGCGCCAGCTCGCCGAGCAAGCGATAGAAGCGATGCCGCTCCTCTGGATCGAGGCCGGCCGTCGGCTCGTCGACGATGATGAGCTTCGGGTTTCCCGCGATGGCCTGCGCGATGCCGAGCCGCTGTCGCATGCCGCCGGAGTAGCCCTTCACTTTGCGCTTCGCGGCGAACGCGAGATTGACGCGCTCGAGGAGGTCGGCGACGAGGCGCTTCTGCCCTTGCGCGGCGTCGACGCCCTTCAGCTTCAAGAGGAAGAGGAGCATCGACTCGCCCGTGAGGTGCGGATAGAAGCCGAAGTCTTGCGGCAGATACCCGAGGTGCGGTCGCACCGCTTCCGGGTTTCGCACGACGTCCACGGCGTCGAGCGTGACTTCGCCCGAAGTCGGCTCGAGGAGCCCCGCGACGATCTTCATGAGCGTCGACTTCCCGGCGCCGTTCGGGCCGAGCAAGCCGAACATTCCCGTCGCCACGTCGAGGTCCACGCCCTGCAAGGCCGTCACCGGACCCGGATAGACCTTCACGAGATTTCGAATCGACAGCATCGTTGCCTCCTCGTCACTTCCCCAAAACGAGACGTCGAACCCGGACGGTAGTTTCCGCCGTCGCGCCAAATATCTATTTTCACTTCGCGCCCTCGCTCGGCTTTCCCACGAACGCGATGCGCTCGTGCGGGTAGTCGAACACGACCCGGAACGACGACAGGACGCCGCAGCCGAGATTGCCGATCGCCCACGGATCGGCGAGCGCTCCCTTGTCGGCGAGCGAGAAGCCGACGCGAGGATGCTCGAACCGTCGACCCGCCAGCTCGAACCACTCGATCTCTCCCTCACGGGAGAGGTTGATTCCGCCGACTCCTCCCGACGCGCCAAACGACGTGTTCCGCTTCTCGAGCAGCGATAGATTCTTGACCGCCGGCCCGTGGAAGATCAGGAACGCCGCCGAGCCCGTGTCGAGGCGGAAAAGACCTTCGCGATCGCCCTCGAATCGACCCTGAACGCATGGCACGTTGCGATCGAGCCAGAGTTCCTGCCACGATCCCCCGCTGAGAGCGAAGGTGCACGGATCGCGCACGTCGACCGTCGCCGCATCCACGTCGAGCTCGACGACGGCGCGCGCGAAGAAGTCGTATCCCACGATTCCACCCACGGGGACGCCGAAGATCGTCGACAGGAATCCCAGATCGAGCTCGGTGTAGAGCGGCGTCGCCATCGAGATCGGCCCGAGCGTGAGTGCTTTGCCTTGCCGAAACCGAGTCTTCACGGTGCCGCCGACGCCGAGCGCCACGGACTCTCCGATGGCCGGCAACGCCGCGTCGAGCGCCGCTTTCTTGTCGATCACCATTCCTCCGGCACCGGAATCGAGGATGAACCAGCCGATGTCCTTGCCGTCCACCAACGGATGGACGAGGAAATGGCCGGTTTTCGCCCGCTTCACTTCGAGGTGCGGCGAAAGCGCAGAGTCGAATCGCGCCTCGGGGCGCGCCGTGATCCTCGCGAACGGATCGTCCGCCTTCTTCTCGAGCCGGCGGATGGAGCGGATCTCCGTGACGGTCGTGGACTCGTTGCTCGTTTGCGTCAAGCGACACGGAAGGGCAAAGCCGAGATCGCGACGCCAGTCCTCGAACGTGGACGTCTCTTCGCCGGAAACGGAACGGCGGATCAACGACAGAGGCAGCCACGTCGTCCGATCGACGAGCAGTGTTGCGTCGAGCACGCCGTCCTTCGGACGAATCGAGAGCGCGACGGCTTTCGCGTCGGTCCGGGCGTCGTCGAGTGCGAGCGTGACGGGCGCGTCGTTGGAAAGCCATCGGCCGGTCGACACCGCGGCCCCCGTTTCCACGACTTCCCGATCCTGGAGGCGAAGCGTCCTCGGCATCCCGGAATGGTCGACCATCCACCACGTTCTTCCGTCGAAGCCCGTCGTCGATCCGAGTGGGCCTTCGATGCGGCGAACGTACCGTCCATCGGACGCGCTCACGATCGTGCACGTGCCGTCGACGCCGTCGTGATGGCACACGCCTTCGCGAATCACGAGGCCGTCGAACGACCGGAAGCGCTCGAAGCCCGCCGCGATCCGTGCTTTGTCGAGCACCGCCGGCAGATCCACGGGATCGGCGCCCGATCCGGCCAAGAGCCAGACGATGAACGTCGCGATCACGTCAATCCTCCTTCGAATTGCCGCCGAAGCGCTGCAGCAACGTCGTGCGGCCCGGAGCGTCCCGCGGAAGGAATCGCTGGAACCGCTTCAACACTCGCTTGAGTTCCGCGTGCGGCGCGCGCCCCGCGATCTCGTGCTCGAGCGCTGAATTGGCGATCTCCGAATGCAGCGCCGAGTGATAGATCCACGAGAGGTAGGCGCTGCCGCTCCAGATCGCTTGGTGCACGGCGCCGCTGCCGGGCGCGAACAAGGCGAGCAGATGCTCCTGCCCGTCGACGACGACGTTCAACCACTGGCCGGGCCAACGCGCGATGATCTCCTCACCGTCCAGCGCAACGACCACTTCGACGCCGGCGATCGCGGCGGGCCGGTAAACTCTCATCGCGACGGCGACGCCTCGCGCAGCGGCCGATTCGATGTCGCCCCGCACGATCTCGAGCGGCTCCGGAAACACGTCCACGAGTGCGAGGCGGCGACAGCGACCGAGCATCGTTCGGCATCGCTCGAGCACGTGCGACGACGAGCGAAGTTGATAGACGCGGTCGTCGCCTGCACCACCGCGAATGCGACCGAGGGCCCTGAGCGCCCGCGATCTGTGTTCCTGAAACCTGCGGTCGAGTTGTCCGAGGAACTCCTCTGGCGGCACCGTGCGATACAAGCGGCTCGCTCCCTCGTCGACGAGGACGGCGCCCTTTGCCTGCAGCGATTCGAGCGCCTTGTACGTGTTGGCCGCGGGTTTTCGGATCGCTTGAGCCACGCGATAGCCGGTCACAGCGGGATCGTGCAGCAGGTGGGCGTAGACCTCCGCCTCCAGGCCGTTGAAGCCCAGGTCGACCAAACTTCTAACGCCGTCGCGCTCGGTCACGAGGTCGCCTCACCCAATCGCCGACGGCGCACATCACCTGGCTGGGTCACGAGAAGTCCTCACCCATTGATCGCATCGCCCGACTCGCGATCCCTCTGCCGACGAATATCCGGCGTTCGCGCGCACTCGTTCGACTCCGTCGCTCCGGAACGCCCACCCGCCTGTTCGTAGTAAGTACTACTACTATTCGAAGAAGTTTCATCGTGCGCCGTACTTTGTCCGAAAAAGTACTTGATGAAGACAGGGTCGTGGTATCCTGCCGGCCCATGGAACCAATCCGGTCGCGAGAAGCGCACGGGGTCGCACCGCACGAACGAGCACTCGACGATCTGCGCTTCATCCGCGAAACCATGGAGCGCGCGGGCTCGTTCACGGCGATTTCCGGCTGGGGTGTTGCCCTCGTCGGTTTCACGGCGCTGGCCACGGCGTTTGCGGCCGCTCGGACGACGACGGCCGACGCGTGGATGCGAACATGGCTCGCCGAGGCGGCGCTGGCGTTCGGCGTCGCGACGATCACGACGACCCAAAAGGCGCGGGCGGCTCGCATTCCTCTTTTCTCGGGACCCGGACAGCGGTTCGCGCTCGGGTTCGCGCCACCTGCGCTCGCGGGAGCGCTGCTCACGCTAGTGCTGTACCGGCTCGAGCTTTTCTCGGTGATGCCGGGACTCTGGTTGCTCCTCTACGGCGCGTCCCTCGTGACCGGCGGAGCCGCGTCGGTGCGCGTCGTTCGTGCGCTGGGAATTTGCTTCCTCGCGCTCGGCACGATGGCGCTCTTCGGCCCTCCGTCGTGGAACAACACCTTGATGGCCGCCGGCTTTGGCGGCTTGCATCTCGTATTCGGAATCGTCATTGCAAGGAGGCACGGTGGCTAGACCCAGCCTATCGACGCAGGAGTCGGAAGGACGGCATCGCTCCCGCCGAGGGGGAGCGCTCGAGCTCGATCCCCTCATCCACGAGCGCATCCGGCTCGGAATCCTGAGCGCGCTCGCGGTGAACGAGGCGCTGACTTTTGGTGACCTCAAGGCTCTCCTCCAGACGACGGACGGCAATCTCAGCGTTCATGCACGAAGGCTCGAGGAGGCGCAGTACGTGGCGTGCTCGAAGTCGTTCGACGGACGCATCCCCAAGACGGAATTCCGCCTCACGGCGGCTGGGCGGCGCGCGTTCGAGCGATACCTCGAGCACATGGAGTCGCTCATCCGAACGGCGCGTCGTCGCGAGTCGAGGTAGTGAACCTCTTTTTTTGTGAGAGATGACTTTATGAAGCAAAGCTCTTTGCAAGTGCCGGGATTCGCCGGGATCCACGTCGCGCTCATCATGGACGGGAACGGCCGTTGGGCAGAGGCTCATGACCTCCCGCGCGCCGCGGGCCATCGCGCGGGCGTCGACGCCGTTCGCCGCGTCGTCGAGGCCGCACCGCGCGTGGGCATTGGCACGCTCACGCTCTTCGCCTTTTCGTCGGACAACTGGCAGCGGCCGCCGCGCGAGACGGCACGGCTCCTGAATCTCGTTCGTTCGTTCCTCCTCCAAGCCGCGAGAGACTTGGCCTCGCGGGACGTGCGCGTGACGGTGATCGGCCGGCGCGATCGACTGCCGCCGGCAGTTCAACGCGCCGTCGACTTGGCAGAGCGGGCGACGACGTGGGGCCGTGCGCTCCACTTGCGGCTCGCCGTCGACTACTCCGCACGCGAGGCGATTCTGCGCGCCGCGGCTCGACTCGCCGCCTTGCGAGCGCCGACGCGCGAAGCCTTCGGTCGCCTGCTCGCCGAGGTCGACCACGACGAGCCGCCGGCGCGCGACGTCGATCTCCTCGTGCGAACCGGCGGCGAGCAACGGCTCAGCGATTTCCTCCTTTGGGAGAGCGCTTACGCGGAGCTGATCTTTACCGATCGAATGTGGCCCGAGTTCGATGCCACGGACCTCGAGGCGGCCGTACGCGAGTTCGCGCGACGGGAGAGGCGCTTCGGGGCCCTGTCGCCCGCCGCGATCGCCTGATCTGACGGGCCCAGAACCGAACCGGAGAACATCGATGATCGTCACGCTCTTCCTCTGCATGCAGCTGGCCGCGCTTCCCGACGACGATGTGGACGCGACCGTTCGCTCACAGCTCGACAAGCTCCACGTCCCGGGGATTTCAGTCGCCGTCGTGAAGGACGGAGTGCCGCTCTTCTCGAAGAGCTACGGGCTCGCGAACGTCGAGCTCGGCGTGGCGGCGACGCCGGACACCCCGTTCGAGATCCTCTCGGTCGGAAAGCAGTTCACGGCGGCCGCCGTGATGCTCCTCGTCCAGGAAGGAAAGGTCGGTCTCGACGATCCCGTCGCGAAGCACTTGCTTGACTCGCCCGAGGCGTGGAGCGGCGTCACCCTCCGCCATCTCCTGACCCACACCTCCGGGATCCGCAGCTACCACGAGGTGCCCGGCTACTTCGACCAGATTCGACTCGACCGCACGCCGCAGCAGCTCCTGCAACCGGTGCGCGCCTTGCCTCTCGATTTCCAACCGGGCACGGCATGGCGATACAGCAACTCGAACTACTTCCTTCTCGGACTCGTCATCGAGAAGGTGACGGGCAAGGCGTACGCCGACTTCCTCGACGAGCGCCTGTTTCGCCCGCTCGACATGAAGGGAACGCGAGTGAACGATCATTCGGTCGTCCTGCCTCGTCGCGCCGCCGGCTACACGTGGCGCAACGATCGGCTCTGGAACGCAGACGTCGTCAGCGCAAGCCAGATGTGGGCCGCGGGAGGCGTTGTCTCGACGGCACCCGACCTCGCGAAGTGGGAAGCGTCGCTCTTCTCGGCGAAGCTCCTTCCGAAGTCCGTAGTCGAGCAGATGGCGACCCCGGCGCGGCTGATGGACGGTCGCGAAACGGACTACGGGTTCGGCAACGAAGTCGGCGTCGATCACGGCCATCGTTTCGCCGGGCATCAAGGCGGCGCGATCGCTTTCGACGCCACGGTCCTGCGGTTCCCGAGCGACGGGCTTTCCGTGATCGTGCTCTGCAACTTGACGCAGGCGCCGAGCCGAACGATCGCGCGTCATATCGCGTCGCTCTATCTGCCGGGTCTCTCCGACGAAAAGAACGCGGGCATCGAGGACGGCGATCCGAAGACGACGAGCGCGCTGCGCGACGTCGTGCTCGGAATCGCAAGCGGGAAGATCGATCGGTCCCCGTTCACGGAGTCAGCGCAAAAGGGACTCGTGCCGATGATCGAGAAGCAGGGTCCGCGCCTTCTCGGGCGACTCGGCAAGCTCGAATCCTTCGTGCTCTTGGAGCGTCGCGGCGACGGGGGCACGACGACCCATCGATACCGAGCGACCTTCGAAAAGGGAAAGCTCGTCTGGGAGTTCCGAACGACGGCCGACGGCAAGATCGAATCGATCGAACCGCCTACCGAGGAATAGGACGGCACGCATGAACGGACTCGGACGTCTCGGAGCGTGGTGCTTGGCCGGCGGCCTTGGATTCTCTGCGCTGCTCGTCCTGCTCGCGCTGCTCAATCGTCGCAATCAGCACGCTGGGCTCGGCGAAGAGATCCAGTACGACGACTTCGCGTTCGCGGTCGAATCGACGAAGCGAGCTGCGATGCTCGGGTCCGCCGATTCGCCGGCGAAGGCCAACGGCACGTTCGTTGTCGTCACGTTGAAGGTCGTGAATCATGCGAAGCGCGTCGACTTTCGCTTCGATCGGTCGTTCGCAATCCTCGAAGACGCGGACGAGCGTCGATTCAGCGTCTCGCACGAAGGGCAAGCGGCGCTCGAGGCCTCGGAATGGAAGATCGATCCGTGCGCGGCGGCGATCCCCGCGAGCGCGTCGTGCGTGACCGAGCTCGCGTTCGACGTGCCGCCGGACGCGCGCGAGCTGCGCCTGAAGATTTCGATGGGCGGCAACGCTTTCTTGGATTTCCTCGACTGGGCCGGCTGGGGTGACAAGTGGATTCGAATCGACTGATTCGAACGATCCTATTGCGAGCGATGTAGCCGAAGCCCGACTGACGATCCGCATCGTGCGTCTCAAGTTCCAATTCGAAACTGTCGATGCCCCCCGCGACGTACCCCACTGGCGGATTCTGGGAACTCGAGTCGGGTTGGATGCGGTGACATGGGCACTGTGCGAGCGACGTCTCTCTTCCTGATCACCGGAGCCGCTCTGTGGATCGCCCTCGTCGTCTGCGGCTTTTGGTTCCTCGTGAGCTACGACCACACGCCCGGCGAGTCCGGTCCGGCGCCGTCCGAGTGGCCGGCAACGAGCAGCGTCGCCCGCGCGACCGATCAAGCCACGCTCCTCATGTTCGTCCATCCGCATTGCCCCTGCTCCCGCGCCAGCGTCGAAGAGCTGGCTCGGCTGCTGGCGCACTGCGCGGATCGGGTGACGACAACGCTCTTCTTCGTCAAGCCGGCGGACGCTGGAGTGGATTGGGAGAGGTCCGATCTCTGGTCGGCCGGTCAAGCGATCCCCGGCGTCTGCGTTCGAGTCGACCAGGATGGCGCGGAAGCGCTACGGTTCGCTGCGCACACTTCTGGGGCAGTCGTCCTCTACGGCACCGACGGAAAGCTCCTCTTTTCCGGAGGGATCACGCGCGAGCGCGCTCACTCGGGCGACAACGACGGCAAGAGCTCGATCCTGTCGCTCTTGTTGGAAGGCGTCGCCGATCACCGCGCGACGGCGGTCTACGGATGTCCCCTTTTCGGTCCGGCCGACGTCAAGAAGGAGAAGTCATGCGACCGGCAGTGACGACTGCGGAATCCACTTCGATGCCGTCAGCGCGAGCGCAGGTCCTGTTCGAGCAACATCGCCAATCGATCTTGCAACGAACGGATCGGCTGTTCGCTTTTCTGCTGCTCGCCGAGTGGGTCGCGGGCATCGCAGCGGCGCTTTGGATCTCGCCGAAGACATGGGCCGGCACTTACAGCGAAACGCACGTCCACGTCTGGGCCGCGGTCATCCTCGGCGGCCTCGTGGCGGTTCCTCCCGCATGCTTCGGACTGATTCGACCCGGCACGGCCTTGACGCGCCACTTCATTGCGATCGGCCAGATGCTGACGTCGGCGCTGTGGATTCATCTCACCGGCGGGCGAATCGAGACGCACTTCCACGTCTTTGGCTCGCTCGCGTTCCTCGCGTTCTACCGGGATTGGCGGGTGCTCGTCACAGCAACAGCCGTGGTGGCTGCCGATCACTTCTTCCGGGGCATCTATTGGCCGCAGTCGGTTTACGGCGTGCTCACGGTCTCGTCGTGGCGGTGGCTCGAGCACGCGGGGTGGGTGATCTTCGAGGACGTCTTCCTCATGAGGGCGTGCGCACAAGGCATGGCCGAGATGAGGGAAATCGCCGAAAGGCGAGCGTCGCTTGAAGCGACCAACGAGACGATCGAAGCCGTCGTCGTAGAGCGCACGTCGGACCTGCGCTCGAGCGAGTCGCGCCTCCGCTCGGTGGCCGTCGAGCTCGAGCATGCTAAAGACGCCGCGGAGGAAGCGAACCGCGCGAAGAGCGCGTTCCTCGCCAACATGAGCCACGAGATCCGCACGCCCATGAACGGTGTCATTGGAATGACGAGCCTGCTCCTCGAAACGGATCTGACCCTGGAGCAGCGCGAATTCGCGGAAACGGTGCGCACTTCGGGCGAGGCGCTTCTGACGATCATCAACGACATCCTCGATTTCTCGAAAGTCGAGGCCGGCAAGATGGACCTCGAGTCGATCGACTTCGACCTCCGACAGGTCGTCGAAGAAGTTGCAGACCTCCTTGGCGAGCGGGCGCACGGCAAGGGGCTGGAGCTCGGGTGCTTCGTGGACGTGCGAGTCCCGGCCGCGCTGCGGGGCGATCCGGGTCGCATCCGACAGGTCCTTCTGAACCTCGCGGGCAACGCTGTGAAATTCACGAAGCACGGCGAGGTGGTCCTCCGGGCGGGCATGAAGCAGGACTCCGATGACACCGTCCTGTTGCGATTCGAGATCTCGGACACAGGCATCGGAATCGATCCGGACGTGAAGGAACGCCTGTTCAAGTCCTTCACCCAAGCCGACAGCTCGACGCGCCGTCGGTACGGCGGGACGGGACTCGGTCTCGCCATTTCGAAACAGCTCGCCGAGCTGATGGGCGGACAGGTCGGCGTCGAGAGCGAGCCGGGGAAGGGAAGCACGTTCTGGTTCACCGCCCGCCTCGAGAAATCCTCCGCCATCTCTCGATCCGTCGAGACCGGCGCGGCGATCGAAGCGCTCCGGGGATTCCGCGTTCTGATCGTCGACGACAACGCAACCAATCGGTCGATTCTTCACCACTATCTCCGAGGATGGGGAATGATCGACGACGAAGCGATCGATGGACCGACGGCGCTGCAGCGACTCGCCGATGCTGCTCGTCGGAACGAGCGATTCCAGCTGGTGATCCTCGACATGCAAATGCCGGCCATGGACGGGATCGACCTCGCTCGTGCGATCCAATCCGATCCCGCGATCGCCAACACTCCGATGATCCTGCTGACGTCGCTCGTCGGAGTCGTTGACGGCGAGACGGCGCGCCGCGCGGGAATCGCCGCGTGCCTCCGCAAACCCGTGCGCCATCACCAACTCGCTCGTAGCATGGCCGCCGTGCTCGGCGTCGGCACGTCGCATCGCGCGCCCAGCGAAGGGTCGGTCGCCGAGCGCCGCAAGGAAAGGAACGGATGCGTCCTCGTCGCCGAGGACAACGTCATCAATCAGAAAGTGATCTCCAAGATCCTGGAGAAGCTCGGCTACCACGCGGATGTGGTCGCCAACGGCGCCGAGGCGCTGGACGCGATTGCGAAGCGTCCCTACGACGCCGTGCTCATGGATTGCCAGATGCCGGAGATGGATGGTTACGAAGCGACGGTGGAGATTCGCGCGCGCGAAGGAAGCGCGAAGCACACGCCGATCATCGCGCTGACGGCGTCGGCCCTCGGCGAGAACCGCGACAAGTGCGTCGCGGCCGGCATGGACGACTTCCTGCCGAAGCCCGTCAAGCCCGCCGAAGTCGACGCCACGCTCGAACGATGGATCGTCCACGCGGGCGCATGCTCTGAGCCAGCCAGTGAGGCCCCGTCCGACAAACGTCCCCTACCCGAGAACGCCTCGACGCCCACGCCGGATATCGCCGACAGCGTCGGTGACGTCGTCGACCTCTACCTCCGCGACGCTCCGACTCTCTTGGTGACGCTGCGAGACGCAAGCGTGCGAGGCGACACGGTTGCGTTTGCGGCCGTGGCGCGCGCGCTGCGGGCAATGAGCGACCATCGTGGTGCGCGCCAGATGGCGGCACTATGCCGGAAGCTCGAGAATCTGGGCTGCTCCGGCACACTCGGCGGAGCCGATTCCTTGCTCGCCGAATTGCGCGACGATATCGCTCGCGTCCGAGAGATCGTCGATTCGAAACGGCCGCTCGAGTGACCACGTCCTAGTCGCGCGTAGAATGGCCCCCATCGATTCCGGCCGACGCCGGATCTCTCCCTCCGGAGGAACTCGATGGGGATTCTCGGTCTCGCCGTCCCGCTCGTCGTCCTCGTCGGCGCCACGCCGCCGATCCAGTTCGCCAAGCCCCACCTCATCGGCTACGGGTTCGCCGACGCGCCGCGCATCCCGCTCGTCGCCGACGTCGATGGCGACGGCTTCGCCGATCTGATCGCGGTCTATCCGCCGGATCCCGGGATCGTCGACGTCGCGCTGAACGTTCGGGGAGCGAAGTTCGCGGCGCCGGAGGCCGTCGCTCGCGACCTCGGCGCGGACCTCGTCGCCGCGACGACTCGCGCGGGAACCGACGGCCGCGCCCAGATCGTCGTCACGCGCGGGGACGGCGCGAAGCGAATCGTCGCCCGCAGCGCGGACGGCACATGGAGCGTGCGCGAGGAGGTTGAGGCGACGACGTCCGCAATTCCGCCCGCGAGCGCTGCCGCCGCGAGCGAAGGGCCGAAGCGAATCGTCGGCGACTTCGACGGTGACGCCAAGCCCGACGAAATCCTCCTGGCAGATGCGACGCTCCATCTCGCGGCTGATCCGACGACTTCGATCGCCGTTCCCGCGTTGCGCGACCTACCGGCGGGCGCGATCGTCGTCGCCGGCGACGTCTCCGGCGATCACAAGGACGACCTCGTCGTCTTTCGCCGCGACGACGCGTGGCGAGTCGGCCACGACATTCTCGCGTACGTCGCGTATCGCGACGGCGACGCGGACCAGGACGGCGACGGCCTCGACGCTGCCACCGAAGCTCGCCTCGGGACCGATCCGCTCGATGCCGACACCGATCACGATGGACTCTCCGATGGCTGGGAGGTGAAGGGCGAAGGCGCGCTCGATCTCCCCGCGCTCGGCGCCTCGCCGATTCGCAAGGACTGCGTCGTCTACTTGCAGCGGGTCGAAGACGTCGACGGCGCGACGTGCGCACGCGAAATCGGACGCGCAGTCGACTATTGGAGCCGGCTCCCGATCAAGAACCCAGGCGGCTCGATCGGCATCGCCTTGCATCCGATCTGGCTTCCGACCATTCCGCTGAAAGAGGGCGGCAAGGCGTGGTGGGATCAGGGCAATGCGAACCTTCCGCCGCTCGCTCGCGGGCTCGCGCACTATATGGTCGTGACCAACGGCGGCGGCGGACAAGCGGGCGAGCTCGCCGACATGGGCGGCTGCGGCGTGCACGCGCTCTATGCGACGTTCCTCCACGAGTTCGGTCACGAGGTCGGCCTCTCGCACACGGGCGGGCCGAACGCGACGTGGAGCCCGACGTACGGCTCGCTCATGAACTACGCATACAACTACTCGTTCAACGAGGACGGCAACGCGATCCATTACAGCCGCGGCGAGTTGGCGTCGATCGTGCTCGACGAGACGAAGCTCGACGAGCGGTTGCCGGTCGAGTTCTCGAAAATCTCGTTCCTCGGAAAGGCGCCGTATCGCTTCCGCGTGAAAGAGGACGGTCACGAAACGCTCGTCGATTGGAACCGCGACGGCGTCTTCGAGGACGCGCCGGTTCGCGCCGATATCACCGATGTCTACGGCGCCGACGGTGGCAATCGCGTCACGGTCGGCAAGACGGTTTTCGCGCCCACGCTGGTCGAGCATTGCGGCAAGGCGCTGTTGTTCGCCGTGAACCGAGCGAAGCAGCTCACGCGGCGCGAGTGCCTCGGCGAAGACCTCTGGAGCAACCAAGTTGACGAGGCGGTCGTGCCCGGCATCACACCGACGGGCGACCCGTGGGCCGTTTCCACAGGCGAGTCGCTGCTGGTGTTCGTGCCGACGGACGCGGGGATATCGGTTCTCGAGGCCGCAGCCGCGGCGGACCTCGACGGAGCCAAAGCGCCCGTCCTCGCCGACAGCTCCGGTCTAGCCGTGAGCGCTGCCGTGTACGAGAGTCGCGTGCTCGTCTTTCTGTGGCGCGATGCCGACCATCCGGTGAAGCTCGTCGAGCGCAGTGCGAGCGGAAGCTTGGGCGAATCGCGGGATCTCGAGTGGTTGACGAGCACCTTCCCGCCGGCCGCCGTCGAAGATCCGATCGCCCACGAACTCGTCATCGGCACGGGCGTCGTTGCCGACAACGCGTACAAGCGGGCGTGGCGAGTGAGCCGCGTCGCGCGCAAACCCGACGGCTCGTTCGAGGGCCGCGGCTCGCGCATCGTGGGAGGAGAGAAGGCCGGTTGGTGCGGCGACTCGCGACCCGTCCTGGTCTTCGAGAACGATGGCAGCTCCGGCGGCCGCCTGCACTTCATCGCGCGCGGCCTCGGCGGCGGCAAAGACCAGAACGGCTGCTTCTGGGAGGCGATCACGATCGGCGATGCGACCGAGAACGAGGGCTGGCGGCTCCGGCGCTTCTACGACGAGTGGACGACGACGCGCTCGCCGATCGGTGCGTGCTGGCACGATCGCGATCTCGTGCTCGCGTGCCGCTGGTACGGCAACGTGCACGGCGACGAGGACGATAACCTGTTCGTCGCCGAGCACGGCCTCGGCATCCGGCCCGGTCCGATGACCGACTTCGACGACGTCTCCGAGATCGCAGACGTCGGCCTCGCGAGATCGATTCCGTGGCGTCACGCAAGCGCGCGTTGAATCACGCTCGGAAGCGTCGCGCGTCGAGGATCGCCTTGACCAGCTCGTCCGGCACTTCCGGCGGGACGGGCGCGTCGAGATCGGCGAATGCGGCCTTGCCGAGTGCGATCGTTCGGCGGTACGAGTCGAGATAGACGACGCAGCGGTCGCAGGCCCTCAGGTGTGCCTCGAACTCGCGGTGCTTGGTCGCGGGCAGCGCATCGTCGAGATATTCCGCGATGAATCCGACGAGCTCGCGGCAGGTAATCACGTTTTCATCCCGTGGTTCGCGGCGTTGGGTGCGACTCCGGACGCGACGATCCATCGAACGGGACCGCCACGCGCCCAGCGTCGAGACGGTGCGTACCCAGCACATGCTGGAGTCCCCCGCCGCCGGCTCGACGAATGTGGCGCCGTAGATGCGGGGTTTCCCTGAGCGGTTTCGACGTCTCTCGAAAAGACTCTTCGTGGTCTTCGCCGGGAGTCCGACTCCATTGAAACTCCAGCGGTTCGCGCGCATCGCAGCACGCCGATTCGACCCCGCGATTCCGAGTTGGAGCGCCAGTCGCTTTCGCACAGGAGAAAGAAGAGCCATGAAGGCCATTGCCGTCGTTCCCGCGAAGAAAGAAGTTCGACTGATCGATCACGAGGAGCCGCGCCTCGTAACGCCCACTCAAGTGAAGCTGCGAATTCTCGACGTGGGCGTGTGCGGCACGGACAAGGAAATCTGCGCGTTCGACTACGGGACTCCCCCGTCCGGCTCCGAGTGGCTCGTCATCGGCCATGAGTCGCTCGGTCAGGTCGTCGAAGTCGGGCGCGGCGTTTCGCGGCTGCGCATCGGCGACCTCGTCGTGCCGACGGTGCGACGCGCCTGTACGCACGCTCACTGTCGCGCGTGCCGGTCGGGGCGCCAGGACTTCTGCCTGACGGGCGACTTCACGGAGCGCGGGATCAAAGGTCAGCACGGCTTCATGACCGAGTGGGTCGTCGACGACGAGTCGTTCATGAACGTCGTGCCGAGTGGGCTTCGCGACGTGGGCGTGCTCGTCGAGCCGTTGACGATCGCGGAAAAGGCGCTGCTCCAGCTTCGGCGGGCGCAGAAACGCCTTCCGTGGATGACATCGCTCGAGGAGGGTGAGCCAATCGGTCGCGGGCAGAAGGCCGTGGTGCTCGGCGCGGGACCCGTGGGCATCCTCGGCGCGATGGCGCTGGTCGTCGCCGGGTTCGAGACGATCGTCTACTCGCGGGACCCCGCGCCGAACAAGAAATCGACGCTCCTCGAGTCGATCGGCGTCGGCTACGTCTCGTCCGAGACGACGACCGTCGACCAGCTCGCCGAGAAGGTCGGCAACATCGATCTCGTCTACGAGGCGGTCGGCGCATCGCGGATCGCGTTCGACGTGATGCGAGCGCTCGGGACGAACGGCGCGTTCGTCTTCACCGGAGTGCCCGGACGCAAAGCTCCCGTCGAGGTCGACACCGACCTCATCATGCGGAATCTCGTGCTGAAGAATCAGATGGTGTTCGGCACCGTGAATGCGGGGCGCGACGGCTTCGAGGCGGCGATTGCAGACCTCGCGACGTTCGTGACGCGGTGGCCGGCCGCCGTCCGATCGCTCATCACCGGCCGCTTCCCGATCGAAGCCCATCGCGACCTCTTGCTCGGTCGGGCCGGCGGCATCAAGAACGTGATATCGATGAAAGCGAGCGCGTGATGGGTCGGCTCGGGCAGATCCTCGATTGGGAGATCGCGCTCACTCAGAAGTCGGGCACGCGCCACGGCCGGCAGATGCCGGACCTCGACGAGGCGCACCAGACGAGCGTGAAGGGGATCTACGCGGTCGGCGATCTCGCCGATGCGCCGGTGATCAAGATCTCGCTCAACCAAGGCTACGAGACGCTTCAGACGCACATCGCGCCGGAGTTGAAGGCCGAGGGCAAGACGCCGGCCGGCGCGGTGGACGTCGTCATCGTCGGTTGCGGCCCCGCCGGAATCGGCGCGGGCCTGCGCTGCATGGAAGAAGGCCTGTCGTTCGTCATCCTCGAGAAGGAAAAGCCGTTCAACACGATCCAGAACTACCCGAAGCACAAGCACGTGTTCGTCGAGCCGGTCGGGATCAAGCTGAAGGCTCCGCTGTGGCTGAAGGATGCGCTGAAGGAAGACCTCATCGCGCAGTGGGAGGAGGGTCTCCGCGAACACGAGGCGGGGTCGCACGAGGGCGCGAATTGCCTGTGGTGCCGGCTGAAGCAGCCCGCCGAGGTGAAGGCCATCGTCAAGGAAGGCGAGTCCGGCCTCTTCCGCGTCGAGGCAAGCGTCGGCACCTTCAAGGCGCGGCGCGTGATCCTCGCCATCGGTCGGCGCGGCACGCCGCGAAAGATCGGCTGCCCGGGCGAGACGAACGAGCGCGTTCGCTACGCGCTCAAGGACGCCGAGGAGCACCGCGGGAAGCGTGTGCTCGTCGTGGGGGGCGGCGACTCGGCCATCGAGGCCGCACTGGCGCTCAGCGAAACCGCGGCCGAGACGTCGATCTCGTACCGGCAAGAGGGCTTCTTTCGCTGCAAGGCGAAGAACCGCGAGCTGATCGAGGCGAAGATCGCCGCGGGAAGGATCAAGGCCCACTACAACTCGTCCATCAAGTCGATTGGACCGAACGAGGTCGTGATCGGCGTGAAGGACGGCGCGGTCACCATTCCCAACGATCACACATTCGCGCTCCTCGGTGCCGACCTCCCGACCGACTTCTTGAAAAAGATCGGCGTGCGCATGGAAGGCACGTGGACGGTGAAGCGCGCGATGTGGCTCGCGTTCTCGTTCCTGCTCGTCTACTCGATCTACGCCATGAAGTCGTATCCGCCGATGTGGCCGTTCAACCATTTTGGCGAGTGGTTCGCCGGGCTCGCGAAGGGCACGAGCGAAGCGATGTACTGGGCGCCGCACGCGATCACGTTCAAGGCGACCTTGCCGTGGGGCGAGCGCGAGTTCGGGCCCTCCTTCTATTACTCGCTACTCTATACCTCCATCATGTGGTTCTTCGGGATCCAAGCGATTCGGAAGTACCCGTCGAAATATCAGAAGCTTCGGTACTCCTCGCTGATCTTCTTTCAAACGGCGTTCTTCTTCCTCATCCCGGAGTTCTTCGCGCCGTGGCTCTTCAAGCTCGCAAATTGGGGGAACGAGGCGTGGCGTACGTACGGCCTCGCGTATCCGTGGCCGCTGTCGTCGTACTCGATCCGTACGTACGACGTGCAGAACTCGGCCGTGCATCGGTTCTTCTTCTTTTGGGCGGTCGCGGGCGCGCTGGTGTTGATCCCGGTCTACGTGCGCTGGGGCGGCAAGTCGTTCTGCACGTGGATCTGCGGGTGCGGCGGCCTCGCCGAGACGCTCGGAGATCGCTGGCGGCATCTTGCACCGAAGGGCCCCGTCGCGAAGAAGTACGAGTGGATGGGCTACGTCGTCCTTGCGTTCGCGGGCGTGCTCGGGCTCCTCGTCGTGAACGACGTGTGGCACTTCGTCGGGATCTCGACGTTCCACGACACAACGACGTTTGCCAAGGGCTGGTACGACCTCATCGTCGACTTCTGGCTGATCGCCGTGATCCCGGTCGCGCTCTATCCGTTCTTCGGCGGCAAGATCTGGTGCCGCTACTGGTGCCCGCTCGCGAAGTACATGCAGATCCTGTCGGCGTGGTACGGCAATGCGCACATCACCGCGAACGACCACTGCATCGGCTGCGGCCAGTGCTCGCGCTACTGCCAGGTCGGGATCGACGTGCAATCGTTTGCGCAAAAGCGCGAGCGCCTCGACAACACGAACTCGTGCTGCATCCAGTGCGGGATCTGCGTCCAAGTCTGCCCGATGGACGTGCTGAAGTTCGGCCCACAGCCGGCGACGCCGGGGCCCAACATGATGTACAAGCCGCTGTCATCGAGCGCGCCGGTCGGCACCGCGGCGCACGAACCGACGAAGATGTAAAGGAGTATGCCGCGGCACTGATTTGGCGCATCGTCACCAAACGTCGGTCGAGTGCCCTTTGCACGTGAGGATTCGGTGCCTGATCGGCAACGCGGCACCGTCGGCGCTTTTCCTCCGGGCGTTTCGTTGCGATGACTCGCCCCCCGACGCTTCGGCGCGTGATTCGAACTCGTGCTTCCGGCGCTCGGAACGCGCGACCGCTTCGCGTGTTGCTGGGCTTCGATCCTCGGGCACCCCTACGGATTGCCGTGCTTCGTGCGGGCGCGTACCATGGCCGACTGCGGGATCACCTTCGGAATCGGAGAACGATCATGCCCTCGCACACCTGGCGCCTGCTCGTTGTCGGCTTTCTCGGCATCTGCGCCTTCGGAGGCAGCAGCGCGTGGGCGCAGGTGGATTTCGACACGTATCGCCTGTTCGAAGCGGGAATGACGCCCGTCGACGCTGCGGCCGCCGACTTCGATCGGGACGGCGCACTGGACCTCGCGGTCGCCGACCTGGACGGTGGCGTCGTCACGATCTTGTTCGGCGACGGGTGGGGCGAGTTTCCGAGACGACGAGTCGTGCCCGTCGGAACGAATCCCGTCGGGCTCGTCGCGCTCGACGCGAACGAAGACTCGCGACTAGACCTGGCAGTCGCCGATCTCGGTACAGGCGCCATTGCGATTCTGCTGGGAGACGGCGCAGGCAGTTTCACGCCCGCGGCGCCGGTGCCGACGCTCGACGGATCGTTCAAAGTCGTTTCGGGGGACATCGACGGGGACGGACACGCCGATCTCGCGACGTCCGATTTCGGCAGCGGCCGCGTCGAGATTTTCTTTGGCGACGGGACGGGCGCATTTCGAACGGGGCCGACGCCGACCGTCGCGCAACATCCCGAGGCCCCCGTGGACCTCGGTGGGTTCGCGGACCTCGACGAAGACGGACACCTCGACCTCCTGGTCAGCGCGTTCGGCGGTACGATCGCCGTTTTTCTCTCTGACGGCCACGGCAACTTTCTCCCACCCCTCCACTACTCGACGTCGTCCGGCCAATACCTCTCGGTGGTCTCGCTGGCGGACGTCGACGGCGACGGGCACATCGACGTGCTCGGCGCCGCGACGCTGAACGACACGGTCTTCGTCATGTACGGCGGCGGTTTCGGCGACTTTCGACCCGCGCATTCGTTTCCGTTTCCGTCGCCGAACGCGCCGAATCGCATTCTCGCTGCGGACGTGGACCAGGACGGCCACCTCGATCTCGTCTCCTCGGGAGCGAATACGGGCACGAATGCGCCATTCGACGATCGGCGCGGATGGGTTCAGGTGCGACGCGGGCTCGGCGCGAGACAATTCTCCGATGCCGTCACGACCACGGCAGGTGTCGGCTCGAATCTTCGTGTGATCTCGGACGTCGACGCGGACGGTTGGGTCGATCTCGTCGTCGCCAACGAACCGACTCATGGCGACGGAGCCGGCATCGCTCTCTTGAGAGGCGCGAGCGGTGGCAGTTTCGTCGCGGGACCCTCATTTCAAACCTGCGTGCGCGCACTCTCGGTTTTCCCGAGCGACTTCGACGGCGACGGTCAACCCGACGTGGCGGTCGCTTGCGGCGAGTTCGGCGCTCGAT
Organism: Planctomycetota bacterium; assembly: GCA_016178505.1. GTDB lineage: Bacteria > Planctomycetota > JACOTG01 > JACOTG01 > JACOTG01 > JACOTG01. Next base: position 51,355 of record JACOTG010000202.1, read on the forward strand.
TCTCGTACAGTCACGTCAGCATTCAAACGGCGGACGGGTCGAATCGATTCTTCAACGTCGACTCGGTGTTGGGCGCGCGCTACGAGGCCGTCACCGCGGTCGACTTCGATCGCGACGGCATCCTCGACGTGGCGGCGACCGGAACGCCGATCTCCGAAGTGACGATCTGTCGCGGGACGGGCGGAGGCACCTTCGCACTTCCGGTTCGAGTCCCTACCGGGAACGGCCCGAGCGCGATCACGAGCGCCGACATCGACGAGGATGGCTGGCCCGATCTCCTGACGGCCGATTCCGTCGATGGTTCGGTTACCGCGCTCCTGAACGACGGTTCGGGCGGCGTGGGGAGCATGCGCGCATTTGCCGTCGGCGACGCGCCGCGCGCGCTGATCGCGACCGATCTCGACGGCGATGGACACGTGGATCTCGTCGTCGCGAACGAGAGCAGTGCGACACTGTCGATACTCCTCGGAGATGGCCACGGCGGAATGACCACTTCAGCGACGCTCACCACGGATGCAGGGCCGCACGCGCTCGCCGTCGGCGACTTCGATCGCGACGGGTCGCTCGATTTCGTCGTGGCCAATCACGGCACGAACACGATCTCGCTTTTCCCCGCGCACTCGCCCGGTGTGTTCGGCCCTCGGCACGATATCGTCGTGGAGTCCGCTCCGGGCGCCGTCGCCGCGCTCGACCTCGACGAAGACGGCAACCTCGACCTCGTCGTCGCACTCGAGGCCCGCGATACGATCGTCGCGTTCGCCGGCGATGGCGCCGGCGGATTTCGGACTGCCGGCGAGTTCGGCGTCCAATCGCAGCCGAGCTCACTTGCGATCGCGGACTACGACGCGGACGGGCACGCCGACGTCGCCGTTGCGAACTACGGGAGCTTCGCCCTCACCGTCCTCCACGACCGAACGTTCGGGCGAATCGAGTATCGAGCGCGGGCGGGCAGCGTCAACGCGGGGGCCGGTGCGGTCGCGAGCGTTCTCTACGTGAACGATAGCGCCGGCGTGGACCCGCTCCGCGCGGTCGACGTGGGGATCGGTGCGCCATTCGTGATTGCGATGAGCGCTCCGCCGGCGCGGCCTGCTGGCCCGTCTCCGTTCGCTCTCTACCTTTGGAACCGCGTGCCAACGTTCGCGACCGTCGTTCGCGTACGTTTGGGTCTCGGAGTTTCATGTCTGCCGATGCCGCTCCATCCGAGCCTGTCGCCGCAGCCGATCCGTCGCGCCAATAACATCGGACACCCCGGCTTGCTGGGCGCCGAGAATTGGCCACAGTCCCCGACGACGGCCGCGCCGTCCGTCGTGCTCTCGCTGCCGGGCGGCGTCCATCACCCGGCCACGGTTTTCCTGCAGGGACTCATCGTCGATTCTGCTGCGCCGAACGGGCGAGCGGCGGTGACGAACGGCGTTCTCGTTCGCGTGCGCTGATCGCCGAAGGTCTGTCCCGTAGCTCGCGACCGGCGGCGCGCTGCCGTCCGATGGCCCCGCCTCGCCCCTGTTGGCCCGCAGGACGGCCCGACTGCGCTATCTCGCGCAACAGGAAAAGGAGCGACGCCATGATCAGCCGCCATACGGCAATTCTCGCCGCGTTCGTCCTCGCCTCCGCCGCGCTCGCCCAACAGCCGCAAAGCGAATCGCTGCTCGATCCTTTGCGCTGGGGCGTCGTTTACGACGTCCCCGCAACGAAGAACGTGAAGCTCGAAGCGGACGTCCCGTATCTCCGGGACTCGAAGGGCAAGCTCGCGATCGACGTCTACACGCCGCCGGATCTCAAGCGCGGCGACAAGCGGCCGGCGGTCGTCTTCCTCAACACGATCGGCGACGCGCCGGCGCCCGCGCCGAAAGTGAAGAGCTGGGGCATCTACCGGACGTGGCCGCGACTCGTCGCGGCGCACGGCCTCGTCGGAGTGTCGATGGAGTGCGACAGCACGCGCGTGCAGGATTGCCTCGTCACGCTCTTCGATTTCCTCGAGAAGCACGGAGCCGAGCACGGCATCGACGGAACGCGCCTCGGCGTGTACGCGGCGTCCGCGAATGTCACCGGCGCATCCGAGTACCTCTTCGGAGACAAGTTCGCGCCGAGCATCCTCGCGGCCGTGCTCTACTACGGGGCGCCGCCGCCTCAGACGCCGAGGCGCGATCTGCCGGTGCTCTTCGTCGTCGCCCAATCCGACGTGCCGCGAATGGTGAACGAACTCGGGCAACTGTGGCCGCGCGTCATCGAGAAGCAAGCGCCGTGGTCGCTCGTGTTCGGTAGCGACATGCCGCATGCGTTCGACGCGTTCTCGGACACCGATGACGCCCGCCGCCTCGTCGTGCAGGCGATCGCATTTTGGAAGTCGCACCTCGACCCGATGCCGAAGCAGCCGTGGGAGCCGGACCCGGCGCGGGCGATCGTGGCCGCGCTCTTCGGCAACGATTCACGCAAGGCCGCGCAACTACTCGAGGACTGGGTTGCCTCGCATCCGAACGACAAGGACTCGTTCGCGGCACTCGGTCGCGCACGCGCCGAAATCGGCAACTATCGCGCGGCCGGCGACGCGTATGAGCGCGCACTGGCGCTCGGCGACGCGAGCCCCGGAACGCTCGCGGGACTCGGCATGATCCGCGCCGGCCAACAGCGATGGAAAGACGCGACCGATCTGCTGGAGCGCGCTGTTGCCGCGGGTGCCGACAACAGCCTCGTGCTCGGCAACCTCGGTCACGCGCAGCTCATGCTCGGCCGCAACGAGGACGGCGTGCGATCGTACGAGCGCGCGCTCGAAGTCGGCATCCCGCCGGGTCCGCAGACGCGCGGCACGGCGTACTACAACCTCGCGTGCGGCTACGCGAAGCTCGGCAAAGCGGACTCGGCGTTCGAGAAGCTCGGCAAGGCGATCGACGAGGGCTTCGGCGACCGCCGCACGCTCGAGGACGACTCGGATCTGGCGTCGCTGCGCGCAGACCCGCGGTTCGCACAGCTCGTCGCGCGGTTCGCGAATCGATGAAGCATCGTTTCGCGAGCGAGGGCGGAGTTCGAAGGTCACGCGATCGCGTCGGCCGTCGATCTCCGGCGACGCGGCGGATGATACCGGACGGGATTCGATGCGATGTCGAGGAGGCCGGCCACTCCGGTACAATCGCTGTGGCGTCCCGTCGACCGGAGAGTCGAGCATGCAGCGCAACGGATCTTTCGGTTGGATTCTCCCAGCACTCGTGGTCCTTGGTTGCTTCGCACCGCTCGCTCGCGCGCGAGCCCGCGGGCCCGAGGACGCGCAATCGCTACTTGGCTGCTGGCAGCATGCGGACCAGCTGGGGAACTTCCTTCGCTTCGAGCCCGCGACATGCGGGGTTCTCAAGAAGGAGCGCCTCTCGTTCTATCGAGCTCGATACGAACCGGGGCGAATCGTCCTGAACGACAGCGGCCGGAAGGTCGAGTGGACCGTAAAGGTCACCGACGCCGAGCTGTCGGTCACCTCCGCGAGCGGAACGAACCGGTATCGCAAGGTGACGACGGTGCCACCGGAGTTCGATCCCAAGCCGATGCCGCTTCCGAAGGCAAAGAACGTGACGCCGGATCGAGTGAGGTCGATTCAGTCGGAACTCCTCGAGCGAGAGAAAAAGGACCAAGCCGTTCGCAACGATTCGTCTCGCGAGAACGAGCAAAACGCCGTCGACTCCGAGAACACCGAATACCTCTCGAAGTTGGTGGAGGAGGTCGGCTGGATCGATGCGAAGCGATTCGGCGAACCAGCCGCCAACGCCGCGTGGCTCCTCACCGTGCACAGCGACCGGCTTCCCTTGATGCTCGCAGCGCTGCCACAGATCGAGAAGGACGTGAAGGCGAAGCGCCTCCCGAACGGAGAGAATTTCGCCAACCTCTACGACCGCACCCAGCTTCTGCTCGGACGAAAACAGCGGTTCGGGACGCAGATCGGACAGAACGATCGCGGCGAGTTCATTCTGCTCGCACTCGAGAACGGCGCCAAGGTCGACGCCTTCCGAAAGGAGATCGGCTTGCCGTCCCTCGCGCAGGAACTCGAGAAACACAAGAAGTGGACGGGCTCCAAGGAGATTCGCGTCGAGGAGGATGAGCCGAGCCGGAAGTGAGCGGCGCGGCAGGCAACGCACGACGAGGCACGCAGCGTCGAGCGGATCGGGCTCGCCCGAAGTACGGCCATCCCCCGAATCGCTCGCTGTCACCATTCCCCTCACTCGCATCGGTACGAGCGCCCGTGCCGCCGTGGTTTCGGGCTTGCGAGGGTCGAAGCGCACGTTTCGACGACGCACCGAACCGCCCATGAGGGGCTCCGTTCCGTTCATTGTTCGATCGAATCGTTGCGCCGCCGCACCGCCGGTCGCCGCGTTCGGAACGAGCATTGCGGAATGGGGGGTCATGACCCTTCCGAATCGAACACGTTGGTTCACCCACCTGCGGCAAGTCGCGTCGCTCGACGCCGATCGCGACACGACGCAACGACGCTCGAATGTGGATGGCAACGTCTCTTTTCTTCGACCACGTACCGAGCGAATCGAAAATCGATCGCTCGGTTCGTCTCCTGGGGGGCGTGATCACAAGAGGAGGTGATTCATGAGTGCTCTTCGTGTCGCCGGTCTCCTATCCCGTCTCGCGCTCGTCGCGACTCTCGCCGCCGCGGCGGCCTCGCCCGCGTGGGCGCAATGTATGCCGGACAATCTGACCGGGCCGTGTTGGCAGCCCACGCAGGTTAGGCTTCCGCAATTCCCGCGGATCCAAGACGGCGTCAAGTACATCTGCTGGGACAACTGCAGCCCGCGCATCAACCGCGACGTGTGCATCGACATCGGGGCACCGGTGCCGACGACGGCGTGCGGGGTCTACCGGATCGCAGTGACGATCCGAACGTGCGGCGCCGCGGCTCAAGTCCTTTGGACGTCGACGCTCACGGCCCACTACTCGCGGAACTGGATCGAGACCGATCCCGCGGGCAATCGGCTTGGCGTGTGGCGGTTCATCCTGAACGGCGACATGATTCCCAGTTCGTTCGTCGTTCAGCGCTACGGCACGAACCCGTGCGCCGTTCCTCCGTGCTTCTTCACGTTCGGCCGCTTCTACGTGCAGGGGTACATCGACTACGCGCAGAATTGCCAGACGCTCCAATGGCGCGCGGCCGCGGCCATCGATCACGGCTGCGACGCGATCACGCATGGGCCCGCATCGGCGCGGCCGGCGCCCGCGGCGGGGTTCCATCCCACGCGGTCGTACACGTGGGTCGTGCCCGCCCTCGGTTTCGTGCCTTACTCTTCGGCGAACGTCTTCCCACCTAGCGCCGGCCCGATCGTCCTCGAGGCCCTGCGGGTGAACAACTGGGCGGCCCAGCCGAACATCTGCGTGTTCGAAGAACCTGTACAGCAGGGCAACTTCCTGCCCTTGCAACAATTCTGCCTCTGCCCGTCGACGGTCAATAGTCCGCAGTACGTTGCCTCCGTCGTTCAGGGAGCCGGCGTGTGCGGTTCGACGTTCGACACCGGCACGGCGCCGATCGGGCCGATTCCATTCGTCCAAAAGCGAATCGGCAACTGGACGATCGCCGCTACGTTTCCTGGCGTCGAATTCCTGTTGCTGGACATGGGCAACCAACGCTACTTCGACAGTTGCCGCCAACTCAGCACGATCGAGTACTTCGAGGGAGTCGAAACCATCGATGGGTACCCGGCCATCAGCTACACGGGCATTACCTTGCCCCGTCAGTTCGAGGATCTCGCCAGCTCGAACGTGACGACCGCGCCGCTGCCGACGATGATCATCGGCGTTCCGCACATCAGTTGGTACATCGAGAACCTCAACCTCCCGTGATCCGATAGCATTGCGCCATCGCTGAACTAAAGGGGGCGACCGAGTCGATCCTCGGTCGCCCCTTTTCGTCGCCGAAGTTCGTCGCGAACGCATCGTCGTCTCGCGCAACGAGCGAACGGCACCGAGCGAATCGCCGAGTCGTGCGCTGATCATCGGTTGCGCCGGCGTGCGGCGGCTCACCAGCCTCGAAAGCAGCATGAAACCTCCCGAGCCGGCGTACATCCCACGCGGCACGTTCGATCGGAGCGGACCGAGAGCCGAGCGCTGGCGCGCTTCGTCGGTCCCGTCGACCCCACGAAACTCAAAGACACGGAGGTTCCACATGCTTCGCACGTCGCACTTGCTGGGATTCACGATGGCTGCATGTTGCAGCGCGGCCGCGCTCGCCGCCGATGAGGTCGTCACGTTCAAGGTGACGGTCACCAACGTTTCGACGCCGATGACGCTGAAGCTCTCGAACGAGCAGACGGCGCCGGCACCGACGTCACCCGTTTTCTACTGCGTCCACACCGACCACTGCCCCGCGTTCACGACGGGCAAGGTCGACACCGGGAAGGGGCTCGAGAACCTCGCCGAAGACGGCGACCCGTCGATGCTCGTGAAAAACCTGACCGGAATGCCGGGCGTCGAGCACCTCGGCGTTGCCAACACGCCCGTCGGCGATTCGAAGCCGGGCCCGGCGCTCCCGGGAAAGTCGTTCGAGTTCACGGTGACGGGCGGCAAGAGCTGCCACTTGATGATCGCGATGATGTTCGGCCAGTCAAACGACCTCTTCCTCTCGCCGAAGGAGCACGGGATCTCGCTTTTCGACACGAGCGGCAAGCCTATCTCCGGCGATGTCACGTCGCAGTTCTACCTATGGGACGCGGGCACGGAAGTGAACGAGGAGCCGGGGCTCGGGCCGAATCAGGGTCCGCGCCAAAAGGCCGCGAACACCGGCCCCACCGAGAAGGAGCCCGTGCAGCTCGTCGCGGATCGCCACGACGGCTTCACCTATCCGCTCGTGAAGGACGTCATCAAGGTCACGATCTCCCCAATGAAGTAAGGCGACCCCACGCGAATTCGAATGAACCCCACCCGGCCCGGCATGCTCGAGTCGCTGCGACGACACTGGCCCGAGTATTCGATGGAGGCGGCTCTGCTCGGCACCTTCATGATCTCTGCCTCGTGCTTCGGCGCGCTGCTCGAGCTGCCGGGCTCACCTGTGCGAGAGGCGATCGCGTCTCCACTCGTGCGTCGGACGCTGATGGGCCTCGCAATGGGACTCACCGCGATCGCGCTCGTCACTTCGCCGTTCGGTAAGCGATCGGGAGGACATCTCAATCCGTCCGTAACGCTCACGTTCTTCCGGCTCGGCAAGGTCGAGGCGTGGGACGCGGCCTTCTACGCACTCTTTCAGTTCCTCGGCGGCATCGCCGGAGTGGCGATTGCCACCGCGTTCTTGGGGCCACGCATCGCGGATCCGCACGTGCATTGGGTGACGACGACTCCCGGCGCGTTTGGTGTCGTTGTCGCGTTCGTCGCCGAAGTCGCGATCTCGTGCGTCCTCATGTTCACGGTGCTCACGGTTTCGAACGTGAAGCGGCTGAACCGGTTCACTCCGCTTTTCGCGGGCGCGCTCGTCGCCACCTACATCACGATCGAGGCGCCGATCTCGGGCATGAGCATGAACCCGGCCCGAACGCTCGCCTCGGCTTTCAGCGCGGGCGACTGGACGGCGCTGTGGATCTACTTCACCGCACCGCCGCTCGGCATGTTCGTCGCGGCCGAGATCTACCGGCGCACGCGCGGCACGCACGCCATCCTGTGCGCGAAGCTCCACCACGAAAACCACTACCGCTGCATCTTTCGCTGCAGCTATGAAAGCTAGAGGAGTCTCGACCCATGGCCACGGAACGATTCGACGTGATCGTGATCGGCAGCGGCGCGGGCGGCGGAACGCTCGTGCATCGGCTCGCGCCTTCGGGCAAGAAAATCCTGCTTCTCGAGCGCGGCGACTACGTCCCGCGCGAGAAGGACAACTGGAGCACGCAGGCCGTGAACGCGGAGGGCAAGTACCAGACGAAAGAAGTGTGGAAGGATCGCGACGGGAAGGATCTGCATCCGCACACGAACTACTGCGTCGGCGGCAACACGAAGTTCTACGGCGCGGCGCTGTTCCGACTCCGCCGCGAGGACTTCGGCGAGCTCCAGCATCACGGCGGCGTCTCGCCGGCGTGGCCGATCACGTACGACGAGATCGAGCCCTACTACACGCGCGCCGAGCAGCTCTATCACGTGCACGGCGAGCGCGGCGTCGACCCGACCGATCCCGGCGCGAGCGCTCCGTATCCGCACCCGCCGGTCAGCCACGAGCCGCGCATCCAGCATCTCAGCGACGACTTCGCGAGCCACGGCCTGCGACCGTTTCACACGCCGCTCGGCGTCATGCTCGACGAGAAGAACGCGCACGCGAGCCGCTGCATCCGCTGCAGCACGTGCGACGGCCACCCGTGCCTCGTGTCGGCGAAGTCCGACGCGCAAGTTCTGTGCGTGGATCCGGCGCTCGAGCACTCGAATGTCACGATGCTGACGAACGCGTACGTCTCGCGTCTCGAGACGACCGCGTCGGGCCGCGAGGTGACGACCGTGCACGTCGAGCGGAACGGCGCGAGGGAAACGTACTCGGCGGACGTCGTCGTCGTGTCGTGCGGCGCGATCAACTCCGCTGCGCTGCTCCTTCGATCGAGGAGCGAGCGTCATCCGAACGGCCTCGCGAACGGGTCGGGCGTCGTCGGCCGCCACTACATGGGCCACGTGAACTCCGTGCTCATGGCGATCTCGAAGTGCCCGAACCCGACCGTGTTCCAAAAGACGCTCTCGGTGAACGATTTCTATTTCGGCTCGAAGGAGTGGCCGTTCCCGATGGGGCACATCTCGTTCGTCGGCAAGCTCGACCGCGACACGTTGAAGGCGGGCGCGCCCGCGATCGCGCCGGGTTTCACGCTCGAGTTGATGGCGAAACACTCTCTCGACTTCTGGCTCACGTCCGAGGACTTGCCCGATCCCGACAATCGCGTGACGCTCGATCACGAGGGAAAGATCGTGCTCGCGTACCGCCCGAACAACGAGGAGGGGCACAAGCGACTCATCGCGAAGCTCGAAAGCTTGATGAAGGCGCAGTCGAAGTGCCCGGTCCACGGGCACGAGTGCCATCAGGGGCTCTTCTCGCGAAACCTGTTCCTCGGCCAGCGCATCCCGCTCGCGGGCGTCGCTCACCAGAACGGCACGATCCGATTCGGCGACGATCCGAAGACGTCCGCGCTCGATCCTTTGTGCAAGGCGCACGAGATCGACAACCTGTACGTCGTCGACGCGAGCTTCTTCCCGTCGTCGGGCGCGGTGAACCCGGCGCTAACTATCATCGCGAACGCCTTGCGCGTCGGCGATCACTTACTGTCCCGGTTGAACTGAGACCGTGACGACGATCGGCGAACGCATCGCGCGTCGACGATCACTTGCTCTCGCAGTTGTACTGCAACCGTAGCGACGAACGACCCACGCGCCTGGCGTACACGATCTTCTGGCGCCGCAGCAGAACCGAGGAATCCATGAAGACGATTCGAATGACTGCTCTGGCTCTGTGTCTGTCGGTTTCGTTGCGGACCGTCGGGGACGACGGCCGCGTCGAGTCGCCGGTCGTCGCCATCGACGCGATCGGCCTCACCGTCGCCGACGCCGATCGCTCCATCGAGTTCTTTTCGAATGTGCTCTCGTTCGAGAAGGTCTCCGACGTCGAGGTCGCGGGCGACGACTGGGAGCATCTCGAAGGCGTGTTCGGTTTGCGGATGCGCGTCGTGCGAATGAAGCTCGGCGACGAATCGATCGAGCTGCAGCAGTACATCGCACCCGAGGGTCGGCCGTTTCCCGCGGACACGCGCGCGAACGACCGCTGGTTCCAGCACGTCGCCATCGTGACGAGCGACATGGCGCGCGCGTACGCGACGCTGCGCGAGCATCACGTGCGGCATGCGTCGTCGGGGCCGCAGAAGCTGCCGGACTGGAACCCGAACGCCGGCGGCATCGAGGCCTTCTACTTCCGCGATCCGGACGGCCACTACCTCGAGGTCATCCACTTCCCCGCCGGAAAGAGCGACCCGAAGTGGCAGCGACTCGGCGCGGGCGAGAAGCCCCCGCTCTTCCTCGGCATCGATCACACGGCCATCGTCGTCGCGAACACCGACTCGAGCCTTGCCTTCTACCACGATTCGCTCGGCCTTCGCGTCGCGGGGGCGAGCGAGAACTACGGCACCGAGCAAGAGCACCTCAACAACGTCTTCGGCGCGCGGCTGCGCATCACCGCGCTGCGCGCCGAGCGCGGCCCCGGGATCGAACTCCTCGAATACCTCGCGCCGCGCGACGGACGTCCGGCGAGCGACGTCCGATTGAACGACATCGCACATTGGCAGACGCGACTTGTCTCCCGCGATGTCGACGCTTTGACCAACGACGCGCGGCGCCACGTCGCGTTCGTGTCCGCCGGCGTCGTCGCACTTCCAGTGCCCCCGTCAGCCTTCGCGCGCCGCTGCATCATCCGCGACCCCGACGGCCACGCGATGGAGCTGGCGCAGGAGTGAGGTGCCTCATCTCAGTCGGGAAGCCCCTGATTCGGTGGAACGATCCTCGCCGAGGAGAGCGACACATAACGTCCTTTACGTAAGCAAGCAGTCTCTGATCTCTTGGTGGTTCCGTTCGCGATAATGGTGCGCTTCGAACCTGCTGACGGCCCGGGGGCGGGGACCTCTCGTTCAACACGATCATCCGTTCGATGCATTCCGACTTCGCGGTCCGAACGCATGGCCTCACGGGCGGGCTGCGGTTTGGCGAGCGCAACGGTCACCGATTGCTACCGGATGCAATCGCGGAGTCACTTGGAGAGTGATTGGCTTTGGCCAGGTGGTCGGATCGGAATCTGCGACGACAGCACTTGCCTGAGCTACGAGTGAAACACCGGATGCGCTAACGACTGTCGCGCGACCGGCCCAGCTCTCGATCATATGCGACGAGAACATCGTGTCGGCTCAAGAACCCGACAAGTCGGCGCGATCCTGGACTGTCCGAGACCGGCATCAGCTCAGTCTCGTGGGTAAGGAACGCATCAAGCGCGGCTCGAATGTCGTCGTCTAGCGAAACGGGCTCGACGTCGCGGTCGGCGAGATCGAGCACAGTCATGTCGTCGCGAATTCCCTTTAGGATCGCCTGTCGAATTCGCGCGTAGGTCAACAGCCCCACAAGATCTCCGGCGCTGTCGACGATGGCGAACGCCGGAGCGTGGTTCTCGTGCAGCGAATGCATGAATGTTGTCGCGAGAATGTCGGACGCGACCACCCTCGCATCGAGACCGTTGGATACGGCGTCACGCACGCGGAGCTTTGATAGTACGTCCACTGCGAACGAGCCGAGATGTGCTCGCGAGTCGCGACGCGTGGCGACTTGGTTCTCGTACAGGCTCACCCGCAGCGGGGTCAGAAGATAGGCAATGACCGATGCCAGAAGCGTTGGAACGAGTAGTCCGTAGGAACCGGTCATCTCCATGACCATCACGACCGACGCGAGCGGCACCTTCGCTGCTCCGGAGAAGAACGCGCCCATACCGACCATGACGAACGCCGCCGGCGAATGGACGATGTTGGGCGCGATCGAGTGCGCCGCCCAGCCGAAGGCGCCGCCGAGCACTCCTCCGATCGCGAGCGATGGGCCGAAGACCCCGCCGCTTCCGCCCGACGAGATCGTGAGCGAGGTCGCAACGATCTTCAAGGCGACGAACCCGAGCATCCACGTGACCGCGAGTCGCCCGTCGATTGCCTGTTGGACGTAGCCGTAGCCCATTCCCAGCACCTGCGGAAACGACATCGCCGCGAGGCCGAGCAGGAGCGCTCCAATCGCGGGCTTGATCGCCTTCGGCAGCGGGAGCAACGCGAAGAACCGATCGCGCACTCCGTAGAACGTCTTCACGTAAATCGCGCCCACGATCGCGCAGACGAGCCCGAGGAGCGCATAAGGCACCAACTCGAGAGGATGCCTGAAGACGAGCGGCGGGGTCGCGAACATCGGATCCCACCCGGCGTAGGACGCGTAGATCGAGTAGCCGACGATCGCACTCACGAGCCCCGGAAGCAGCCCTTCGTATTCGAACTCGGGCTCGCGGTAGAGCACTTCGGCGGCGAAAAGCCCCGCACCGAGCGGCGCTCGAAAGATGGCGCCGATGCCGCCGGCGGTTCCGGCGAGCATGAGGAGACGCCGCTCGCGATCGGTCAGGCGAAACGCGTCGCCGAGAAACGAACCGAAGCCCGCGCCGATCTGCGCGATCGGACCCTCGCGCCCGGCCGATCCGCCCGATCCGATCGTGATCGACGACGCGACGAGCTTCACGAGGGGTACGCGGCGGCGGATCTTTCCGAGGCCGACGTGAAACGCTTGAATCACTCCGTCGGTGCCGTGGCCCTCGGCTTCCGGCGCCATGAGGTAAACCAGGAATCCCGACACGAGCCCGCCCAGTGTCGTCGCGATCGGAAGGCGCCACGACGCGAGCGGTCCGAATCCGGCCCCACCGCCCTCGGCCCCGGGAGCGGGCGGCGAGTACCCACCGATTCTCATCAGCAGCATGGCCGAGCACCAGCGAAAGAGGAGATCGAAAGCGATGGCTCCGACGCCGGCCACGACTCCGACCAGCGCCGGAAGGATCAGCCACTTTCCCGATTCGCGAAGTCGCGGATCGTGCCACGAGGCGACGATGCCTTTTCGGATGCGACCGTTGCCTGACGCCGCCTTGTCATCAGCGCCATTCGCGTCTCGGTTCTCTGCGTCCGTTCGCACGTCCTTCATGATCGTGCTCGTCGACGCAAGCCGCGGTCCCAAACTTCGAGGGCGCGAACTCCCTCCACGAACGCTTGCGACATCTCCGAAACGGCGCGCAAATTTGCCTGGGGATCGCTTGCAACGAGCACGGACGCAATGCCCGAAATGCCTCCGAAGAGAAAGCACGCAAGACCGTGCTGGTTCGTTCGCTTGCGCGACGGCTTCGACTCGGCGCGACCGAGCCATCCGTCGACTCGGTCGAGGTGCGTCACAAGAGCGCGCCGAAGCGGCCGCCACTCCGGCCGATTGAATTTCAACATGCCGCGCATCTGATGGAACACGCGCATGAGATCCGGATTCTCTTGGAAGAACGCGATGTGCGCCTCGACGATGAGTCGAACGGCACTCCGCCGCGTGCGGACTCCATCGAGCGCCGATTCGACCCGCATGGCGAGGTCGTCGAATCCTTGCGAGACGACGGCGAGGACCAGCTCTTCCTTGTTTCGATAGTATCGGTAAAGGGTGCCTTTGGCGATGCCCGCTCGTCGAGTAATGTCCTCGATCCGCGATTCGTAGAGACCCTTTTCTCCGAAGAGCTTTCGGCCGGCAGTGAGAAGATCCTTTCGCGTGACGATCTTCCTGCGCTCGCGCCTGCCGCCCGTCGCTTCGACGTCGAAGGCGATTTTTTTCATGCAACCGTCCCTCGGGATGTAGAAAATGACCGGGAAGTCATTTTTGATTTCGGAACGAACGGCGTCAATGCCCGGTCGGCCGCTTGGAAGTCCGTTGATCGGCGGTCCGACCCGCTCGTCCGCATCAGTAAGAGATGGAACGCGAACTGCCCGACGACGTGATCGACTTCATCTACCAATTCGTCGAGACGATCGACGTTCTCGACGTGTTGATTCGGCTTGCCAGCGAGCCCGGTCGTTCCTGGACCGGCCGGCAGATGGCGCAGGCGCTCGGCTGCCCGATCACGAAGGCATCGGATCTTCTTGCCGCCGTCCACTTCCGCGGGTTCACCGCGGTCGCGAATGGATCGTACCGCTACTCGGTCGCCGACGAGGCGCGTCGACGGGCGATCGACGCGTTCGTCGCGGCGTACCGACGACGTCCAGCCGCAGTCGTCCGCGAGATTGCTTCGCTCGGCGGCCCGCGCAGCTTCGCGGACGCGTTCAGGCTGCGAAAGAAGGGAGAGGATCATGGCTGAGCTGATCTACTTCCTTTGCATGCTTACGTGCCTGGCGTGCGCGCTGCTTCTGTGGCGAAGTCATCGGCGCACACGAACCCGCCTGCTTCTCTGGAGCAGCGTCTGCTTCGGTCTACTGACGATCCACAACGCGATTCTGATCTTGGACCTCGTCGTGCTTCCGGCGACGGATCTGTCTCTCGCTCGCTCTGGAAGCGCCCTGGTCGCCGTCACCTTGCTCGCCTTCGCGCTGATCTGGGAAAGGCAATGAACCGTGGCTGACCTGAATCCCCTCGTGCAAGGCGCGCTCGTCTTCGCATGCGGAGTGGTGGGACTCTTCTTTCTCCGGTTCTGGCGCGACACGCGCGATCGATTCTTCGCGTTCTTCTCGGCATCGTTTTTCGTGCTGGCACTTCACTGGGCGATTCTCGCGCTGACGGATCCGACGTTCGAGCACAGGCCGCTCTTCTATATCCTCCGGTTTCTCGCGTTCGGGCTGATCATGGCAGCGATCCTCGACAAGAATCGCGGCCAGAGTTGACGCAGGTGCGATCGACGCGTAAGTTCATCGGACTTCCGAAGGGTGCGAGCTGCGCGTGCTCTCGCAGGAATCTCGGCTGGTCGGGCCGCCGCCGAACGGACTGGCGTACACCTGGAGCGCGCGATCATGCCTGCCGCGATCGATCGTCGGGTGTCGCCACGCTGAGCCTCGCGAGGTGGCACCTTGAGCGACTTCTATCAAACCGGTGTCGTGAGTACGCTGCATCGGCTCGGTCATCCGAACGCCGAGCGCCTCGAGCGGCTCGAGAGTGAACTGGGCCGCTTCACGCGAACGACCCCTCTCGGGCTTCTCTTGCCGTGCCTCTACTCGGAGCTCGACACGCCAGCCATGCCGGCGATCGTCGCCGAGCTGGAGAAGGTCCGGTACCTCGAAGAAATCGTCATCGCCCTCGGCCAGGCTGACCGTGCGGGCTTCGAGCGTGCCAAAGAGTTCTTCGCCCCGCTGCCGCAGGAAAAGCGAATCCTGTGGATCGACGGTCCGCGGATTCAGGAGCTGTTCGAGCGATTCCAGGAGAACGGGATCAATCCTGGACCCGACGGCAAGGGCCGCAGCGCCTGGCTCCTCTTCGGCTACGTCATCGCGAGCGCGCGCTGCAAGGCCGTGGCGCTTCACGACTGCGACATCCTGACGTACGGCCGCGAGATGCTCGCGAGGTTGTGCTATCCCGTCTCCAATCCGAGTCTCGGCTACGACTACGCGAAAGGCTTTTACGCCCGCCACAGCGATCGATTCCACGGCCGGGTGACGCGATTGTTCGTGTCGCCCCTCGTGCGAACCCTGCTCAAGATCGTCGGCTATCAGCCCTACTTGGTGTTTCTCGACAGCTTTCGATATCCGCTCGCCGGCGAGTTCGCGTTGTCCGTCGACCTGGCCCGAAGCGTCCGCATCCCGGGAGACTGGGGACTCGAAGTGGGATTCCTGGGCGAGGTCTTCCGCAACTGCAACGTTCGCCACATCTGCGAGGTCGACGTGTGCGAGCGCTACGACCACAAGCACCAGGCTCTGTCCGGCGAGGATCCCCAGGCCGGGCTGATGCGAATGGCGGTCGACATCGCGAAATCGCTGCTGCGAACGCTCGCGACCGAAGGAATCGTCCTGTCGCAGGGCTTCCTGGTCACCCTCCGCGCCGCCTACCTCCGCATGGCGCAGGACACGGTCAAGAAGTACAGCGACGATGCAGCGATCAACGGCCTCGTCTTCGACCGGCACGCCGAATCGATCGCGATCGAGGCCTTCACGCGGGCGATCGACATCGCAGGGCGCGACGTCCTCGCCGATCCGATCGCGGGCTCGTATCTGCCGAACTGGAATCGCGTGACCTCCGCGATTCCGGAGATGCCCGAACTGCTCGAGCACGCCGTCGACGAGGACAACAGGTGAACGGACTCGCCGCGATTGGGGGGCCAGACGTCGTCCCGAAGATCCTCGTCGGTCTCGCCGCGGTGCTTCTCCTCGCGAAGCTCGGGGGCGAGTTCTTCGAGCGGATCGGGCAGCCGGCGGTCCTCGGAGTGCTCCTCGCGGGCATCGTGGTCGGAAATGCTCACGTCGCGGGAATCGCGTCGTTCGATTTCCTCCGGGACGACGCCACATTCACCATCCTCGCGGAGCTCGGCGTCGTCATTCTCCTGTTCGAAGTCGGACTGAATTCGAACGTCACGGAGATGCTCGGCGTCGGTCCGATGGCGTCCGTCGTGGCGCTGGTCGGAGTGATCGTTCCGTCGATCCTCGGCGCCGCGGTGATCGACGACGTGCTCGGGCTCGTGACCCTCGCGGCTGTCACCGGGATGATCGCCGCGGCCGAAAGTGGCCGAAGCATCGGAGCGGGCGGGATCGGCGTGATCGTCGGTAAGTCCGTGTGCCTTCTCGTTGTGTCGATCGTCGTGGGCCTGTGGCTTTCGCCACGGCTCTTCCGACTTTCGACCTTTCTGCGAAGCAAAGGTCTTCTTCTGACGACCCGTCTTTCCTTCTGCTTTCTGCTGGCGTTCGCTGCGCAAGCGTTCGGGCTGGCGCCGATCGTCGGATCGTTCACGGCGGGGCTGATCCTCGAAGAGATCCATTACCGAGAACTGGCACGACGGGACGCTTGGAACCTGCATCAGGCCCTCCAGCCGATCTCAGCTCTTCTGGTTCCGATCTTTTTCATCTTGATGGGCCTTCGCGTCGACGTGCGCATGTTCGCGGACCCGACGGTGCTCGGCTTCGCGGGTGTGCTCACGGTCGCGGCAGTCGCCGGAAAGCAGGCGTGCTCGGCCGTGGTTTGGGAGCGCGGGCTCGATCGCGTGCTCGTCGGAATCGGGATGATTCCGCGCAGCGAGGTCGGGCTCATCTTCGCCGGCATCGGTGCCACGCTGATCCTTGGCGGGGGAGCCGTCGTCACGCCTCCGATCTTCTCCGCTGCCGTGATCTTGGTGATCGTGACCACGCTGCTTCTGAAATGGCGGCTCGCCGCCCGGCGCTCGGTGTCTCGATGAAGTACGACACCGCACTTCGCGAGCACGCGCGCCGGCGGATTCGCGAGATTGGTTCCGCGGATCTGGTCGTCGGCGTGCCCTGCTACAACGCGGAGGCGAGCGTCGATCACGTCGTGCGAACGATCGCGCGAGGGCTTGCGGAGCACTACCCCAATAGCACGGCCGTGATCGTCGTGTCGGACGGCGGATCGCTCGACTACACGCGCGAGGCCGCCCGTGCCGTCGCCGTCGAACCGCCAATTCACCGAATCGTGACGATCTACCGAGGCCTTCCGGGAAAAGGCACCTCGCTTCGCGCGGTCTTCGAAGCCGCGACGCGGCTGCAGGCGAAGGCGTGCGCGGTGTTCGATTCCGATCTCCAATCGATCACGCCCAAGTGGGTGCCCGCCTTGCTTCAACCCGCCCTCGAGCTCGGCTACGACTTCGTGAGCCCGTTCTACGTCCGGCACAAGTGGGACGCGACGATCACGAACAACATCGCCCGGGCCCTGACGCAAGCGCTGTACGCGAAGCGCATCCGTCAACCGATCGGGGGCGATTTCGGGTTCTCCGCACGCTTGGTCGAGTGGTTCACGCGTGCAGACGTCTGGGACGGCGACATCGCCCGCTTCGGAATCGACATCTGGATGACGACGGTCGCGATCTGCGAGGGCTTCCAGGTCTGCGAGGCGTTCCTAGGAGCCAAGGTCCACGACCCCAAGGATCCCTCAGCCTCGCTCGGCCCGATGTTCCGACAGGTCGTCGGCACGCTCTTCGGCATGATGGCGCGGTACGAGTCCGTGTGGCGCAACGCCCCGCGAAGCACGACCGTGCCGCTCCTCGGCCAGCGCGTCGACGTCGAGCCGCCGGAAGTGCGCATCTCGCTCGAGCGACTGACTGAGAGCTATCGCGCCGGGTTCGAGCACTTCGCATCACTGTGGCGCGAAGTTCTCGCGCCGGAGCAATTCGCGCTCCTCGAGCGGCTGTCGCGCGCCGCGGATGCCGACTTCCACATGGAAGCACGCAGCTGGGCCCGCATCGTCTACGACTTCGTGGCGACGTTCCACCGATGGTCGAAGGATCGCTACAAGCTCGTGGAGACGATGACGCCGATCTACTACGCGCGCGTCGCCGCATTCGTCGTGGAAACGCGCGACCTGACGACGGCGGAAGCCGACCTGCAAGTCGATCGCCAGGCCGAGACGTTCGAGGAGGAGAAGCCGTACCTCGTCGAGCGAATGGCAACCGCTGCGAGACCGACGACGCGATGACCGCGCTCGATTGGGCAGCGGTCGCGACGTATCTCGCCGCGATGCTCGCGATGAGCGTGTGGGTGGGTCGCGGCTCGCTCTTCTACGGCCCGATCCTCGGAGTCTTCGTGGTCGCGCTGCACTCGCGGCGCGCCACCGCTCCGTCCGCGGCACTCGGAATGGCCAGCGCGCTCGCCTTCGAAGTCGCCACGTGGCAGCTTCTCCCGAGCGTGTCGTGGCTTTGGTGGAACGTGATCGGATTCGTCGCGTGCGTGGGCGTGTCGTGGTCGGCCGGGTCGGCCGCCGCGGTCGAGCTACGCCGCGACGTCGTGCTTCGCGGAAACGCGCTGACCGCGTTCGGACTCGTCGCCGCAGCAGCCCTCGTGATTGGAGCGTGCGTCGCGCTTCAGGCGGTGGCATCGTGACGGATTGGGTCGTCATTACCGACCTCGACGGCACCCTCCTCGATGCCGTGACGTACTCGTGGGCCGATGCCGCGGCGGCGCTCGACGAACTGCGGCGGCGAAAGATCCCCGTCGTCTTCTGCACCTCGAAAACGAGGGACGAGGTCGAGTGGCTGCAGGAGAAGTTGGCGATTCACGATCCCTTCGTCGTCGAAAACGGAAGCGCCATCGTGTGGCCCGATCGGGTCGAAGTCCTCGGCCAGCCGCGCGAATGGACTCTGCGGCAATTTCGCGAGATCCGTGCCGAAACGGGCGCGGCGTTTCGAGGAATCTCCGAGATGACCAACGGCGAGTTGTCTCAGCTCACCGGTCTCGACCTCGACGCGGTCGAGCGCGCACGGCACCGCTAGTACGACGAGCCCTTCGAAGTGCACGCCTTCGAGTCCTCGAAGCTCTCGGAATTCGTCAGGAACGCGCGAACACGCGGCCTTCAGGTGTCGAGGTCTCGCCGCTTCGCGTACCTTCACGGCCCAACGGACAAGGGGGCTGCGACCCGACGAATCCTCGACCGTTTTTCTAGGATCCGATCACTCGGGCTCGGTGACGGTCTTCTAGACCTCCCGATGCTTCGGACCGTGGACATCCCCGTTGTCGTGGCGGGACCAGGCGGCACTCACGATCGAGCGCTCGTCGACTCGCTGGCGCCCATCTGGTGCACTCGAAGAGTTGGGCCTGCAGGGTGGCAGGACGCGATCGAGGGCTTGGTGCTCTGCTGCGGGAACCTCGAGACTCTGTGCACCCGGAAGCGCTCATCTCGATGACCGCCGCACGACGGGCGACCGCGATGCAACACGCGAGACGATCATCGTCCGTTGCCTTCCATGGTCGAAACGAGGTGGCGTTGGCGCCGCTGCCGAGCAGTGGCGGCGACCATCGCAGAATTCGGGCCCTCGAACGGTTGTCTTGCTAGATCCTACAGCAGTGGCCCTTCGCGGCGAGACGCCGCCGCTGGTCGACCGTCTGACGTGATCGCTCCGCGAATCAGCCGGCGTTCATTTGAACGCCTCCGTGTTCGTGGCCGCACGATTGCGACCGCGTGAGGACACAGGGGAGTGGTTTGGATCGGAAGCCAATGGGAAGACCGAAGAAGTTCCACGAGATTTGGAAATGCGCGCGCTCGCGGCTATCACCGGGCTCGCGGTCCGGCATCTCACGCTGCCGTCAACGCCAGAATCGATACATTGAACTAAACCGCGTGCGCGGTGGAGGCCCGTCGCCACGCTCTCGCCGTGATCCATCGCTCCTTGCGTCGCCCACTCACTGCTGTGCTCGAACTGCGGAGCGGTGACGACGGCTTCGCTTGCTCAAGGCATGCCGACTGGCGCCTTTGGGTCTCCACTGCAGTCGATCGTCGCGACGTTCACGGGGATCTATCACCTCAGCCGACGCGCGACCGTCGGTGCCATTCACGATTGAATGCCGATGAAAAGGAGCAGGAGCGCCGCCGCGACGACGACGAAAAGGGCTGCGCGCGCCCAGATCGCAGCCATGCACGCCGAAGCGGCCAGAGTTGCGTACGTCGCAAGCGGAAGCAGCACGTCGAACCACCAGTCCTCAGAGACGGGTCGGTAGGTGGTTTGCACTCGCAGACGCCGAGCGACGACGACGGCGTACGCGATCCCGCACAGGCCGATGAGGCCCCACAGAGCCGCCACGATCTCTTCGTTCTGAAGTGGTCCCGTGCGCCTGTTAGCGGCCGGTCAACCGCGCCAGATGTTCCGGGTACCGGTGGAGCCTGCCGAGCGTGCGAGCGAGCCAAACACCATTCCACCGGTTGTCGAGGCGTATCGTCGAATTCCTCTCCCCGCGCTCGTCGCTGGCGACGGAACGGTGCGTCATCGGAACCATCGGAGTCGCGTCGCGCTTCGTTCGCGAAACCGACGCGGACGGCGGCATGACTTTCTCCCGACAGCCGCGAGAATTCTCGCGGCCCCTCGGGTTGAGTTGGCCCGCCCTCGCGCGGCCGGACGTTTCTTCATCCGACTGGACTCGGCGGGTTGCGTTCGAGTCGGCGCCGCGCGATGCATTGTTTTCGCTGGAGCGCGGGACCGGGGATGTGAGCTTTGGGCGCTCGCCCAATACTCGGAGGTGCCTCGATGGGAATCCGACGCATCGCGTTCCTCGCATCGGTTGTTTCTTCCCTGCTGACTGGCTTCGCGGCGACGGCGGACGCGCAGATCACCGTCCGCGTGTCGATCAAGCGAGTTTGGGGAGCGCCGCCCGGAAGCACCGCGGCCCCCGCTCCGAACGGCTACTGGGCAGGTCCTGCTGGGATCACCAACATCACCAACATGGTGACGAGCGCGAGCACGTATCTTCAAGGATCCGGAGGCACGGGATCGATCACGCTACAGTTCACCCCGGCCACCGACATCGTCGACCTCCTCGACCCCTTCTATCCCTTTTCGTTTTACGACGTGACCACGGGTCCGACGGTGAACGGGCAGATCGCATTGTCGTGGAAGGACGCCATGGAAGCGGCATGCGAGGCGAATCCGGCGAGGTACGCGTGGCATCCGGACGCGATCAACGTGTACCTCGTGAACTCGATCAATAATATGGGGTCGAGCGGGTCCTGCTCCTTCCCGCAAGGTCCGACGAACCTCAGCCAGTTTCCGGACGAGGACGACATCGTCTTCGTCGCGGGCTACACAAACCTCGGCGCCGGCGCCGCCACGTTCCACGCCGTGACTCTCGCGCACGAGATCGGGCACTACTTCGGGCTCTATCACACCTTCGAATGGAGACCCATCCCCGGCGGACTTGGGGGGTGCGAGCCCGTGCCAGCGTCGTGCGGCGCTCTCGGCTCGACGACGCTCGGCGACTTGGTGAGCGATACCCCGGCCGATCCCTACTCCAGCTGCGGCGCCAACACGAATCCAAACCCTTGCACGGAGCAATCCGCCATGCAGACGGCGTACGGATCGTGCCAGGTAGACGCGACCACGCTTTCGAACAACATCATGGCTTACTACTACGCGTGCCTGAGTACGATCGGCACGATGTCGCCCGCTTTCAGTCCGGGGCAGCGCACGCGCATGAGCGGGAACTTCGCGGCACGCAGCCACGTCGACGTCGCGATCCCGGTTCCGACGATCAACCGTGTCGCGCCGAGCCTGAGCGACTATTCGGTAGGCAACAACTTCGTGTTCGTCGCGGGCGCAAACCTGCCGATCGGCGGTAGTGCAGCCGGCGTCGACGTTACTCTCGGCATCCCGCAGGTGATCGCCTCGGGCCCGACGCTCCAACCGGAGGCGATTGCCAGCGTCGTCACGGACCTCGCACCCGGCTCGCTGATCTTCGCGCAATTCTCGAGCGCGCTTCCTCCGGGAAATCACACCGTCTGCGTGCGCGTGAACGGGAACATCGTTGCGATGCTCGCCCGCAGTGTTCGCGTGACGCCCTACCTCGACGTGATCTATCCGCAGGAGGATCCGCTTCTCACAAACGCCTCCGCCGTTCAGGCCGCGATTGCCGCGCGAGTGCTTCGCCTCGAGATCGGGACACGGTCCTCCGGTCAGAAGTTCGCGATCGCCGTCGAGGCGGTGCCCAATTCGACCGGCTTCTCGTTCCCCGTCACGTTTCCGTCTCCGATCCCGGTGGCGGGATTCGGCTACTCGCTTTGGCTGAATCTCGCGAACCCGGTCACGACCACTTCCCTCTCCGGGCCCGGAGTGTTCTCCACGGTCTCCGGGCCCTTCGGGGGTCCCGGCGGAATTTTCGCCCTCCCGTTCTCGATCGCAGGGATTCCGGCAGGCACGCGCTTTCACGTTCAGTGTCTCGAGCTGACGCCGGCCGCGACCGGATTGCTTCAGCTGTCGAACGTCGCTCCGCTCGAGCTGCCCTGAGCGCCTATCTCACTCGGCCGCGGGGTCGCATCGGCGAGTGAGACCGCCTCGAAGCGCGCGACGAGACTCGCGAGTCCGATGCACTCGCGGAGTCCTCGCTCTTCGCTTTGGTCTCGCCGACCGGTGAGCCTCCCAACGCCGAATGAAGACGAAGCGAGGAGCCTCGCGCTCGGCCGCGCCGACGTGCGCCGAGATCGTCCCCATTTCGGGTTCAACTCGATCTGGCCCGCTGTCGCGCCGCGGGACGTTCCTTCCATCCGAACGGGAGTTGCCGACCGCGTTCGAATCGGCGCCGCTCGGCGCGGCGCGGACGATCGGTTCACCCGTCGACGGCCGCTTGCGGAAACAGGAGTGGATTCACCATGTGGACACGCGCGCTCGGGATGCTCCTTCTCGTCTCCATCGCCACGTCTCTGAGTGCTCCGGCATTCGCGCAGGGAAGCTTCGTCGAACACGAGGTCGCGCCCGTCAAGGCGATCGACGTCGCCCTCGTGAACGGGACGTACTACGTGCTCGTCTGCAACACGCCCGACAACTCCGTCGAGATCTATCACGTCGTGAACCCCGGCGAGCTGTCGTTCGTTCAGCGCGTGCCGGTCGGCCTCGCGCCGGTCAGCGTGCACTACGTCCCGTCGCTGAACCGCTTCTACACGGCGAACTTCATCGGCGACTCGGTGAGCCGCGTGGACTTCCCGACGGGCGGTTCCGCGGTGGCGACGCTGGTCGCGACGACGTTGGTCGGAGATTCGCCCTGCGACCTGGCACTGAGCCCGCTCACGGGTTACCTGGAGGTGCTTCTCAGCTCGCGAAGCTCGCTCATCTACCTCGATGCCGGAACGCTTGCCCCGGCGAACCTCAGCTTGAACCCGCTGGTGCTCTTGGACTTTTCCGACCCGAATGCGCCGGTGATGAAGGAGCCGCGACGGATCCTCTATGAGAGCAACCGCGTGCACATCCTGTCGCTTCGCGGCGACAACGGATTCGACCGCATCGCCGGAGTCGCAGGGGGCGGATTCCAGTTCGACATGATCTCGGCCGACTTCACGAATCCCGCCGCGATCGTTCCCGCGTTCGTTCGAAACGGCCTCGGGTCGACGAACATGGGGATCGCCGCGTCCCAGGATGGTCGGTTGTTCATCGTGGGGAGCCTGGCGCGAAACGACATCGCCGGAAAGCAGGGGCTGAGGACACAGTCCGACGGGCTGTCGAACACCGGGCCCAACGGCCCGCACACGGGCTTCGTGGAGAGCCACCTCTACGTCGTCCAAACGGCGTCGCTGTTTCCGGGCCCGATCCAGGTGCAGGACCGGAATCTGAACCTCACCTCGACCGCGCGCGTGGTTCCCGCTGGAACGGGCCCCAGCAATCTAGGTCAACGCGTGTCGATGCCGACCGACGTCGCGCTTCTCGAGTCGTCGTCCGGCACGCTGCAGAAAGTCTTCGTGACGTCCTTCTCGACCGACAAGATCGTCGTCCTCACGCCGAACCCGCAGCGCGCAATGTCGTGGCCGAGCACCGTCATCGACATCCCGTTTCCGACGGGAGGCGGGTACACGATGTCGGGGCCGGTGTGCCTGGCGATCAAGCCGGCCGTGGCTACTTCGACAGATCCCGGCGCGCGCCTCTACTGCCTGAATCGCAACGACAATTCGATCAGCGTGATCGACCCGCTCACGAACACGCACGTCACCAAGATCGCTCTCGCGAACGACCCCACGCCCTCGGTCGTGCGCGGCGGAAGGTTCTTTCTCTACGAGGCGCTCGGAACGTCCTTCGGTCAGATGGACAGCTGCGCGTCGTGCCACGTTTTCGCGCACACCGACGGACTCGCCTGGAAGCTCGATGATCCGACGAATCCAGCGGCCCCCGTGCCTTCCTATCTTCCGGACGGCGTCGTGGACGCGGCCTTCGTCTCGTCGCCGGCGTTTCCCGGCGACCGTCAAGCCAAGGTGACCCAGAGCCTGCGAGGCCTCGTCAACCATCCGGTCGCGGGTGACGCGCAAGTCTTGTTCTCGAACGCCCCGTACCACTGGCGCGGCGACAAGCCTCAGTTCACCGACTTCAACGAAGCGTTCGTCAACTTGATGGGGCTTCCGCTGAATTCGCAGAGCACGAACGGGGGCGGGATCACGGACGCGCAGATGATCGCGTTCCGGGACTTCATCGATCAGGTCATGTACCCGCCGAATCCCGACGAGCCATACACGCGAGTGCACTCGGGCGCGCTCGGCCTGCCGAACAGCGAAACCACCGGAAGCGGCGGCCTACTGGGCCTGAAGTTGTTCCACATCAAGCCGCTCACGTTCAATGGGGCCGGCGGTGGGATCTGCGCCGGACGGTCGTGCGTCGGCTGCCACTCGCTTCCGGAAGGCAGCAGCAACACGATCTCGCTCACTTCGCAAACGGCCGATCCGTTCGCTCAACCGCTCGTGTTTCAGCCGCTCGAGTCCACTGCCCTTCGAAGCCTCGGCAGCCGCGAAGGAATCTTCGAGACGTCCTCCGCGATGATGCCGATGCCGCCGAACGGCGCTCTGCGTCGCACAAGCACGGCGGGATTGACGCAAGGAGGCGCCGCGAATCTCTCGATCAACGGGTTCACGACGATCTTCTTCGCGCCGGACTTCACGGCGCCTCCGGGCACATTCGATTACACCGGGGCTTCCGGCCCGAACGGTGGCCTGGCGGCGGGCGAACAGCAGCAGCTCGAGGCGGTGATCCAGTTCTGCCGCGAGTTCGATACGGGAGTCGCTCCGAGCGTCGGCCCCGCGCTCACGGTGACGACGAGCAACGCGTGTGCAGCCGCGCCGCTCCTCGCGCTCGGCGAAACGCAAGCGCAACGCGCGAACTGCGGAATCGCCGTCTATCGTCGGGTGAATGGAACGGCGCAGGGTCTCTACTACGACGTCACTCAGAACCTGTACGTCGACGTCGCGTCGCCGACGACGACGTTCACGACGTCGCAGCTCCTGGGTCTCACCGGATGTACCACCACGCTCGGGGCCAACGACGTCGTCATCGTCGAGGGCGTCCACGTTGGCAGCGAGCGACGCGTCGCGAGCCTGACAGGCATCGCGCCTGCGCCTCCGCCGACCCAGCCCACGCCTTCCGGAATCACGCTGCTCCCGGCGATGCCAGCCACGCACTGGGCGTTCGTCCCGCAGTTCACGAAGAACTGGTCGCCTCCAGCCGCGGGCGCGCCGGGCCCGAACGACTTCGTCTGGCAGCAGCCGAGCTTGCCGGAGCCGAAGAGCCTGAAAGCGATGCGCCTCATGCAAAACGCGCTCATCACCGCCGGCGGGTTCGGGCCGACGGCCCCGCGGCACGAAGCGCCGCGCCGCTTCCGCGTCAGCGGAACGAACATCCGGCATGGAGCGAAGCTTCGGCTCCGCATGCCGCATCCGCAGTCGCCGGGCGTTCCCCCGCCCTACGCGAACGTCCCCGCGAACACGTTCCTCATCGAGTTGGATCTCCAGCCCGCGATCGACCCGGCGACGAACACCGTCGTATGGGAGACGACCGCGGAAGTCGACCCGTTCGTGCTCTACATGATGATGAACGGGGGCATCTGGGCGCCGGACGTCATGAACCTATTCCTTGGAGTGTTTCCGTCGCCGGGGCAACCGACGCTGCTCAGTCCGACGGCGTGGAACCAGTACACCGTCGAGGTCGTCAACGAGGGCAATCCGACTCCGTCGACGTCGATCCTCGCGCCGATCACGGCGCCGTGATCGCGCCTTTGGGCCCCGCCGATCGGGGTGGTCACGGATCCGGTGATTCGGGAGAATCATGGCCGTGTTCAGCACCGCGATGTTCGCTCTCGTCCTCGGCGCGTTCTCGTTCGGATCCGCGGGCGACGACTGGCCCGAGGTGCCGTCGCTCTCGATGGCCGCGTTCGATGAAGCGTTCGTCGACGCCGCGCGCGCGCTCGTCGATTCCGAGCCCGGCAGTGCCACGGACTCCGCCGAGCGCGCGCGACGTGCGGCGCCTGTCGGTCCGCTCCACGACCTCCTCACGGACGATTGCGGGCGCCTCCTTCGGTTGACGCCGGCGGAGGCCGCGACTCTCCTTCGCTGCCTCGACGACGGAAGCGAGAAGGGAGCCGAAGCCATCGAGCCGGGCCTCCTCGGACGCGCGTTCGAGCGACGGGCGCTGCGGATCGGCGACGTTGCGATCGATTCGAGCACGAGCGCGACCGATCCTCTCCGTGAGAATCGTCTCGCGTGCGCGGACGCCGCCGTGCGGCTGTCGAGCGCGGCGAGCGTCGAGACGGCTGCGCACGCCAAGCTCGCGCGAGGCGCGCTCCGCGCAACTTTCGGACTTCATCAAGGCGCCGACGGCCGTCGGATCGTGGATGACGTGAACGACGCGGCCACCGCGCTGGCCCATACCGGCTTCGTCCTCGAGCACGCTTACGCGCTCTTCATCGCCGGAGTGGTCGCCGAGAAGAACGACGAGTCGTCGGACGCGCTCGCGCGCTTCGGCATCGCGATCCACGAATCCGAATCGAGATCGCGACCCTTGTTCGTCGAGGCGCTGGCTCACCGCCTGATCCTGGATTGTCGACTCGCGCACGAAGGAGACGCGAAGTCGGACGCCGAGCGACTCGAAGCCGCCCTCGCGGCGCAAGACGCAAATCGAAAAGGGACCATCACTGGGGTCGCGTGGTTCGCGCTCGGCACCTGGCACGGCTATCGACGGCCCGAGGACGACGAGCGCTCCAACCATCGCCACGAGCAGGCCGTGGACGCGTGGACGAACGCCATCGAGAACTTCCCCGAAGCGAGGGACGGCGCGCTGGCACGCGTGCAACGCTCGAACATGCTCGCGAACCTCGGCCGATTCGCGGAGGCGCACGAGGACTTGGACCAAGCGGCGGCGATCTTCGATCGGCTCGGGCTCGCCGACGACTCGGTACACTGCATCGCCTCGCGCGCGTGGGTCGAATATCGGGAGGGGAAGCCCGAGTCGTGCCTCAAAACCCTCGATGAGGAGCGCGCTCGACTCGATCCGTCGAAGCCGTCTCACCTGCGTCGCCTTCGCTACAACGTCGAAACTCGCGCGTTCGCGGCGCGTCGACTCGGCAACGCGAAGGTCACGGAAGAGGCGCTCCTGACCATGATCGCGATCGAGGACGAGATGCTCGCGAAGGCGGCTCCGGGATATGCGCTCTACGAAGCGGAAGAGGCCGTCGAGACTCACGGATTCCTCGTCCAGCAGCTGTGCGACGGCTCCGGCGCCGAGGGCTCGCGCGACGAGCGCTTCCTACGCGCGACGGCGGCGATCGAACACGGACGCGCCCGCGTTCTCCGCACGGCGTTGAACGCGCGCGGGGGCCAAGCGCCGCCGGCCGCGCACGGCGTGCCCCCGCCGAAGTTCGGGGCGCTTCCGGAAGGCGTCGCGGAGCTTCGATGGTTCGTGTCGCGCGCGCTTCCGCCGGTCGAAACCGACCACGAGCGCGATCACTATGTCCTGCTCGGACGCTTCCGCGCCGAGAGGATCTTCGCCGACCTCGGCGCGGCGGAGGAAGTCGATGCGGCGGTGGGTCGATTCCTCGACGACTGGATGACCGAACGCGGGCTCACGCGGAGCGCGGACGAATACGAGCACGACGTCCGGGCGCTCACCGCTCGTCTGCTCGGCCCGGCGTGCGCGTGGTTCGAAGGCGAGCACGGCCCCGACCGACTTCTCGTCATGCCGGACGGCATGATCGAGCGCGTGCCGTTCGACGCTCTCCTGGCGGGAAAACGCGGGCCCGAGCCCGGATTCGCTGGGCTTCCCTTTCTCGTGAAGAAGGTCGCGATCGCGCGCGTGCCTTCTCTCGCGATCCTCGATGCGCTCGCGCGACCGAATCGCGAGCCCGCGGTTCTCGCGGCGCTCGATCCCGTCGTGCGCAGCGATTCGCCGCCGCCCCTTCGATTCGCGTCGGTCGAAGGCGCCGCACTCCGGCGATCGTTCCGTGACGTACGAGTGCTCGAACGATCGGAGGCGACGTCCGAAGCGCTACGGACCGCGCTCGCCGAGCGTGCGGTCGGTTGGCTGCACCTCGGCACGCATGCGCGAAGATCGAGCGGCCACGAGCATTCCGCCTCGGCGCTCCTCTTCGCCTCGAGCGGCGAGGGGACGGGATGGCTCGAGTGCAGCGCTCTCGAGTCGCTCCCGATCACCCGCGGCGCGCGCGTCGTGCTCTCCGCGTGCGGCACGGCCGACGGCGACCTTCACCGCGGCGAAGGTGTGCTCGGCATCTGGCGCGCGTTCCTTCTCGCCGGCGCGTCGTGCGTCGTGTCGACCTTGCGCGACGTGGACGATCGGTGCACGGCGGCCTGGATGTCCTCGTTCTATGCGAGCGCGGCGAGGGGAGTCCCGATTGCCGACGCGATGCGCGACGCGTCGCGGCACTGGCTTCGAGGCGAAGGCGTCCCCGCGTTCCCGCGAGGCTCGCTGCTCAAAGATTTCGCGCACCCGGCCGCCTGGGCGGCGTGGGTGTGTGTCGGCGACGACGGAGGTGCGATGCCGGGCAGACCGTGATCACCGCGCGATGGGGCGCACGACGAGCGTCGCCGCGCCGATCGAGGCGCGTGACGGCGGTGTGCCCGCGGCTGCGGCGCGCGCGATGCCGATCAGCTCGTCGTCGACGAGGGGTTTGTCGGCCAGGACGACGATCCACGTCTCGGCTCGTGAAATGCTGACCGCTCGATCCAATGGCAGGAGCACTTCCTCGCCGGCCGTCACCGCCGCCCACCGCGCGGCGGCGTCGACGGGCTCGATCGTCGCGTCGCCGTTTTCGGAGGCGAGTCGCACGAGCGACGCAAAGCCCGTTCGCGCGACGACGACCAGCGCTCGCCGGTTGTCACCGACTCGCGGCGGCTCGGCATCGCGCATTTCGCGGCCCGCGGCATCGACGAGGAGGACTTGGCCGAGCGCCGGTGACAGCGGCGGTCCGCCCGGGCGCAGCGCGATCCACGTGACGAGAACGACCGCCGCGGCCGCTGCCGCGACGATCGCCATCCGTCGAACGCGGGTGCCATTCGACATCTGCTGGATCTCGACATCCGATGCGAGGAGCGTCAGGTTCCGGTCGGCGCAGCGCGGGCACGCGATCACGTGACGCGCGAGCGCCGTCCGCTTCTCGGCCGACTGGATCGTGCCGCGGCGGAGCGCGTCGAGATCCGCCGGCTCCGGGCACTCCCCGAGCGCGGCGAGCTGGCTTTCGGACCGGCGAAGGTCGGACTCCCGGTACTCGGCAGCGAGCCGTTTCACTGCGGCATCGATGGGTTCTTCGTTGGGGTTCATGGCCTTCCCTGATCCTGTGAACGGCTCAGCTCGACGCTGGGGGCCATCTTTGTTCGCGCTTCGGCGGGCGGCGGCGCGAGCTGCGTCCGCAGGAATGCGAGTCCGGCTGCGAAATCGCGCTTCATCGTCCGCACGCTGAGGCCGGGCCGCGCCAGATCCTCGTAGGTTCGACCCTCGACCAGGCGCGCGCGCACGACGAGCGCGGCTCGCGGGTTCGATGATGCGAGGGAGACGAGCGCCTCGTGAAACGCTTCGATCTCGGTGGCCACTTCGTCCGAGGCGATCGCCATCCCCGACTCGGTGCGCTCGTCGAGTCGCTGCGGATCGCGAAGGGCGACGAACGATCGACAGGGCGGCTCGAGGCGACGCGGATCCTGCGACGTCTTCAGGCGGACGTGCGTCCACGGATGGCCGGATCGGAGGCAGATCTCCGAGTAAGGCGCGAAGTGCGCGCAGTTGCCGCAGCGAACGCGTCCGCGTTCTCGGCGCTCGGCGCTGATCGCGACGCTGATCGCGATCTGACGCTGAAAGGCGAGGAACCCCGCGACGCTCGGAGCGACGACGGCGCTCACGGGTCTCGCGCCGGAAAGGAGCCGGAGAAAAACGTCCTGCGCGA